>DPVW01000236.1:1365-10447 GCA_003529325.1 Candidatus Latescibacterota bacterium | reverse complement strand
CATCCATCTGAATAAGCAGCAATACGACGAAGCCGTGGCCAGTTTCGAGCATGTACTGCAGTATGGCGAACACCACGGAGTCCTGGTCAATCTGGCAAGCGCGCAGACGGAGCAACAACTGACAGAGGCGGCGGTAGCGACACTACAACGCGCCCTGGACCTGGATGCAGCCTGCTTCACCTGCCACTACAATCTGGGCAACCTGTACTGGTCCAAAGATGCCCATTCGGAGGCGCGTGAGAGTTTTCTGCTGGCCCTCGCTCTGCGGCCCAGTGACATAGATGCCCGCTACAATCTGGCCATCACCCATCTCGCTCTCGAAGACCTCGATGCCGCTTTGCCATTGCTGGAGTCACTGTCGACCGACACGCCCGAAAATGGCGTCGTGTGGCGCGAGTTGGGCCGTATCTACGCATTGAGTGCACGCATCGCCGACAGCGAGGCCGCCTACGCCCGGGCTGAGGAGCTCGGCGAGTAGTACACGGCTCGCGGCAGTAGTACTCCCAAGACCCCAGATCGACAGATCTCTTTAGAGCAACGCCAGTCGTCTGCTCTGCGAACGTCCGTGCCCACCTGCGCGGCTACATCACGTGTAACCAATCATCGAGCAGGAAGCTGATACGCCCGATCAACAGGGACAGGCGGGCCATGATGGTATAACCGAAGGAGGCGCCGAAGGAGACCATCAGAAACCAGATTCCGAGTCGTGACGCGTGACCGACGGCCCCTTTGTGCTCCACGGAGAAGAAGAAATACACCAGCACCGTGATGACGCCGACGAGGACGAGGAACAGGTTAAGGCCTTCCCAGCTCAGGCTCAGTGGCGCCAGACTGGGTTCGAGTTGCCCCAGCAGGAAAGAGGACATGAATCTGGGGATCGTAAGACCGGCGCCCACACCGACGACGAAGGCGAAGGAGATGCGGCTCAGCCAACTGAATTTGCGCGAGAATCGCGTCAGCATCAGCAGACCGAGCAGGGTGGGGAACAGCAAGACCCATGGATTGTGCCCCCCTCCGGTGCTACCCTCGGCACCGATGTCGAAGTAGCTGACGATGATCTCGCCATACAGCGAATTGTACCAGGTGATACCGAAGACGTAGGCAGCTGCGACGCCGACGTAGACATGCTCGGCGACCTTGAACAGGGCATTGTCCTTGTACAGGAAGCTGTAGAGTGCCAGTGTGCAGCCAACAGCGACCATCACACCAATGCCGTCCCAGTCGAGGGCGAGCGAGCCGTTGGCAACGAGGATGGCGTTGGCAGATAAGAAAAGGGCGAGGAAGCCGACGAATACGTATCTGTCCCGAGTCATGTTGGCTGTCCCCTTAGACCGTGCCGCTGCGGCGCCGGGTCATGAAGTAGACCGTATTGCCGAGGAGGATGAACAGGATGATGATGAGGTGCGTCACCGATTGCGGCTCCATACCTGCCGTGGCGCTGCCCGGGACTCCGATGATCGTCTCGTACTCGGCGGCACCGGCGAGTCCACCGAGCAATCCGACGAGCTGCTTGGATTGCAGGAAAGGATACAGGTCAGGTGCCATCACGGCCGTGCAGCCACCGGCGAAGGGAAAGCGGTGCTTCTCCTGGCCGAAGGGGATCCACCAGAATTCCATCGAGTCCCCGGCAGCGAAGTCGAAGACGAAGGAGAAATCCTTGAGATTTTTCGCACCGTCCAACACCGGCAGGTCACCAATCGCTGTGCCCGCCGTGTCGAAGGGAAAGGTTCCGGCCACACTCTGCCCGAGATTCAGGACCACGGCGTGCTGGCCCGGTTTATATCCCAAAAAGGCGTAGTCCGTGCCGTATTTCATGCCGAACTCAGCCGCGAGCTCGTCCATGATCGGCTGCGCGATCCCGACGGCTTCGGGCCAGAGACAGATGCCGACGACCTTCCGCCCGCGGCTGAACAGGTGCCGTAGGATGGCCCGGGTCATCGGTACCATCTCCGGTACAGTGCTGGCCCCATAGGAGAAACTGACGAGGACGGGCCGGTCCGGATCCTCGATGCTGATGCGTTCGATCTCGTCGTAGACAGAACGCACCGTCGGTGTCGGCTTGATCGGCAGGTGGATGTCGACCAGCAGGGGAATGGCAACCCCCAGAAAGACAAAGACGAAGATGATCCTGCGGTCGATGTTGATCAGGCGTTCCATCAGTCATCTCCTCCGCCCAGATACGAGCGCTCGATGCCGAAGATGATACGCAGCGAAGTGGCGATGGCGCCGAGGCTCACTCCCAACAGGATGCCGCGTTTGGCCGCCATGTTGGGGACCGACATGAGCCATTGCATGGCCTCGGGAATCACATCGGAGATATATGCGCCGATCGGCACGCGGCCGAGCATGACGATGATCGCCGATACCAACAGGATCGCTGCCTCCGGCGTGCGGGCTCGAAAGGTCCGGTAGGCAGCAGAGGAGATGAAGAAGGCGAGCAAGGAGAACATCGTCGCCGAACTGGCGACGTGGACATTGATGAACGTCCACTGATACGGTCCCGTCGTCTCCTGTGGCGCGAAGGGACCGTTGCCGTCGTTGTAGACGACGAAGAGCATCATCACACCGAAACTGATATAGACGATGAGACTGTAGGCCCAGCCAGCCTGCCGCTGCCGGATCTTCGCCCAGTGCAGACTGAGAAGGCTGACGAGTCCGAGGACGTAGGCGAAGGCGAACACCAGTCGCAGCCACAGAGCGAACTCTCGCTCGATGGTCTGGGCATACTCGTGTGGGACGTAATAGATGATCCAGCTTGTGACGCCGAAGACGAAGCAGAAGAGAAATGGCAGGGTCCGAGTCAGAAACAGCATCGATCTCTCCTCTACAGGGAAGCAAAAAGGTGGGTGAGGAAATCGACCTCGAAGGACGCCAGGGCCGTACCGACGAGGACCAACCCGATAATCAGTGCCTTGCCCAAATCCTGACCTTTCAGGCTGCCGAGTAGTTTCGGCTCCTTGGAGAGGTAGGCGCTGGCGGCGTAGAGCTCTTCACCCATCAGCGTGTAGTCGCAGGTGGTGACAAAAAATGGCAATTGGGTATACGCGTCCGTGCCAGCGATCTGGATGGCGCCCGTGGTACTGCCCGTCTCTGCCAGCAACATCGATTCGGCGTAGAAATAGCCCATCATGATGTGTGCTGCCGGCCGCTCTCGGACCATGATGCCCGCAACGGCAGCGGCGTAGGAGAATTGCTCAGTGGCGGCCATGAAGATGCTGTCCGGACGGTAGGCGTCGGGACGGCCTTGTTGGAGATAGGCCTCCTTGACCACTTCCTGGCTCACCGACATCACCACGGGGTCGACGTTGGCGACACGCAGGTCGGTGTCGAAGCGTGCCGTGCGCTGGGCGACACGCCCGAGAATGCTGACGGCGGCGATGGTGGAGATCTTGTCCATCTCCTTCAGGCCGTGCACGAACAACACCGATTTGCCCATCTCCGTCGCTCGGCCGAGGGCTTCGTCGAGGGCCTCCAACCCGGCGATGCGGCGAATGAACAGATCCTTGCGGCGCGCCACGGAGATGTAGAACAGAATGACGAGGGTCAAGCCGACGGAGATGATCAGATTATTCCATTTGGCCGTGTTGAACCAGTTGCCACCGGGTTCTGCCGAGTGCACGTCGCTGAAGAGCTCATCGCCGTCTGTGGTGACACCAAGCCGGACGAAATATGCGGTGCCATCCCGCAAGGGCATCGGTTCGCCACCGCCCTCCGTATCATGGTCGGTGAAGTGCAGGACGTGGAATTGGTCATTCGCCTCTGCATGGCCGAACAAGGTTGGCTCCGTCGACTTCAGTGCCGGCGCCGTCGTTGTCGCCGCCAGTTGAAATCGGCCGTCGGCGGCGGTGGCCACGTAAATTCTATACTCCGAGGTCTGCGCCGACGTCGACAGAGGCCAGGTAATGGTCAGACTGCCCCCGGCGTCGTTTGGTGTGTCGAAGACCTCGATCTTCACCGGTTCCTGCGCTCCTGCCGCGACCTGCAGAAAGATCCCGGCGATGGCGATACAAGAGGTGATCTTGCTCATCTGATCCTCACTCCTCGATCAATTCGACGTTGGCTCTGGGAACCACCGCCCGTGTGCCATCCTCGAATTCGACCTCGAGGACGCGCACAGAGGCACCCGACTCCACCTGCTGCAAGTCGGCGATCAACTTTCCAACCGTACCGATGTGGCCAAAATAGGGGGCGCGAATCACCCGCAGCGCGTCACCTTCCGCCATGCCGCCTCCGTGTCCGGTGTGACCATCCTCCGACGAGGAAACGTTTTCGAGGTCGGGCACGATGATTTCGGGGCGCATGACACCGGCACGGATCTGGGTCGCTCCCGACAGCGAGGCCTCCCGGCCGTGGCAGCCTTTGAGTATTTCGAAGGTGCGGCCCGCCATGGCGATGCGACCGAAGCCCTCGGTGACGATCACGGTCAGGCCGATATCCTCGGCGCCGGTGATGGCGACACCGAGGTCATAACCGAGCAAGTTGCGCAGGTCACTGTCGTGGATGCCGGCACCGATGACACCGGCAGCGCCCACCTGCCGGGCCTTGTCGATGACGGCATGCGTCACCAACCCTGTACCGACGATGATCCGCCCGGCGCAATCGTTATCGATCGCCTCCGGCGTGAGGTCCTCTCCGGGGCGCTCGCTGATCAGGTGCAGCGGCCCATACGATTCGCCACCGACGCCAAAGATGCCCTGCACGAAGGCACCACGTGTTTCGACGACGACACCTTCGTCGGCGATCACCTCAACGATGGTGCCATCCACATAGGCCATGATTTCCACCGGCAGGGGCGCCTCGCGCAGCAGCACCTGACCGGTGATGGCGGAAATGCTCTCCACGGTGCCGTCAATGGCAGCCTCGACACTGGTCTTGAACCACTTGATCAGCGGTCGCGTCTCGGCGATCACCTCACCCTTGGTCACGGCCTCGCCTTGGCTCTTGAGCATGAAGGTGGGCAACTCGTCGGCGGAGATGCCGAGGCGGTTGACGATGTTCATGGTGTGTACGTTGCCAGGCAACTCGGTGCGAGCCACAACCTGTTGCCGTAGCACGGTGTCACCGATCTGTGCGAGCACCTGGCCCTTCATGGGCAGGCGCCGGGTCCGGCGCAGGGAGGCATCGGCCGTCACCCGTAGGCCCGGTGTGTAGGCGTGTGCCATGTTTACTCCCCTTCCTGCCCGTCGTAGAGTTCCAGGGCCCGGTTCCAGCGTGCCAGACTCGCCCGCCGTTCGACGTCCTTTTGTGGTAACTCAATGACGCGACCCCGGCCGTCGAGAATAAGACCCACGACCCCGCCACGTACCCGTGCCCGCAACTGCTGACCGGCACCAGCGCCGACATCAAAACCGCGGGATGGTTTCAACACCATGTCACCTTCGATGTCCTCGGAGAGGGCGAGCAATTCGAGTTCCCCATAGAGCAAGGTCCCTTGCGAGCCGGCGGCTGCGTCGTCATCGATTGCCAGCTCGTAGGTGAGGATCACGTCGCCCGACTTGCCGGTCCCCACGGGCGCGACGCAGGTGCCCAGATAGACGATGCAGTCACGCTCGAAGACATCGGTGGCGGCTTTTTCATCGACGGAAGCCAGAACGCCCAGATGGGGCATCATGAAGATGCTGTCCACCGCCAACTGTGTGACACCCTCGGGTTGAAAGGCGTCGACGAGCATCGCCGCCGTCTGTGACCGCCGGGGTGCGTGGGACAACACGCCACCACTGCCGACGAGCAGGTCGAGTGCCATCATGTCGATGAGGCTGTCGCCGGTCGCGTCCTGATCGAACACGTCGGACAACGTTCGTTCTGTCTGCACGCCCTTGAGCCCAACCGCCAGTTCCCGGTGCTGGACGAGGGCGAGTCTTAACGCTTCGCGAGCGACGCCGTGTTCGATCTGCAGTTCTTCCAGCATATGCGGGATCGTCGTGGGTCGGATCATCTTGTTCTTGATGCGGTCCCGCAGATCGGCCTCGTCGATGTCGACGGGAAGCCAGCGCACGACATTTTCAATGGTCGCTTCGGCGAGGACATTGGAGATGCTGTACGACATTCCCAGATTGGCGCTCACGGTACGGTTGAATACGGGTTCGGCGGAGAGCCCATCATCGCCGATGGCGGTGAAGACGCTGAAAACGTCCGTCGTGGCGCCGCCGATATCGACGCCGAGGACATTGATGTTCTGACGTCGGGCGATGGTCTGCATGATCTGCCCTACCGCAGCCGGTGTCGGCATGATCGGTGCACCTGTCCAGCCCATCAATTCCCGATAACCGGGTGCCTGGGCCATCACGTGCTCGAGAAACAGATCGTGGATGACATGGCGCGCCGGTCCCAGATTCTCCTGCTCGAGAATGGGGCGGATGTTCTCCGTCAGATGTAATGCGGTCTTGTCGCCGAGAACGCGCTCTACCTCTGACTGTGCATCCTTATTGCCAGCGAAGATGACGGGGAGTTCGAAACCGGTGCCGAATCGTGGTCGTGGGTCCGCGGCAGCGACGTATTCGGCCAATTCGACGACATGGGAAATGGTGCCACCATCGGTGCCCCCTGACAGCAGCACCATGTCAGGTCTCAGATGACGGATCCGTTCGATCTTTTCATGTGGCAGGCGGCCGTCATTGGCGGCCAATACGTCCATGACGATGGCGCCGGCACCCAGGGCACAACGCTGGGCACTCTCACCCGTCATCGATTCGACGACACCGGCGACCATCATCTGCAAGCCTCCACCCGCACTCGAAGTCGAGATGTAGATGTCGACACCACGGTCGCCATCGGCGGGGGTGATGATCTGCTCCCCGTCGAGGATCTGCCGGCCGGAAAGTTCCTCGATCTCCTGGATCGCATTCAACACGCCTCGTGTCACATCCTCGAAGGGTGCCTCCACCGTCGTCGGCGCTTCGCCACGACAGGTCTGCCGATAGACGTCGCCCTGGCGCTCTATGAGAATGGCTTTCGTCGTCGTGCTGCCACAGTCCGTGGCAATAACGACATCCAACTTGCTCACAAACGTTCCTCTTCCTGTCGGTGGATGGTGTCGATGACCAGGTCCAGGCTGTGTCGTCTTTCGAGCAGGTGGACGAGGCGATCGGTATCGGACTTGGAGAACGCGACATTCAGCAGGGGGCCGAAAAAGACCAGAATCTGGCTGCCGATAAAACTCAGAGGACGGGCACTCTCCAGGGCCATCACCGCCGGTGCCGTCAGCCGTCGTTGGACGACGAGTCGGGCAAGTCGATCAACGAGGGCACGCTCTTCGTCGGTGAAGTCGACACCCGAGTCCAGGGCGAAGGCGTTGGCGAAGGCAGAACGGACTCCTTCAGTCAGGAACATGGGATTTAACCAGCAAGTCAATCCTGTCAGTGTCGCCATCAGCACCGAAGCGTAGAAAGAGGCCGCGGAAAGACTCGAGACGGTTCGGCTGACGAAAAGGACTCAGGAAAATCCCGTCGGGGTGGCGTACGGCGCGGCGGAATGTCGTCCACGGTCGACGTCGCCACACCAGTTGCTTGTATGCCGCCCCGTGGGCGTCGAGAATGTACCTGGTTGGTAGCAGATAACCCGCAGTCGAAATGACGAGGACGCCGAGACAGATGATCCCGTAGGCAAGGTGTTCGAGACTGTATGCCATCACCGCAGCCGACCCGAAGATCGCCGCCCCCAGGGCGACCGACTTGCAGGGCGACTCATCGCGAAGGGGGTGGCTGGTCCAAGCCCACTGCTCCGGCTCAACGTCGCTATCATCCATCGGAGTTTCCACAGGCGCTCGAGGGCGCCCGCCGCGGGGCTTGGGTGGCTTCAGAAAGGTCGGTCAAGGACCCGGCCGGGGACCTACAGTATAGAACAGGCGGGCGTTGCACGCTTGCACGCCTCCTCACCTCTCCGTCGGCGCAGGAACTCAAGTTAGCGCAGAAACTCGGGGATCCTCTCGTTCTGCAGGACCTGCTCCAGCGTCTGCCGCTGGCGGACGAGATGAAAGGTGCCGTCCGTAGCCAACAGGACCTCGGGCGCTTCAGGAAAAGAGTTGTAGTTCTTCGCGGACATGGCGGCACAATAGGCGCCGGCTGCGTCAATGACGATGGGGTCACCGATCTGGGCTTCGGTGAGCGTTCTCGGCAACAGTCCCTCTGGATTGCCCGGTTCGGGGGTGAGGATATCACCACTTTCGCAGCAGTGTCCGACCACGAGATACTCCTTTGTCGGCCGCTCTTGTGGTTCGCGGGGGATCAGGATGATGGGATGCTGGGCACCATACATGCTGGGTCGCACGATCTCCGTCATGCCCGTGTCCACTTTGACGAAGCTGTAGCCCTCCTTGCCGGTGTCGACGGTATCGATGACACTGGCCACCACCGATCCCGCATTGGCGACAAAGAAGGTTCCGGGTTCGATCTCCAGGTGCAGTTGCCTGCCCTCCTCGTCGGCGAATCGGCGCAGTTCCGCCGCGATTGGCTCGCCGGCACGCTGCAGGTCTGTGGAGAGCTCCGTGCTCATGCGTCCCACCTTGTATCCCCCACCCAGATTTACCGTCGTCACATCGGGCAGATGGCGGACGAGATTCATCGTCAGACCCGAACACCGCTGCCACACCTCCGGGTCGCTGCCAGAGCCGATGTGGGTGTGCAACTGGGTGATCTTCAGTCCGTGCTCGCGTGCCGTATCGAGAACGCGTTCGAGATGGCTGTGCCAGATGCCAAAACTGGCGGAGGGACCGCCCACATTGGTGCGGTTGCTGTGACCGGAGCCCAGACCTGGATTCAGACGGACGCTCACTGGTTGGCCGGGGCATGCCAGACCGAAGGCGACCAGTTGTGACAACGAGCAGGCGTTGAAACGTATCCCAAGACCGACCAATTCCGCCAGATCGTCAGGTGTCTGCTGGGTCGTCAACAGGATACGCTCCGGAGGCACCCCGTTGCCGATGGCGCGGCGCACCTCCCATCCCGAACTGGCATCGATATGCAGGCCAGCTTGCGTGAGCACGCGCAACACGGCGGCGGAGGGGCATGCCTTCATGGCGTAGCGCACGGTGAGACCGAATGGCGCGGGAAAACCGAGGGCGACAGCCGCCTGATGCTGAAGCGAT
>DPVW01000236.1:0-973 GCA_003529325.1 Candidatus Latescibacterota bacterium | reverse complement strand
GTGAGAAATCGGAGATGTTCCATATGTGTCTATCTTGCTATTTTTATTGGGACTTGGTAGCTTGACAAGGCTGCAGATTATCGTTGCTGCCCCGCACATCGTCAAGACGGACACCTGCCCAGTGCCCCGCCATATTCTCGGCATTTCAGCCTATTATCACGACTCTGCCGCCTGCCTGCTCACCGATGGCCGTATTGTCGCGGCGGCGCAGGAAGAGAGATTTTCGCGCCGCAAGCATGATGCCCGTTTCCCCGTGCTGGCCGCCAGATACTGCCTTGAGGAAGCCGGGATCGCCGCCGCCGATCTCGAGTGCGTTGGCTTTTACGACAAGCCACTGCTCACCTTCGAACGTCTGCTGGAGACACATCTGGGCACAGCCCCGAAGGGGTTGCGGTTGTATTGGAAGTCCATGTCGGTCTGGCTCAATCAGAAATTATGGATCCCGCAGGAGGTGCGCCGGGAACTGGGCTACGACGTAAAGGTGCTATTCGGCGAACATCACGAATCCCATGCGGCGTCAGCTTTTTACCCTTCCCCCTTCGAGGAAGCGGCGATCCTGACGACGGACGGCGTCGGCGAATGGACGACGACGAGTTTCGGTTTTGGTCGGAACACGGAGTTGCACACGCTGGGGGAGATCAAATTCCCACATTCCCTCGGCTTGCTATACACGGCCTTCACCTACTTCACC
Source organism: Candidatus Latescibacterota bacterium (assembly GCA_003529325.1). Classification (GTDB taxonomy): domain Bacteria; phylum Latescibacterota; class UBA2968; order UBA8231; family UBA8231; genus UBA8231. The sequence continues at coordinate 282 of DPVW01000236.1, read as the reverse complement.
GGATTCAAACCCAATTCCGGTGAATACAAGCTGATGGGACTGGCACCCTACGGCGAACCGAAGTACGTGGATCGTATTCTCGATGAGATCGTCGCCCTCGCCGAGGACGGCTCCTTCCGCCTCAATCTCAGATATTTCGATTATTTAGCGGGACTGAAGATGACGTCGAGTGCCATGGACGCGCTGTTCGACGGTCCAGCGAGGGCGGCAGAGAGTCCGTTGACGCAGCGCGAGATGGATATTGCCGCATCCTGTCAAAAGGTGGCCGAAGAGGTCCTTCTG
>DPVW01000302.1 GCA_003529325.1 Candidatus Latescibacterota bacterium | reverse complement strand
CGTGGGCCACCACCGACGGGAATGCGGGCAACGACTTGTCCATCTTCAACGGCGACTACGGCGTTGGATCGCAGATCGGTGACGTAGACCCGCCTGCCACTGGTGGCGATGCCATACGGTCCCTCCACGAGGGCACCGACGGAGACAGAACTCAGAACCCGGCGTGATTCCAGGTTGATGGCGGTCAACAGCGACGCGCCCGAATTCGTCACATATAGTGTGCCACCGTCGGGGGACAGGGCCATGTCGAGAGGCTGTGCGGCGACGGAGATGCGATCGGCAATGCGGAATGTCGCCGTTTCGATGACGGTAATTTCACTGGACTCGAGATTGGAGACGTATAGGAACTGGCCGTCGGGGGAGTGGAGGATCTGAATGGGATCGTCGCCGAGGTCGACACGAGCCACTTCAACATCGGCCCCCGTATCGAATACACCGAGCACGCCGGCGTCACGCAAGACGGTGAAAGCCAGAGGTGCGCCGGAAAGACCGATCACGTCAAACTCGAGCCACCGACCGCCGGCTGGAAAATCCACAGAGATGCCCGTGGCAGACGCCGCCGTCAATCGATACCGCACATGGGTACCCACGTGCTGCCCTGGAATCTGAGATCGAAACATGCCACCTCCAAGGGCCTCTGCCGTGATAGCGGAGACCTGCCCATCGATCTCGATGATGACCTCGACGCGGATCGCATTGACGACATCGAAGAAGGTTGTATACGGGCCGATGGCGTCAGGGGTATTCCCCGGGCCGTCTACGGAGCGTACGAATGGCACACCTGGGGTGATGAAACCTGTCGTGAAGTCGATGTTGGACGAACCGATACCGCCCGTGACCAAGACGGGTAGGGCCGTCGAAGCGATATCGGTATTGCCGAAATACTCCAACGGAAAGTCAGCATCCAGGGTGGCGAAGAGGCTGGAGAAATTGCTCGCGTCGAGACCACCACTCACCGGTTCGATGGCGACCCGATAGAGGCCCGTCGGCAACCCGCGAAGTGCATACGCACCACGATCACGAACTCCCGTTTCGGCGCCACTCAGGGTGCTGTAGAGTTCACCGGAATCGAGATCGAGGGCCGTCACGTGAGCGCCGAAGACCCCCCGGCCTCCCGGTTCTTCGATACGTCCCGTTATGGCACCCGACATGGAGGAGAAGGCGAATGTGGGATAGAGGACGCGAAGCCCTGTAATGTCATCGGCGGCTAGCGATGATGCCTCGCCGGGACCGTCACCGAAATAGAAGGGGTTCATCGTCGGTCGCTGTACCGGGTCACCGGCCAACGGTGTGTGATCGAGTCCGACGAAATGGCCGATCTCGTGTACGGCGACGTCCCGTAGCAGGATTCGCCCAGGCGTCGGTTCGGCGGCAAAGCGGAAATCGCGGCCATTGAAGATGATGTCCGCATCGAAGATCTCGCCTGTCTGCGCATCGGAGTTGATACGCGTCACGGCGATGATGCCGCTACCATCAGGGGCGCCGAGAGTCGCACCGGTCTCATCGAAGATCAGCAGGTTGCGTCGATCTCGGCGCGAGGCGTCGCGCCCCGATGACAGGCCCTCATCAATGAAGCGCAGACGCGACCCTTCCACGTTCTCCCACACGGTAAAACTCTGCCGCAGGATGGCTGCTGTCTGCGCCGCGCCAAGGTCCGCAGAGCCGGCGGCGTCGATGCGGAAAGGAACGTCATCCTCACCCCAGGAGGCCATAACGACGGGGCCGTTGCCGGACTGCGTACTCTGCACGAGGAAAGCGCTGGCAGGTGTCGCGGCGCCGAGTGAGGCTGCCACAGGCAGCCACAGCAGCAAGCAACGAATGGCGCCGATCATCAGCGACTATCTCCCGGCGCGCCCGTGAGCGAACGGATCTCGTCCAGCAACTCGTCGAGTGCTAGGTCATGGACTGGTAATGCAGCGGCGCGAGCCGAGCCCTGGAAGCGCAGACCGTCAAAGTCGCGACGCACCCGTGGGGCGGTCTGCGGCTGCCGGCGAACACGAAAGTCCCCTTGCGCAAGGCCGACAGGCCAGACCCGTCCGGCGCCGTCCAGACCCGAGAGGAAGAGGACGACTTCTTCGTCGGGCATGAAGGCAGGCATGCCGGAGATGTGATAGCGGATGCCGTCGATTTCGCCACCCGGTAAGAGCACACTCAAGGTATCGATCGTCGTCATCCCTTTGAGCGGTTCCACGACAACGAAGCGCACGTGGGTGACGGGATCCCCATCGATCAGATCGGCTTGAGTATCGATACAGACGCCGTGAAAGATCTGCCGAGAACGCCCGGTCAAGTCGCTGATACTCAAGGGGAGAACGGTGGAGGCTGCGGCCCTTTCGCAAGCGCACAGCAGCAACAGCGCCAGCAGCGCCATGACTGGCATTTTTCTGGCTTTTCGTTCTCGACTGAGCAAGGCAATGCACTCCGCTATGGGGAGAGTGTGGCTGTTGGACGCATCAACCGAGCTTTCGTTGCACGTCTCAGGTCAACAAAGCTTCGATGACAATGTCGTGCAGTTTGGGTCGCAGCTGCTGAAAGCCTCGGTCCCCTCTGTCCGGGTGCACACGATTGGTGAGCAGGATCACGTAAAGATCCAGCTTCGGGTCGATCCATAGTGACGTGCCAGTAAACCCGGTGTGGCCATACGCTGCGATGGAGAAACGACTGCCGGAGGGTCCGTCCGCGCGGGGTTTGTCCCAACCAAAAGCACGATTTGAATCCGCAGGGGATCGTCGATAGGAGCGTACAACTCACCGGCACGGATCCCATCGAGGCGATCACCTCCCAGATGCTCTAGCAGATCGCCGATGAGGATGGGGCCGATGTCGCTATACACCGTCTGTTGACCCGACGCACCTGACAATGGCGCTTGCAGGAATCGCTGCATGGCGGCGCGCCGATGCGTTGCTCCACTCGAGTCCGGTGCCGTATCCCGTCGCAGGCGAAGCCCGGATGGCAGTCCTGCGGCGCGGCACATGAGCAGACGCACGGTGAGGGCCGCTTGTTTTCAGGGTAGTAGTCCGGCAACAGGTCGCCGATGGGGGCATCGACATCGAGCTGACCTGACGTCGCCCATTTCATGGCCAACCAGGTTGTGGCCAAGACCTTGGTAAGTGACGCCAGGTCATACAGCGTCGTCGACGTCAGGGGCCGTACCGTCGGTGTGATCTGCGCTTGACCGATCGAAATTTCGTGTCGCCCGCCAGCGCCACGAGCAGCGATCAGCGTGGCACCTGCTAAAATGCCATCGTCAACGGCATTGCGCAGCGCCGCATCGACGTGTAAGAAAGGGTAGGGATTCACGGTAATGCTTTCGTTGTAATGCTTTCGTTGACACTCTTATGGGGGCTGGTTACATTCGCCTAAATACAGGAAGATACGTCACTTGACGTCCCCCGCCTCAACAATGCAGATCGGTGACCTGGCAGAACGCGCCGGTGTCTCGACGCGCACCATCCGTTACTATGAAGAGCTCGGTCTCGTCGAGCCCATGGAACGGACCAATGGCGGTTTTAGACGCTATTGCGAAGATCAGTTGCGGCGACTGCAGATCATCCAGGGCCTCAAGTGTCTGGGCTTCGATCTGGAACAGGTCAGGCATCTGTTCGCCTTGCGCGACAAAGCTGAGACCGGTGGTGATCTGGCACGGCAAATGATCGATATCCTGCAGACGCAGCAGCAGGAGATTGACGCCAAGATCGCCCAGTATAAAGAACTGCGCGAGCGCAATCGTAGTGGTATCGATGTCTTGCGGGGCTGTCTATGCTGTCGCATTAAGGTTTTTGAGCGTGACTGCCACAACTGCGAATCGTATCAGTGTCATGACGAGGTCCCCGATCTCGTCGAGTGTGCCATTTTTGGCGGCTAAGGGATTAGACCATGCTGACCGTTTCTGAAGAGGCCTGCACCAAGATCCTCAGCCTTCTCGAACAGGAGAAGCCACAAGGTGGTGCGCAGCGGGGCCTGCGTGTCGCCGTCAAGGGCGGTGGCTGCTCCGGCTTTCAATACAAACTTGATTTCGAGGACGAACCGGGGGATATGGACCAGGTCATCGAGTCCAATGGTGTGCGCATATTCGTCGATCCCAAGAGCAGTCTTTATCTCAATGGCGTCATTCTGCGATATGATGACGGCTTGATGGGAGCCGGTTTCCAGGTCGAAAATCCCAATGCGCGCACAACCTGTGGCTGCGGCGAGTCCTTCAGCATCTGAGCCGCCCGATCTCGATCCTTCGGGTGGCGGTCCCGCGACCCCGATCTATCTAGACCATCTTGCAACGACACCCCTGGACCCACGGGTCCTGGAGGTGATGTTGCCGTATCTCCGTGAGAATTTTGGCAATCCTTCCAGCCGCACCCACGATTTCGGTCTGCATGCCGCCGCCGCTGTCGAGGCCGCGCGCGGCCATGTGGCAGCACTTGTTGGGGCGACGGCGAGAGAGGTCGTCTTTACCAGCGGCGCAACGGAAGCGAACAACCTGGCGATCAAAGGGACCTGTGCCGCCTGGGCCGGCCAGGGCGTTCACCTGGTAACCTGCGCGACCGAGCATCATGCCGTGCTCGACGTCTTCGACAGTCTGGAGCGTTCCGGGCAAGGGTTCCGGGTTACCCGCGTCGCTGTGGATCACCAAGGGATCATCGACCTACCCGCCTTGGCGGCAGCCCTCGACGACGAGGCGCGCCTGCTGTCGGTGATGGCGGCGAACAACGAAACAGGCGTGCTACAACCCCTGGAGCAGATCGCCCGTTGTCTGCAAGGCAGGAACGTGATCTGGCACTGTGATGCAGCGCAGGGGGTGGGCAAGATTCCGCTCGACTTGCGGCGAATTCCTATCGATTTGCTGTCCCTGTCGGCACACAAGATGTATGGCCCTAAAGGGCAGGGCGCGTTGTTCGTGCGCCGCCGCCGCCCACCACTGCGACTAGCAGCCCAAATCGAGGGTGGCGGCCAGGAACGGGGGCTGCGATCGGGGACGCTCAACGTCGCTGGCATCGTCGGTCTGGGTGAAGCTTGCCGTCTCTGCCAACAGGAGAGAGCACCTGAGGCAGAGCGGCTCGCGCAACTGCGCGACAGCCTGCAGCAGTGCCTGGTCCACGCCTTCGGCGCCGCTGTGGTCGTCAACGGCGGGGCAGCGGTACGATTGCCAAATGCGCTCAATGTCTCCTTCCCCGACAGCCACGTTGCCGAACTGCTGCCCCGTCTTCGTGACGTCGCGCTGTCGTCAGGATCTGCCTGTTCATCCGGCGCCGATACGCCTTCCCATGTGCTGGCTGCCATGGGTCTGGATGTGGCGACGGCAGCGGCATCACTGCGTTTCGGTCTGGGTCGAACGACCACTTTGGAGGAAGTGGAATGGGCAGCCAGACGAGTAATTACCGAAGTACGCTCTTGCGGTAAGCGACAGCGTCCCTACGTTTTTAGTCCCAAACCAAATCAACCCTGAGCGGGAGAAGGCATCATGGCTCTGACATCGAGCCAGCTTCTCGAAGAAGTCAAGAAGTCAATCAAAGAGGTTACCCCTGACGACGTCAGGCGCGGGCTGCAGTCCGGTGATATCCAGCACGTGATCGACGTGCGCGAGCGCGACGAAGTGATGGACGGATATATCCCCGGAGCGCATCTGATTCCGCGCGGCTTTCTCGAACTGAATGTCGAAGAGGATGTGTCGATGGATCGCAGTGAGTCCATCGCCCTCTACTGTGCCGGCGGCAATCGTTCGGCCTTGGCGGCGCGTGATCTGATCGCCATGGGTTACTCGAACGTGAGTTCCATGATCGGCGGCATCAAAGGCTGGAAGGACGCGGGTCTGAAGATCCAGACCGGCGGGTTGCTGACAGAAGAGGACATGCAGCGCTACTCACGGCATCTCATCCTGCCGGAGGTCGGCGAACAAGGCCAGCAGAAGCTGTTGCAGGGCAAAGTGCTCCTCATCGGCGCCGGTGGTCTCGGATGCCCGACGGCCCTCTACCTGGCTGCGGCGGGCATCGGCAAGATCGGTCTCGTCGATGCGGATGTCGTCGACAAGAGCAACCTGCAGCGCCAGGTGCTGTTCGGTGAGAGTGATGTGGGCCGGCCCAAGGTCGAAGTCGCACGCGAACGTCTCCTGGACCTGAATCCGGGAATCGAGATCGTCGCGCACCACGATCTGATGACATCGCACAATGCCTTCGACATCATGGCAGACTACGATATCATCGTCAACGGCTGCGACAATTTTCCGACGCGGTATCTGGTCAATGATGCGGCGGTACTGACTGGCAAGCCAGTCGTCGATGGCAGCATCTTCCGCTTCGAGGGTCAGGCGACGGTGTATGACTCCGCCGCCGGCGGCCCATGCTACCGCTGCCTGTATCCGGAGCCGCCGCCCCCCGGTGAGGTCCCCAGCTGCTCAGAAGGTGGTGTTCTGGGCGTATTGCCGGGTACCATCGGGTTGGTGCAAGCCACAGAGGTGGTCAAGCTCGTGCTGGGCAAAGGGGAGCCGCTCGTAGGTCGCATGCTTCTCTACGATGCGCTGGATATGAAATTTCGCGAGCTCAAACTACGGCGCAACGCCGAGTGCCCCGTATGTGGTGATGCACCCACGGTGAAGGAGTTGATCGACTACGACATTTTCTGCGGCTTGCCGGGACATTCTGAGGCTGCAGGCTGAGAAGACCAACCTCCGTCAATCCAACCGACGCCACACGACGTGACTGGGGCGACCATCTGTGGGTGGTCGCCCCTTGTTCGTTGACCTCCAGACAACGGGAACCGCAGTGAGTTCATCCTTGCTGATACAGCTCGACGAAGAATCGGACGACGATCCGATCCTGAATCTGGCGACCTTTTTTGCCAATGATCACCCCATCGAGGTCGAACTCGGCTTCGGCAAGGGCAGATTCCTGCTCGATGCCGCCCAGCGTCGACCGGCGCACAACTTTATCGGTGTCGAAGTCGCCAGCAAATACCTTCGCCTTGCCCACGGCCGAGCCCGTAGGCGGGAGCTACAGAATTTGCGGTTCATTCATGGGGACGCTCGTGAATTCGTCGAATTTTTCGTCCCCGCCGAGTCGGTGCACGCCGTGCACGTGTACTTTCCTGATCCCTGGCCCAAGAAGAAGCATCACAAGCGTCGCCTCATCGACGCGGGCTTTCTCTCCGAGGCGTGGCGCATTCTCCAGCCAGAAGGGCGGCTGTGGATCGCCACCGACCATGACGAGTATTACGAGGTGATCCTGGAGGCATTTGAATCTTTCGACCAGCACTTCGACCTGATTGAGGCGCCATGGAATGGGGTGACGACGAACTATGAGGACAAGTTCGTCAGTCTGGGGAGCACCATTCACAGGCATATTGTGGCAAAAATCTGAAGCACACATCCCTGGTACTCCCCCATACACCACCCTGCGCCGCCCGCCGCTGATTCTCTCTGTATTCTGATCCATCCACGCTGTTGATCTGAAGAAATTGGCGTATGCTTGTGCCGTGGCATGATTGGCCTTGAATAGACCGGTATGTGGTCTGGTAGAGCAATGTAAATAAATTATTTACAATATCTTACATAATAACCTCAGAAAACATTAAGAGCGGAGGTGTTTTCCCTTGACATGTCTGATCTGGCGAGGTTATCATATGTCGTGGTGGAAAATGGTGTATAAGGGTGTCTATTGGAGGAGTTTTCTTCCTGACACCTGTGAGGTGAACTTTCCTCCTCGACTGGATGCAGGCCCGTGGCGACGCAGTTTCTCGGTGAGTATGAAGTCCCCGTGGACGACAAAGGCAGGATCTTTCTGCCTGCCGAGTTGCGTCGCAATCTCGAACCGGAGGCGGATGACACGCTGATCGTCGTCCGTGGGCTGGATGGCTGTCTGACCGCCCACCCCCGAAATTCCTGGGCGCAGATTGCCGAGCGAATGCAGCAACTTCCACAGACTGAACAGAAGGTGCGACTGTACTACCGAGGGACGCTGTCCCAGGCGGCAGAGCTCAAGTTGGACCGTCAGGGGCGTGCTTCGGTACCGCGCAAGTTATTGGACAGGGCAGGGATCACGGATCGCATGGTGGTGATCGGTGGTCTCGACCATCTGGAATTCTGGAATCCTGAAGCCTGGCAGGTATGTCTGGCTCAGGCAGAAAGTTCATTGGAAGAGGTGGCGGAAACTCTCGATCTGTCGTGACGGGGGGACTGTCACCAACGCCTGGGAAGGTCGGTGCAGAGGAGTGGATCTTCCGTATCACGTTCCCGTTATGGCGCAGGAAGTTGTCGCCGGACTGATCGTCGACGATGACGGCGTGTATATCGATGTAACGACCGGAGGCGGGGGGCACAGCGAGGCCATCCTGCTGGCACTGGGATCGTCAGGGCATCTGCTGGCATGTGATCGAGATTCGGCGGCTATGAACGAGGCGGGCCGCCGACTCGCCCCGCACAGCGGGCGGGTGATCTTTCTCCAGTGCGCGTTTTCCTCCCTCACCCGGTCGGCGGCCCCACACTTGCGGCGGCTCTTGCAGGCTCCTGATGTGAGAGTGGCCGCAGGGGGGGCGAAGGTAAGCGGGATGCTCTTCGATCTGGGCGTCAGTTCGCACCAGATCGACGCATCAGAGCGGGGTTTCAGCTATCACCGGGACGGACCGCTGGACATGCGCATGGACCGCAATGCTGGAGTGCCTGCGGGACAGTTGCTGGCGCAGATCAAGGAGAGCGATCTGGTGGGGTTGATTTTTCGCTATGGCGAGGAACGGAATGCGCGCCGCATCGCTCGCAGCATTTGCAGAGCTCGAGACGAAGTCGCTCTGAACTCTACGGCGGATCTTACCCGTGCCATCGAGATGACAAATCCGCAGATGCCGAACAAGACTCTTGCCCGCGTATTTCAGGCCTTGCGCATCGCCGTGAACGATGAGTTAGGTGAACTGGAGCGTGGTCTCGATGCGGCAATCGAACTGTTGCGACCCGGTGGGCGACTGGCCGTTATCGCCTACCACTCCCTCGAAGATCGCATCGTCAAACAGAAATTCGTGCGGCTCGAAAAGGGCTGTATCTGTCCACCAGCGTTGCCCGCCTGTGCCTGTGGTCTTGTGCCCACATTCCGCTCTGCGGGCAAAAGAAGGCGAGCCACCGAGGCTGAGATCGAGGCCAACCCACGGGCTCGAAGTGCTGTGTTGCGTGTGTACGAAAAACTCGGAGAGGTATCGGTGTGAATAGGATCTTCGGAGACTGGCTGCGACTGCTCATCGTCGTAGGGCTCGTCAGCGCAACGACTGGATACGTGTGGGTGAAGGTCCAGATCACGGAGACCGCAATGGGCATCGCTCAGGCGCAGAAGAGTTCTGAGGCTCTGCGCCAGACACGCTCGAAGCTTCAAGCTGCCGTCGATCTGGCACAGCGTCCAGGTGTGTTACGTGTCCGGGCGACACGCGAGTTACAGATGGTTGATGCCACTGTGTTGACCACGTCCGAGTTGATCGTCGGAGCGAATCTGGGTGGCTGAATCAAGCAACAGCGCCTTGCGATCTGTTGCTGCATGCCGGCTGCGTTGGGTGCTGCTGGGTGGTGTCTGCTTGTGGATGGCGGTATCAGCCCGTCTCGTCCAAGTGCAGGGCGTGGATCATCTCCGCTATGTGGAACGAGCCAAGGCACAACACCAACGTCAGAGAGTTCTCAGCGCTCGACGGGGGAAAATTCTCGATCGGGAGGGCAGGGAGTTGGCCCTCGATGTGGCTTCAGTCTCGTTCTACAGTCATCCCGCCGACGTGCGTGATCGCGACGGCGCGGCGCGGCACTTCGCCCGTCTCAGCGGACGCTCCGTAGAAGATGTGCACAAGCTGTTGACGCCGGATCGATCCTTCGTCTACCTGCTGCGCCAGACTCGCGAGGAAGATCTCGAGAGTATCCGTGCGCAGCGTTTCCAGGGAATCTTCGAGCAGCCGACTGTACGGCGCTTCTATCCGTATGGCAGTCTTGCTGGCCAGCTTCTTGGATTTACCAATGTCGATAACGAGGGGCGTGAAGGGGTCGAATTGGCTCTCGACGAGCTGCTTTCCGAACGCCCGGGAGTAGCACGCTCCTTCATCGACAATCGCGGTCGCACTCTGCATGATCGCTCCCAGGCCACCGAGCCGGCGCAACACGGTGCGAGTGTGCATCTCACCATCGATGCCGTCATTCAAGGCATTCTGGAAGAGGAACTCGTCCGCGCGGTGACGGTATCAGAAGCCGAGAGTGCTCTTGGGATCATTACCGATCCGCGCACGGGAGACATCCTGGCACTGGGCAGTGTGCCCGTCTTCGACCCGAACAACCCGGGTGCGTCGCCAGCAGGTCATCGTCGGAATCGATTGGTCACCGACCCCTTCGAGCCTGGCTCGACGCTGAAGACCATCACGATGGCCGCAGTTCTCGACCGACGTCCTACCGTGGCCGATACGTCCGTGTTCTGTGAGCAGGGCCTGATGGAGCTGGCCACGGGGGATACGTTGCGCGATACCAAGGCGCATGGTTGGTTGACGGCCGCCGAAGTCATGTCGAATTCAAGCAATATCGGCATGGTGAAAATAGCTCGAACCCTGAATCGCGGTGAGTTCTACGAGTCCCTGCGTGCCTTCGGTTTTGGCACTCGTACCGGCACCGGATTGCCGGCGGAAAGTTCCGGCTTGCTACACCAGGCCCGTGATTGGTCGGAGCGTTCTCTGGCAACTATCGCTATCGGTCAGGAAATCAGCGTTACCGCGGTTCAGTTGGTGCAGGCCTTCGGTGCCATCGCCAATGGTGGCGTACTGATGGCACCAAGGCTGCTTGCCGAGGTGCGCGACACCGAAGGACGACGACTGCGTGAGACCAAACCGCAGCGGGTGCGTCGTGTTGTCTCAGAGCGCACGGCGACTCGACTGCAGCAGATGTTGCGTGGCGTCGTAGAGGATGGCACTGGGCGCAGGGCAGCGATTGGCGGCATCGATGTCGCTGGCAAGACAGGGACGGCCCAGCGGGCTCTTCCTGGTGGCGGTGGTTATGCCAAAGACGAATACGTCTCCTCCTTTGTCGGCTTCCTGCCCGCCACTGGTGAGGCGCGCTATCTCTGTCTCATCGTTGTAGAGAATCCACGTGTCGGCAAGTATGGCGGCACCGTGGCAGCCCCTGCCTTTCGCCAGGTGATGGAGCGGGTACTCTCTCTTGAGGGTTCACCAAAATTCCCCTCGGCGGAGAGTGCGTTGGCATCTGCCCCGTCAATGGCTGAACAGATTCCGGACCTGCGCGGCTTGTCGCCGCGTGGGGCCAAGACACAGGCGTCGCGCCGTGGACTGATGCTACGACTGGAAGGAGAAGGGGAACTCATCATCGCACAGTCTCACACCCCCTCACACCTGGCGGGTGGCTTGGCGGGTGTGATCGTTTGCCGACTTGGAAAGGCTGAGGATGTCTTGCCCCTCGTATCTTTGCGCGACGTGCCACTGAGACAGGCCGTGTTGATGCGTAAACTGGGCGCTCGCCGGCAGCTTGTGGCACTGGCTCCTTGACCTTGACCCGTGCTCTTGGAGCTCCCGTCGAAATGAACCTGCGAACACTTCTCGCCGCGTACCAACCCTTGTCGGTGTCCGGTCCCCTGGACCGACGCATCGACGGCATCGTAACCGACTCACGGCAGGTGCAGTGCCGGTCCTTGTTCGTCGCGATCCGTGGGGGCCAGGAACAGGATCGTCACGCTTTTATCGGTGACGCTGTTGCACGGGGTGCGGAGGCGGTGATCGTCGAACATGACGGCATCGATACCGGCGCGGCGACACGAATCGTTGTCGGCGACAGCCGTCATGCTCTGGCTGCTCTGGCGGCACGACTGCATGGTGATCCATCGGCGAAGATGATGTGTGTCGGTGTTACCGGCACCAATGGGAAGTCGACAACGGCGAGCATTCTGCACCGGATTCTCACCGCGGATGGGTCAGCCGGCGCCTATCTGGGCACTCTGGGGTTCCAATTCGGCGAGCATAAAGAGCCAGTGGCGAACACGACGCCCGAAGCCGGTCAACTGCAGGCCCTTCTCGCCAGAGCCCGTGATGCTGGTTGTCGATCGTTGGCGATGGAGGTGTCCTCTCACGGTCTGGCTCTTGGTCGTGTTCTGGGTATCGATTTTGCGGCGGCTGTGTATACCAATCTGACGCGGGACCACCTCGACTTTCACGGATCTGAAGAGCAGTACTTTGCCGCTAAGAGTCTGTTGTTCACGCAACTATCGGATGCCGCTGTGGCCGTGTTGAACGCTGACGATTCAAGGTCACCCGCCCTTGCTCGCCTGACACCGGCGCGGGTATGGTACTATGGTGAGAAGGGTGCCCACGTGCGCTTGCTGGGGGCTCGATTCGAGTCCGATTTTACCTGCGTGAAGATGGACACGCCAGAGGGCAAATTCGAGGTCGAAATGGCATTGACGGGGCGTTTTAATTGCTCTAATGTAGTGGCCGCCGTAACGACAGGTTTCGCATTGGGAATCGAGGCAGATGTGATTCGTCGTGGTGTGGCGGCGGTGACGCAGGTGCCGGGACGTTTCGAGCGTATCGATGAGGGTCAGTCGTTTCAGGTCATCGTCGACTATGCTCACACACCAGCCGGTCTCGAGACCGTATTGTGTGCCGCGCGGGAGTTGACGTCACGACGACTTGTCTGCGTTTTTGGCTGTGGTGGTGATCGGGATACGGGCAAGCGCCCCATGATGGGGCGTGTCGCCGAGACGCTGGCGGATCGGATCTACCTCACTTCGGATAATCCGAGGAGTGAGTCTCCCCGACAGATCATCGACCAGATCTCCGCCGGGATGCTGGGGGCAGAGGAGGTCATCGTCGAACCGGATCGGAGTGTGGCGATCCATGCCGCCCTCGAAGCGGCCGAAGCGGGTGATGTCGTCGTGCTTGCCGGCAAGGGGGATGAGCCGTATCAGATCCTTGATGCTGGGCAAGTGGTGCCCTTCGACGATCGTGACGTAGCAAGACAGGCTTTGCGCCACTAGTGTCTGAGCTGGGCGGTTCAGGGTGGCGGGACATTCGCCTCGAGGACGTGAGAAGTTGGGCTCGTGCCGACTGGATCGGCTCGAATGCAACGCGAATGGAGCCGGCTAGCGGGGTTTCGACCGACACACGATCCCTGGAGCCGGGGCAGATATTCGTTGCCTTGCGGGGCGACAGATTTGACGGGCACGCACATCTGGCCGCAGCATTTGAGGCGGGTGCCAGCGCCGCAGTCGTGGAGCGCACAGGTGACGTGACCCAGCGCACATACAGCGGTCCGTTGCTGGTAGTAGATTCGCCGCTGGCTGCGTTGGGCCGGCTGGCGCGACAGTATCGCAGGCGCTACGACATACCCGTCGTAGCTGTGACGGGCTCGGCAGGAAAGACGACGGCGAAAGAGATGATCGCCGCCGTGCTCGGTCGCAGATACCAGGTTCTGGCGACACCGAGCAACGAAAACAATGAGATTGGCGTACCCCGGGCGATCCTGGGGCTGACGCCCGAACATGGGGCAGCCGTCATCGAGATGGGGGCCCGGCGGGTAGGTGATATCGCCTACCTCTGCAGCATCGCACAACCAACGATTGGTGTGCTGCTCAACATCGGCGTCGCACATCTGGAGGTATTTGAATCTGTAGAGAGAGTGGCCAAGGCCAAAGGGGAGCTCCTGGACTTTATCGTAGATGAGTCTTACGTGGCTCTCGTCAACGCGGACGACTGTGTCATTGCCGGGGAGGCTATGAGGACAAAGGGGAGACTCCTCGGCTTCGGTTGGACGCGTGAGGGCCATTTCAGTGGGGAGGGACTCATCCTCGACCAGGAGGGCTGCGGCCACTTCTCTCTACAGAATACCTCCTTCCATCTCCGGATTCCCGGGCGACACAACGCCCACAGCGCTCTGGCGGCGATTGCGGTTGCTGATCAGTGTGGTGTCAGCGCCGCAGACGCATCGGCGGCGCTGGCCGATTTCGAGCCTGTCTGCATGCGCTCTGAAATCTTGCGCAAAGCGGGAATCCGTGTTATCAATGATTGCTACAATGCCAACCCCGATTCTGTTCGTGCTGCCCTCGACCTGATGGCTGAAATGTCGGTGGATGGTCGGCGCATCGCCGTGCTCGGCGATATGCTCGAATTGGGGGCACAGGAAGGTGCGCTGCACCAGGATGTAGGACGATATGCAGCGGACCGTATCGATCTGTTGATGGGCACCGGACCCCTGAGTGCTCAGATCGTCGGCGGTGCCCGCGAGGCTGGCATGAAAGCTGGACTGGCCAAGCACTTCGAAGACCGCGACTCCCTGACGCGGCAGTTGAAGTCCACGGTCCGGCCTGGTGATTTGGTACTGGTTAAGGCATCTCGCGCCATGGCGTTGGAGCACGTGGTCGAGGCGTTATAGCGCAGTTCGAAAAAGTACCGCCTCCCCGGGCGGTTGCAGCAACGTCCCGCCCCCCCGGCGAGACGAGAAACCCCTTCGTTCGACCTCCTCCTACGGGTTGCTGGCGCCGCGTTTTTTATGGTTTGCCGCAATCACCCCTTTGCGTACCCGCCGGAAAATCAGGCATGTCCAGCGTCGCGGACCGGGCTGCACGTCAGGTTCTGTTCATAACCGCCATCCTCGTGGGGATCGGCGTCGTCATGGTATACAGCTCGAGTTCCGCCCTGGCGGGGACGCGCTTTGAGGATTCAGGCTTTTTCCTCCAGCGACAGATACTACGGGCCGGCTTGGGATTGATGATCATGTTCGCACTCTCGCGAGTGCCACTGCGATTCTGGCGTTCGCTGGCACGACCGCTGCTATTGTGCGGCGTCGCCCTGCTCGTGCTCGTGCTCATTTTCGGTGAAGGGCGCAGCGCCCAACGGTGGCTGCCTTTTCGCCTGCCGGCAATGACGACGCTCACATTTCAACCTTCCGAATTCGTCAAGTTGGTCCTCGTGTTGTATCTGGCCGATGTATTGTCTCGCAAGGAAGGGGAGATGGCAGACTGGAAGAGTGGTCTGGTGCCGCGCCTCGTCATCGTCGGTTTGGTTCTCGTCCTCATCGTCATGCAGCCCGATTTGGGCACCTCCCTGGCGATCGGCTCGGTGTCGCTCGTGATGCTCTGGCTCGGCGGCGCCGGGACCGCACACCTGGCCGGAGCTTGCGGCTTCGGTGCAGTCGTGGCGCTGCTCTCGGTGCTGTGTTCACCGTACCAGATGCAGCGTCTACTCACCTTTATGGGCGAACCGGATCCCCAGGGGGCCGGATTTCAGGTGTCACAGGCGCTCATCGCTCTCGGCAGTGGCGGACTCTTCGGTGTCGGCCTCGGCAACAGCATGCAGAAGCACTTCCTGCCCGAACCGCACACCGATTTTGTCTTCGCCTTCGCAGGGGAGGAACTGGGCTTGTTCGGCACACTCAGTGTCATCGCTCTGTTCATCGCCCTCGGTGTGCACGGGTATCGCATCGCCACGCAAGCGGCGACGTATCACGGATTTCTGCTGGCCTCCGGGATTACGGTCATGGTTGGCACATACGCCTTGCTGAATGTCGGTGTCGCCACAGGGCTGATGCCGACGACGGGGTTGCCTTTGCCATTCATCAGCTATGGAGGGTCCTCCCTTCTTTGGAATCTGAGTGGCATCGGTATTCTGGCGGCCGTTGCCCGCGACAACGGTGCCGAACCTGCACGCGCTTCGGCGCTGGCCTCGGGTCAGCGGCATGCCAGTGGTTCCCACGGTGGCACCAGCGGCTGGATGCCGCCCAGCGCCCCGACGGCGAATCGATGACGATGGTCGCCGCTGCTGTCGATGGGCTTGCCCCGGGAATGGATGGACCGCTGGGACCAGAGGTGGATCATGTCCATATGGTCGGCGTCGGTGGCGCTGGCATGGAGGGGCTGGCAAGACTGCTGCACGAGATGGGATATCGCGTCACCGGGTCGGATGCCGTCGATGGTCCGATTCTGGCAGATCTTCGACGAAGTGGCATCGACGTATTTCACGGTCACGATGCCGCGTACGTTCGTGGCGCCGATCTACTCATCTATTCTGCCGCCGTGCGTGCGTCCAACCCTGAGCGGCAGGAAGCGTCCGCCGCCGGTACCAGGCAGTCGAGTCGTGCCGAGGTGTTGGGAATTCTCAGCAGCAAACAGGATACAGTGGCCGTCGCCGGCACACATGGCAAGACGACAACAGCGAGTCTGCTCGCCGCCGCTGCTCGCGCCGCAGGCCGCGAACCCACCGTCGCAATTGGTGGCTGGGTCAATGGGCGCACGCAATCTGCCCGCGGGGCAGGGGAACTGATGGTGGTTGAGGCGGATGAATATGATCGCAGCTTCCTCGAACTCGAGCCCTGGCTGTCGGTGGTGACCAACATCGAAGCCGAACATCTGGACTGCTATGCGGACGAGGCGGATCTGGTGGAGGCCTTTGTCACATTCATAGGCCGTACACGAGCCGACGGCTGTGTTATCCTCAATGGGGATGATCCTCTCAGTCAGACAGTCGCAGAACGGGTCGCCGGTGTTCGCGGTGGTCCTCGTGTGCTCACGTTCGGCTTCAACAACCACTGTGACGTGCAGGCGACAAAGCTGAAAAGGGTTTCGGGTGGCACCTCCTTCACCTGTGAGGATGCGTCGGGAACGCGCCCTCTGCAGTTGCGGATTCCAGGTCGACACAATGTTGCCAATGCACTGGCGGTGATCGCGGTGGCGGGGGTGTTGTCTCTCGATCCAATCGTCGTCGCTGCTGCCCTGTCCGACTTCGCTGGTGTGGACCGCCGTTTTCAGCATCGGGGGCAGCTCGATGGTGTCAGCGTCATCGATGACTACGCCCATCATCCCACCGAAATTGCAGCAACCCTTGAGGCGACGAGAGGGCAAATGCATGGGGAGGGTCGTTTGGTTGTGGTTTTCCAGCCGCATACCTATACCCGAACGCAGCGATTTCAGGCCGACTTTGTTCGTGTATTGCGTGCTGCGGACAGCATCTGGGTAAGCGCTGTGTATGCCGCCCGTGAAGTTCCGCTCGAGGGTGTCGAGAGCGACGTCATCGTCAGCGGTTTGCAGGGGCATGACACGGAGGCTCATTGGGTGCCGGATGGCGATCGCGCCCTAGCGGCTGCACTGGACAGTTGTACCAGCGGTGATTGGTTGGTAGTGATGGGCGCCGGTGACATTGGCGCTCGACTCGAGAAGCTGCTGACGGAGCGACGGGCCTGAAATGGTTGGTTTGTCGACAAGGAAGGCTAGCCGGAAGCGGCCCATGGCTGCCCGGCAGGGAGACCATCCCGTCAAGGGGCGTCGGCATCTCGTTCTGGGAGCGGTGATTCTGTGTGCTGTCGCCCTCGCCTGGGGGACCTGGCGGGCGGAGCAGGCGGCGATCGCCTCGCCGCAATTCTGTGTCGCTGCTCTGGAGGTACGCGGTCTGCGGCTGTTGACGGGTACCCAGGTGTTGGGGTCGAGTGGGGTCGAAGTGGGCGACGGTCTGTTCGAAGTCGATCTCGATTCTGTGGCGGGACGGCTCGAACGCCTCGTGTGGGTGCGCGCGGCGCGGGTTGAGCGCAAGCCGCCGGATCGACTCGTCGTACATCTGGTCGAGCGGCGCCGGATCGCCTGGATCGAATGGAACTCGGAGCAACACGGTATTGACTCTGAGGGGGTGCTGCTGCCTCCTCAACGATTGCAGACCGAAGGTATTGTTGATCTCGACCTGCCCGTGTTGCGGGTGCCTGGTCTTGGCGATGCTCTCGTCATCGGTCAGGTCGTGGCGGACAGCACGGCGTTGCGCTTGTTGGACTGGTGGGCGACGGTCCTTCGTGTGGCACCTCAGTTGGCTGCTGAGATCTCTCAGGTGGAGCCCTTCGGGAGCGAGGCTCTCGTATTACGTCTTGTGGCCGACAACCTTGAAGTGCGCTTGCCCTTCGGTGACGTGGGGGCGCGCCTGGCAACATTGCAGCAGGTTCTGGATCGCGTCTATCGCGAGTGCCCGAATCCTGCCTATGTCGATCTGCGCTTCGCCGGGCAGGCTGTCGTTGGTCGCCAGGCGTCGGCCAAGACCTCCGAAGTACAGGACCCTAAGAGAGTGGACCCCTACGCGACGCAGATACCGCGCCATGGTTGATCTATCCCGGATCTACGTGGGCCTCGACCTGGGAACGACGAAGATATGTGTCGTCGTCGCCGAAGTTGGTGTGGATGGCGAGTTGCGCATCATCGGTGTCGGTACGGCGCAATCCGATGGTCTGCGCCGCGGCGTCGTCGTCGATGTGGGCAAGACGGTGCAGTCCATCGCCCGTGCCGTGGGTGAGGCGCAGACGGCGTCAGGTGTGGAGGTGCACACCGTTTACACCGGCATCGCCGGCGAGCATATCGGCAGTCTCGATAGTTCAGGCGCCGTCGCCGTTGGCGGCAAACGACACGAAATCGGCCTCGATGACCGCGAGCGGGTGATCGCCGCAGCGCGCACAGTGGCGATCCCCTTCGATCGCGAAGTCCTCCATGTGCTGCCCCAGCAGTTTGTCGTCGACGACCAGAACGGGATCCGTGATCCTGTGGGTATGTTCGGTGTCCGACTCGGAGCAGACGTGCACATCGTTACCGGCGCGGTGACATCGGTCCAGAATGTCTGCAAGAGTGTACAGCGTGCGGGACTCGAAGTTGCCGATATCGTGCTTGAGCCGCTGGCTTCAAGTCGCGCGGTGCTCACCGAGGACGAGAGGGAGATGGGGGTCTGTCTCATCGACGTCGGTGGCGGCACATCGGATGTCGCCCTCTACTTCCAGGGCAGTGTGCGCAAGACCGCCGTCATCGGCGTCGGTGGGCAAAGCGTCACAAGTGACATCGCCATCTGCCTGCGTACATCCTGGGGACAGGCGGAACGACTCAAGATCGAACATGGCAGTGCCCTACTACCCGAAGATGATGCCGCCGCCGAAACCATCGACCTCGGTGGCTCGCTGCCCCGAGGGCAGGTTTCCCGCATGGAGTTGTCGCAGATCATCGAAGCGCGCATGGAGGAATTGTTCATGCTGGTCCAGAAGCAAATCAGCGCCTCGTCATATGGTGACCTGCTGAGCGCCGGCATCGTGCTGACCGGGGGCGGTGTGCTTGTTCATGGCGCCGATGTGCTGGCGGAGCGGGTCTTTCAGGCTCCCGTACGTGTCGCAGCGCCGCAGGGAACCCCAGGAATCGGCGAGGCAGTCGCCAGTCCGGTGTACTCCACCGCCGTCGGCCTGGCGTTGATGGCGGCTGATGATGAGATCGGCAATGCCGGACCCGGTCGCGCGTCGGGTCTGGCCGAGGGGCGTTTCGACAGTGTCGCCGAGCGTATGCGCGAGTGGTTCAACACCCTGTTGTGAATAAGAGTAAGAGCAAGAGCATCATGGCCACGACCAACGACAGACGAGGAGAGGGTTCATGACCTTTGAGATTATCAATTTCGATCAGGCAGCAAGCATCAAGGTCGTCGGCGTCGGTGGCGCCGGTGGCAATGCCATCAACCGTATGAAGGATTCAGGCATGCACGGTGTGGAATTCATCGCCGTCAATACTGACAACCAGGACCTGGAGGTCTCCTCTGCCGATGTCACCCTGTGCATCGGCGAGAGCATCACACGCGGTCTTGGTGCCGGAGCCAAACCGGAGATTGCTCGTCAGGCTGTCGAGGAGGACCGTGACCGCGTCGCGGAGCGTCTCACCGATACGGATCTGGTATTCATCACAGCTGGCATGGGTGGCGGTACCGGCACCGGCGCGGCACCCGTCGTGGCACAGATTGCCAAGGAGCAAGGAGCCCTCGCCGTCGGCATCGTTACCGAACCCTTCCAGTTCGAAGGGTTTCCGCGCATGCGCAACGCGCAGGCGGGTATCGCGGAACTGCAGGAATACGTTGACACGCTGATCGTGATCAAAAATCAGCGTCTGCTCTCGATCTGTTCACGGGATACAACCCTGGAAGAAGCCTTTGGCAAGGCCGACGAAGTCCTGCTGCAGGCGACCCGTGGAATCGCCGATCTGATCACGATCAATGGCATGATCAATCTCGACTTCAATGATGTGAAGACGGTGATCACCGAGGGTGGGGATGCCATCATCGGTGTCGGTTCGCATCGAGGTGAAAATCGGGCATTGGAGGCGGCGAAGAAGGCGATCAAGAGTCCATTGATCGAAGACATTTCGATCGACGGCGCCCGTGGTGCTCTGATTAATATTTCTGCCGGGCCCAATCTCACATTGTACGAAGCCAATGAGGCGGCTTCCGTAATCCAGGAGGCAGCGGGGAACGAGGCGAACATCATCTTCGGCACCGTGATCGACGAGTCGATGGTCGACGAAATGCGTGTCACCGTGATCGCCACGGGGTTCCACCTGAACAAGAAGGGTGAATTCGAAGCCGTTGCGGAGGTGGCGAAGGCGGCCCCGCAGACAGGGATACGTCGTCAGATCAGAGAATCGGTGGTTGGTGTACAGCAGCCTGTGCCGGTTGAAGCCGGCACCGATGACAATCTGGTTGGCGATCTGGACTATCCGGCAATTCTGCGCAAGCAGCGGGGTTAGTTATACAGCGTTGTGAGTGCAACGACGTTGTCAACGGGCGGGAGTTGGGAGCGGGCTGGTTGACCCCAAGGGAGGTCGGGGGCATATTAGCTTGCTCTTAACTCCTTGTCCCGGGATGTCTTATGGCAGTCGTCGGTATCATCATGGGTAGCAAGTCGGACGCTGCTGTCATGGAAAAGGCCAACGCGATTCTCGATGAACTCGGTATCGGTTACGAGTCGGTGGTCAGTTCCGCCCATCGCAATCCCGAGCGCACCGCCACCTGGGCTCAAGATGCTGCGGACCGGGGACTACAGGTGTTGATCGCCGGAGCTGGCATGTCGGCCGCATTGCCTGGTGTGATTGCGGCACACACGACCTTGCCCGTCATCGGCGTGCCCATTGCCTCGGGAGCGCTCAACGGCGTTGATGCGTTGTATAGTATTGTGCAGATGCCACCGGGAATCCCGGTGGCCACGGTGGGGATCGACAATGCTCGTAATGCCGCCTTGCTGGCGGCGGCGATCCTGGCTCTGCAGGACGATGACGTGCGCCGTGCACTGGAGAAGTATCGTCGACAATGGGATCAGTAGCGATCAAGAGATTCAGAGTGACTCGAAAGGAATGAAGCGCGCCGTGCCTGACCGCAGACGTATTTCCAAGCTCCTGTCTCTCATATTGAGACATCGGCCGGATGAATTCGGCCTCAACATGGACGAGTTCGGCTTCATCCCTCTCGAGGAAGTTGTCGAGGCCGTGCAACAGCGCTACGCCGCTGTCGCGGCAGAAGACATTCGAGACCTTATCGAGACATCGAGACAGCATCGTTTCGAGATCGTCGATGATCGCGTCCGCGCCCTCTACGGTCACAGCTTCTTCGTGGAGATGGACGGCGAGCCCATGGAGCCGCCAGAGCATCTCTATCTTTGTGTGCCCGCCGGACAGGGGCGTTGTATGAAGGAAGAGGGTATCCGCTCTGAAGATCGGTTCTATCTGCACCTGTCACCGACACGGGAGGTGGCCGAATCACGGGCCGGTGCTGTTGCGGCGCCGAGTATCGTTGAAGTGCGAGCCGCCGCCGCTACGGAAGAAGCCGGAGTTCAGTTCTGGTCCCGCGGCGAGGTCGTGCTCACCCGCCAAGAGATCGGTGCCGAGTTTGTCGGTGATATCGTCCAGATCGAGGCGCCCCCGGGTAACCGGCGGGACGAAGAGGAGGGCGGTCGGCCCCGTCGCAGTCAGGGTGGTGGCCGCAGCCGGGATCGCGCCCCCCGCGAACCCCGGTCGTCTCGCTCCGAACCTGTGGCCAAAGCACCAGTCGCCCCTGAAGAGCCGAAAGAAATCACCTTTGGCAGGCGTCCAAAGTTCGACAAGGGCTCCGGACGCCGTTAGTCGGTAGTTCATAGTTTCCTGAGGCGGCGCCCCACCGCCGCCTCTTCGTCCACTGCTCAATACCGCATCCACCGGCCTCCCCCGAGCCGGCGGTGCACTGCGATCCTGTGCTCATATGGCCCAGTACGAGGTCACACTCCGAGACTATTGGCGTGTCCTGCGCCGGCGCAAGGGGATCGTCATTTTTACGGCGTTCCTGCTGGGGTTCTTCAGTTTTCTCATCTCTTTTATCTGGAAGCCGCAGCCGTTGTTCCAGGCGAGGGCGAAGGTGCAGATCAACGAGCACCAGAACCTGACGGGCCTCTATTTGCAGACCCTCGCCTACAACAGCGGCGATGCCATCGAGACCCAGCAGACGATCATCACGAGCCATCCCGTCCTCAAGCGCACGGCAACTTCGCTCGAAATGCTGTCGTGGACGCGCACAGCTGGGGACACGGCCATCGTCCTCAATGACCTGACCGGGAGGATCGAGACGAGCCAGGAGGGCTACACCAATATCATCGTCATTGCCGCCACCGATATCGTGCCCGAACGGGCTCGTGACATGGCCAATGGACTGGCGCGCGTTTACCGCGACTACAACCACGAACAGACGAACCAGCAGGCCGTCCGCCATCGCGAGTTTGTCGAGCAGCGGCGCGCCGATGCTCGGACAGCGCTCGAGAATGCGGAGGACGAGGTACGCACCTACCGCGAGGAAAGCGATCTGATCTCTCTCGAGAGTCAGGCGTCGGTGAACCTGCAAGGCATCACCGAGTCGGAGAGAGAGTCCCAGCGGCTGACCGCGGATCTGAGCGCGGTAAGCACCATGGTCACGGAAATGGAGAAGAACGAATCTCTCTCCGACGAGACGCTGCAAGGGGTCTCCATCCAGCGGGTTGGGGCTACTTTCATGGGCCTGAGTCGACAGTTGAATGGGTTGAAGTTGCAGCGCGATGGTCTGCTCGTGAAGTACACGAAGGACCATCCCAATGTTCGGCAGATCCAGGTTCAGATCGATCAGCTCGGCAAGGATTTGATGGGGGAGCTGCGCCAGCGTCGACTGGCACTCAGCCGTGACCTTGCGACGGAACGAAACCGCCTCAGCGAGCTGCGCAAGCAATACCATCTGTTACCTGCAAGTGGCCTGGAGTTGGCGCGCCTACAGCGGGAGCAGGCCATGCGGCAGGAGGTGGCCCGCGTGCTGGAGGAGAGTTACCAGCAGGCCCTGATCCGTGAGGCGGACAAGGTGGAGGAAGTGACCGTTCTCGAGTGGGCTCTGATGCCCGCGGTCGCCGTCAATCCTCATCACCCTCTGCAGCGCGCCATCATGGGAGTCCTTCTGGGGCTTGTACTGGGGATCGTGTTCGCCGTCGTCGCCGAAACGTTGGACACATCGATTGGCACGATCGAAGATGTGCAGGAGTACGCCGGAACTCAGGTTATCGGCATCGTACCCTTCATCAATGTCGATGAGGTGCGGGCCTCGCTGCAGCGTCGTGGCGTCGACGTCTCCGATGAACGGACCGTGCAACGCAAGGCTCAGTTGGTCGCCTACTTCGACCCGCAGTCGACGCTGGCCGAGACCTACAGGACGTTGCGTACCAACATCGAGTTCGTCACCGTCGAGAAAGGCGTCAAGTGTTTTATGGTGACCAGCTCCATGCACCAGGAAGGCAAATCGACGACGATCGCGAACCTTTCGATGACGATGGCGCAGCTCGGCAAGCGGACGCTGCTCGTCGACTGCGACCTGCGCAAGCCCTCCGTGGCGCGTTTTTTTGGTCTTGATAAGGAACCTGGCGTCACGGAGGTCGTCGTTGGCAATTACAAGTGGCAGGATGTGGTCCGCACGGTGACGGATATCGTCACTGGCGGTATGGGGATGGCGGACATTCTACAGACGCAGGGGATCAGCAATCTGCACATCATCACCTCGGGTTCGATCCCACCCAACCCGGCGGAACTGCTCAACTCGCACCGCATGGAGGAGTTTCTCGACGAACTGCGAGAGGCCTACGACGTCATCCTCATCGATACGCCACCCATCCTCCACGTCACCGACGCCGCCATCCTCGGCAAGAAGCTGGATGGCGCGTTGATGATCTACAAGGCTGGCGATGTGGCACGCACTTCTCTAAAGCGCTCGACGACCCTGTTGCGTTCGGTGGACATCGAGTTGCTCGGTGTTGTCCTCAACGGCATCCGCGCCGAGATGAGCTCCGACTACCAGGATCTGGGATATGACGCCTACTACGCATATGGCAGCGAAGAGGCAACTCTTGAGCGCACAATTCAACAGCGAGCGCAGGACTGGTCTCGACTCTTTAAGAAAAGGTTGGGCATCGGTGATGTAGAGAGCTTACCCCGGAGCGACTGGGAAGAGGAAGAAGAAGAGACACCCCGGGAGGCGGCCAACGAGGAGGAGGAGGGTGACGTACAGCCACTCCGACGACTGCTGACCTATGGCGTCTTCCTCGTCATTCTCGCGGGAGGTCTCTGGCAGGGCGGCGCCTGGACCTGGGTGACAGGAGCCATTCAAGGCGCCCCAGTGGAGGCGACTTCAAGCAGGGCATTGGAGACCGTCGTCGTCGAACGGGTAGGGTCGAAGGTTGGCACCCCACCTGTTGTGGTCGAACCTGCGGTTATTGCACCCTTGGTTGTCGCCGAGCCTCCGCCGACAGCTGAGGTGAACCCACACATCGTGCTCTGCGACCGCCCCTTTAGTGTCCGTGTCGCATCCTACCCGCCGGGAAGTCGCTGGGCGACTGCCACCCTGCAGGCCCTTCGAGATCGTGGGGAACCCGCATTTTTCAGCCCCGTGCAAGTGCGGGGAGAACGGTACAATCGGCTGTTGGTTGGCCGCTGGGAGAGCTGGGACACAGCGTATAGAGAAGCTCGTCGCCTGCAGGCCGGTGGCGCTTTGAAAGACTTCAATATCCTGAGTCTGCCGTATGCCGTAGCTGGCATCGATGGTGACGTAGCCTGGCGGGAGTATACGACTAGCGCCGATGCCGAACTGGCGGGGGCCTTCGAAACACGCCAAGAAGCAAGTCTGCTCATCAACCCCGCCGGACAGTAGTAAGGTCAAGCGCGAGCGTCTCCCGCCGATAACTGACAGAGAGGGGAAACCGCGCGAAATCGGGCGGAAGTTCCTATCTTTACTAACACTTACTAAGAGATACCAACGCTCACGGCATACCGGAGTGAGAGCGCACCAGCACTGCAGCCGTCTGCCGTCTGACCGCGCAGGAGGAATAAGGTGGCCCAGAGAAATGCCAACCGCGCAGACGAAGCTGAACTTCCGATCGGGCAGAAGCTGGCCATTCTCTTCGTCGCCCTCGGCCAGGAGACCTGTGGCGAGGTGATGAAGTTTCTCTCCGACTACGAAATTGAAGAGATCACGCAGGCCGTGGCCAATCTCAAGACGGTCACGGTCGAGATGCAGGACAAGGTGCTGGAGGAATTCGAGCAGCACCTACTGGCTGGCGAGTGGGTGAGGCAGGGCGGCATGGACTTCGCCCGTGGCGCCCTCGAGCGGGCCGTGGGGCCGCGCAAGGCACAGGAGATCCTGGATCGCGTCGCC
>DPVW01000059.1 GCA_003529325.1 Candidatus Latescibacterota bacterium | reverse complement strand
TGGCGGGACGCCGGGGAGCGGTCCCGCTTTGCCGGCATGTGCGCACTGGGTCACAAGGTCAGCAATGACCCTCTCGGCGGCATCGAGAATCACCTCGCTTCGGGAGCGCTGATGGCCTACGGGGATCTTTTTGAGGCCTCAGGGGATCGAGTCTTCCAGGAGGCTGCGCGGCGTATCGTCGAACCCCTGATCGATCAACTCGCCGATCCCTTCGGCGATCCAGCAGCCGTCGCCGTATCGCATTATCGAGTCGTATTTGGCGATAGCAGCTATGACGAGGCGGCCTTGCGTGTGATTGAAGCCGCACCAGCAGAGAACGACGCGCCCTGGGTGATCATGGACCCCGAACAACACAAGCGCCGCGAGCCTGGTATCGGTAAACGGGCAGATATGCTCTACTGGGGCGAGTTCGGTGAGGATGGTTCGGCGCGTCCGTTACGCGAACCATCAACGGCGGCATCAACGCTGGCTTTTCAGATCAGCGGGGACGTGCGCCACGCACGACGGGCTCTGCGTGGTGGGGCACGCAAGTTTGCCATGGCGCTGCGGATTCTGCGCGGTGGCCGTGAACATGCCGACATGGGAGGCGCTATCTGTTCCGTCGCTGCCGGTCATGGCCGCAACTGGGGGGCTGGCGCCGTCACCGGGTGTTATGGCTCTCTGCTATTGGGTTGCCGCGAAGCCAAAGGGGAACTCGTGCCGACCGTGCGCTTGCACGACGCCGATGGCAACGCACGAGTGCCCGAGGAGATTCTGCCCCTTGTCCGCCCGGCAGTGGGCACGCAGGCCGCAGAACTGTTGCTGTACAACGGAGGGCAAGAAGATGTGCAACTGACGTGGCGCAGCGGGGAAGGCGATGACAGAAAGGAGTCGCTTGCCGCTGGCGAGGTGGTCCTGCGTTGATGAATCCGGACGAACACCCCTTCAACGGTCTCGATGGCGCGCTCGCCGGGGAGCGCACAGCCAAACCACGCAGTTCCGGTCTCACGATGGTCATCGACTGGGGTATTGGGCTGCAGCAGCAGCGAGATCTCACGGATATGGGTGCGGAGTATTTCGATCTCGCCAAGATCGCTGTGGGCCTGTCACGGCTTTGGTCCACAGAGCTGCTGAGGCAGAAGATCGACCAGTATCGTTCGCGGGACGTTGAGCCATTCCCAGGAGGGCAATACCTGGAGTATGCTGAAGTACACGGCAAACTCGATCGGTATTTGCCCGCTTGCATCGATCTCGGGTATCGCTGGGTGGAGGTGTCGGATAACATCGCCCCCGTATCGCTGCAGTGGAAGGGAAAGATCATCACCGAAGCTGTAGAGGACTACGGTCTGCGTGTGCTTGGTGAAGTGGGCAGAAAAGAGGGACTCGAGAACAGGATCCCCCTCGTCGACAACGCCATGGCCTGCATGGATGCGGGAGCCTCCGTGTTGCTTGTGGAGGCGGCGGAGTTGGTCTCTGAGAAGGCCGAAACAGCGGCGGCGGTGGATGAAATCGTGCGCGCCATCGGCGTGGAGCAGGTGATGTTCGAACTGCCGGGACCGTGGATCGAAGGGGTACATGCCTGCGACATCCATCACATGCGCCGCGAACTCATCAAGCGCTATGGCTCGCAGGTCAACATCGGCAATGTCGCTGCCGATGAGTTGATGTCATTGGAGGCATATCGCCGCGGGCTGGGCGTGAACGCCGGCAGCGCATGAAAGCACTGTTGCAGCGCATGGCGCCGACACATGACGGGGTGGGTCTGGCGACGGACGTTTATCTGCCGCCAGGGCCGGGACCGTTCCCAACGATTCTCGTGCGCACGCCCTACCACAAGCAGGGGTTGCAGAGACAGGCGCGTCACTTTGTTGAGGGCGGGTATGCCTTTGTCGCCCAGGACTGCCGCGGCAAGTACGACTCGGAAGGGCATTTCGTGCCGTTGGTGGATGAAGCCGCCGATGGAGAAGCCGCCCTGGACTGGATCGCCGATCAGCCCTGGTGCAATCGGCGGGTGGGCATGTGGGGGCGTAGTTATCTCGGAATCGTGCAAATGCCGGTGGCCGCCCGTGGACACGAAGCGTTGCGGTGTATCGCCCCCTCCGTGGCGCCGGGATCCTACTTTCGCGACTGGCTGCGGTATGATGGCTGCTTTGCCCTGGCCAATGCGATCCGCTGGTCGCTGACCCACTCGTCAAGTCGTACGCAGCCGGCGATGGACCACTTCGACTGGGACGATCTCAACCATCTCGATGGCATCGATGCCATTGCGCAACGGGTCGGTTTCCCGACGCAGGCGCTGCAGCAATGGACGGAACACGACTCCGACGACGAGTTCTGGCAGGGCCTCGACTGGGACCATCTATACCCCAGCGTCAATCTCCCCGCCTTGCACAGCGGCGGCTGGTTCGATCATCTGACACGAACCCAGTATGAGTCATTCCGCGCCTTGAAGGGCGAGCAGAAGCTGTTCATCGGGCCCTGGGGTCACCAGACGGTGAGTGGCACCGGCGCCGTGCACACGCGTTACGGGGATTGGGAATTCGGCATCGACGCCGATGTCGATCTGCTGGCGCAGGAGATGCGATTTTTCGACGCCCATCTGCGCGATATCGACGATGGCTTCAACGCTCTGCCGCCGGTGCGGCTCTTTCTTATGGGAGAGAACCGTTGGGTTGAAACAACCGACTGGCCACCACCTGAAGCACAGATACAGGCGTGGTATCTCGACGCCGAGGGCGGACTGAGCCGCGATACACCGGCGACCGACGGGGAGGATACCTATCGCTACGATCCCCTCGATCCCGTGCCGACGAGAGGGGGTTCGCTGTACTGGGGTCTGGGCCCCATTGGTCCCGTGGACGTGCGCTCAACGCTGCAGCGGGCGGATGTGCTCTGTTATCGAGGCGAGAAACTGCAGGCACCACTCACCGTGATCGGGGATGTGGGCCTGGAACTGCACGTTGCGACCGATGTTGAGGATACCGATTTCATCGCCCGGCTGTGCGTCCAAGCGGCAGAGGGCTCAGTCACCTGCGTGACCCAGGGCCAACAGCGCTGCCGCTTCCGCAAGAGCCCCGCCAGGCCCGAGCCACTGGAGCCTGACAAGGAGACAGAGCTGCAACTGTCCATGGGGCAGACGGCATATACTTTTCCCGCAGGCAGTCGTGTGGTGCTGCTGGTGACGTCGAGTGATTTTCCGCGCATCCTGCCGCATCGCAACCGACTGGCGCCATTGTGGGAGGGTGAGCCGGTGGTGGCTACCCAACGAGTCCTGCGGGGTCGATCAACGCCATCCCGTCTGCTGCTGCCAGTGGTGGAAGGGCTTTAGTCGCAGTGTTGAAGGCCGTCATCTTTGATTTCGACTACACCCTCGCAGATTCGTCGGTGGGGATCATCGACTGCATCCAGACCGCTCAGGCAGGCATGGAGTTGCCGATCTCATCAGCGCCGGCGATCCGGGACACGATCGGTCTGTCCGTGCCGGAGATCCTGGTGGCTCTCAATGGCGAAGGCCAACGCGAGCGGGCCGATGACTTCGGCCACCGGTTCCAAGCGCGTGCCGACCAAGTCATGGCGGACAATACCTTTGTCTACGATGCCGTGCCGGGAGTTCTGCGAACCTTGGCTGCGGCGGGACTGCGCACTGCCATTGCTTCGACGAAATTCCGCTACCGTATCGAGAGTATCCTCGAGCGGGAGGGGCTGACGGAGCTCATAGACACCGTCATCGGCGCCGAGGACGTGAAGGTGCACAAGCCGGACCCGGCCTGTCTGATCGCAGCTCTGCGAGGGCTGGATGTCGCTGCCGACGAAGCACTGTACGTCGGTGACAGCGTCGTCGACGCCGAAGCGGCGCAACGAGCGACCATCGATTTCGTCGCCGTCCTCACCGGTACCACTCAAGCCAGCGATTTTGGCGCATTCAGTTCGCTGGCAGTACTCGATGATCTCACTGCCCTGCCAGAGTGGGTGACATGACGGTGACGGCACGGGCCTTCGCGCCTGGCAACATGTCTGGGGTCTTCAAGGTGATCGCCGACGAGGATCCGGCAAAGATGCATTCTCTCGGTCTTGGTTTTACCGTGCGTGATGGGACGACGGTGACGCTGACACAGGCTCAGACAGCTTCCCTGAGTTTTAATGGAGAGGCCATCGATTTTCCCACAGTGAACAACGTGTTGGCGACACTGGCGCCTGGTGCGTCCCTGGCCGTACAGATCGAGACGCCACTGCCACTCAGCAGTGGCTTCGGGCTCAGTGGCGCCTCCACTCTGGCGGCGGCCTTCGCCGTCAACGAACTGTTGGACCTGGGCCATGACGGGGTGGGTCTGGCGACGGCGGCGCACGTGGCGGAGGTACGGAATCTGACCGGTCTCGGAGATGTCTGCGGCCAGTATCATGGTGGCTGCCTGGTGAAACTGGTCGTCGGCGATCCACTGGCTGCCGAAGCGATGCCGGTGGCGATGGACGTACCCATCCACTATCGCTACTTCAGCGCCATCCGAACTCGGGACATCCTCTCCGACCCCAGGCGTCGGACGCAGATCAACGCCGCCGCGGATGCCGCACTGGCGGAACTTGCGATTCTCAAAAGGCGGGACTCCCTCGAGTTGGAAGAGCCGATCCGAGTGTCGCGGCGTTTCGCCGAGGAGAGTGGTCTGCTCACCCATGACGAGGTGCGTGCCGCCATCGACGAGGTCAGTCGCGCTGGTGGGGAGGCGTCGATGATCATGCTCGGCAACGCCGTGTTCAGCACGGTGCCATTCAGCGGCTCGAAGGCAACGTCGCTGTCGGCGCAGGCGGTGCAGGTGTTGCCGTGACCGATGTTCCCGAAAGCCATCCGCGATACCAATCCCTGCGCATTCGGGATCGCATCGTCGGTGGCGTCGAAGCGGGTGTCACATCCCCCCATGGTCTGATCGCGCACGGAAGAGGTGAAGCGTATGACTATCTGCTGGGCGAGGCCACCGGTCCTTGGGCCCAACAAGCCATCGAGGCGACGGCGGCCTGGCTGTTATCTGCCAGGCATCCCGTAATTTCGGTAAATGGCAATGTCGCCGCCCTCGTACCAGAGGATCTCGTGCGCCTGTCCCAGGTGACGGGAGCGCCACTGGAGGTCAACATCTTCCACACATCCTCGGATCGCGAGGGCGCCATCGCCCAGCATCTGCGAGAGCATGGCGCCGAGAGGGTGTTGTTGCCTGATGGTGTCGCCGTTCTCGAAGGCATCGACTCGAATCGGCGGTTCGTCCATCCCGAGGGTATCCTGCTGGCAGACGTGATTTTTGTGCCTCTCGAAGACGGCGATCGCTGCGCGGCGTTGCGTCGTCTCGCACGCGACGTGCTGACGGTGGATCTGAATCCCCTGTCACGTACGGCGCGTACGGCGACGGTGACCGTCGTCGACAATGTGGTCCGCGTTTTGCCTTTGTTGATCACTGAGATCGAGCGTCGGCGTGCCGAGCCGGCGGCCTCCTGGAAACAGAGCATGGATAATTTCGTCAATGACCAGGCCCTGCAGCAGGCAGAGGGGCGAATCCGTTCGGGGGAGAGAGCATAATGTTTCGTGTTGGGCTGTCGCGTGATTTTCTGCGCGTGGATGGGACGCAGGCATTCGCCGACGTCGACACCACAGCTCTGGATGTGGCGGGCGTCGCGTGGGCCTGCCTGGGGGAGGGGGCTGCGGGAGAGGAAGTGCCACCGACGCAAATGGCTGATCTCGATGCTGTGCTTGTGCTGGGTCCCCTGATCACGGAGACAACCCTCGCCGATGCGGAGCGGCTCGCCGTCGTCGCCCGACTCGGTGTAGGGTACGATTCCGTCGATGTCGAGGCCTGTACGCGGCATGGTGTGGCGTTGACGATTACCCCCGAAGGCGTACGTCGGCCGGTGGCGAGTGCGGCCCTCGCTTTCCTGCTCGCCCTGGCACACAAGCTGCCACTAAAAGACCGACTGACGCGGATGGGGCGTTGGGGGGAGAAAGCAGACCACATGGGTCTCGGCCTGCGTGGCCGCACGCTGGGACTCGTCGGCTTTGGCAACATCGCCGGTGAGATCAGCCGCCTTCTGGCACCACACCAGATGCATCTGCTGGCAGCCGATCCGTATGGTGACAGGGCGGTTGCCGAGCAACTCGATGTCGAGCTGGTGCCCCTTGAGGGGCTGCTCGAGGCGGCGGACTTCGTGGTCATCTGCTGTGCTCTGACGCCAAAGACTCGACATCTGATCAGCACCGCCGAATTACAGCGGATGAAAGCATCTGCCTTTCTGATCAACGTCGCCCGTGGGCCGATCGTCGATCAGGTGGCGCTGACAGCGGCCCTCGTTGATGGCAGCATTGCCGGCGCCGCACTCGATGTCTTCGAAGAGGAGCCTATCCCCCCTGACGAGCCACTGCTGCGCCTCGACAATGTGATCCTGTCGCCCCACGCGCTGGCGTGGACGGATGAGAGTTTCCGCATGATGGGGGAGAGCGCTTTCCGTGGCATCCTGGAGGCGTCCCGAGGACGCGCACCCGATTACGTGGTCAATACCGAAGTTCTTGACACCGAGCGCTTTCGGCGACGACTCGCCGCCTGTGCCCGACGTCGCAGCGAAGGAGAGTAGTGCACCGATGAGAGCGAATCCCGTACGGCGGCGTCTGCAGCAAGGCGGACAATCCCTGGGCACGATGGTGATGGAGTTCGACAGCACGGGCATCGCCCGCCTGGCCGATGCTGCAGGTGCCGAATTCGTGCTCTACGATATGGAGCATACGGCGTGGTCGATCGAGACGGCGCGGAGTTTGATCGCCACCTGTGGTGGCACCGAGGCGGTCCCTTTCGTGCGCATTCCGGCGACGGAGTACCACTTCGCGGCCAGAGTCCTCGACGCAGGGGCTCTTGGGGTTATGGTGCCCATGGTGAATGATGTCGAGCAGGCCAAAGCGCTCGCCGACTTCTGCCACTACCCACCCGTGGGCAGGCGTGGCGCTGGTTTCGGCATCGCCCACGACGACTACCGTACCGACGAAGATGTAGCGGACAAGATGGCACAGGCGAACGAGCGAACCCTCGTCATCGCCCAGATCGAAAGTGGCGAAGGGGCGAAAAATGCCCGCCAGATCGCTGCGGTGGAGGGCATCGATGTCCTGTGGATCGGTCACTTCGACCTGGCCAATTTTCTCGGCATTCCAACGCAGTTCGACCACCCCGACTACCGCCGCGCGGAGGATGCGGTACGGGATGCCTGCGAGGCGGAAGGCAAGGCCCTGGGGCGACTGGCGACGACGGCAGAAGAGGCTCAGCGGTTGCTCGATTACGGCTATCGCATCCTCGCCGTCGGGCTCGACGTAGACCTGTATCGCCGGGGCCTCGAGCGTGAACTCTCCGGCGCGCGGGCGCATCTATGACCGATCTGCCAACGAGCGCCGATGTCGACGACGCGCTCGCCTTCATCCGCCCACACCTGCCGCCGACACCCACCCTACGTAGTGAGGGGTTGTCGAAGCTGCTGGGGTGTGACTACGCGGTGAAGTGTGAAAATCTGCAGCCCATCGGCGCCTTCAAGGTGCGTGGTGGCGTCAATCTTGTCGGGCGACTCTCCGACGAAGAGCGGGCGGCGGGTCTGATCAGCGCCAGTACGGGGAATCACGGTCAGTCCATCGCCTGGGCGGGGCGGCTTTTCGGTGTCTCCGTGGCAATCTACGCACCGGCGCAGAACGCGAACCCCACCAAGTTGGAGGCGATGCGCCAACTGGGTGCTGAGGTGCGCCAGCACGGCTGCGACTTTGATGAAGCGCGAGTCGTGGCCGAAGGTGCGGCGCGGGCGGAGGGGAAACGGTTCGTGCATTCCGCCAATGAACCGCTGCTGATCGCCGGTGTCGGCACGATCGGTGTTGAGATCCTGGAGGCGCTGCCCGATGTGGAGGCCATTCTTGTGCCGGTAGGTGGCGGCAGTGGCGCTGCCGGTATCTGTCTGGTGGCAAAGGCCATCAATCCCAACATCGAGGTGATCGGTGTACAGTCGGCGTCGGCGCCAGCGGTGTGGCGAGCCTGGACGGAAAAGCGGCTCGACATCGAGGCCGAGATGGCGACGAAGCACGAGGGCATGGCGACGCGTGTGCCCTTCGAGATGACGATGCAGATCCTGTGGGAGCAGCTGGACGACTTCATCCTCGTGGAGGATACCGAGATCGATGCCGCCATCCGGCTACTGGCGCAACAGACGCGGCTGGTGGCGGAAGGTTCGGGAGCGGCGAGTCTGGCGGTGGCTCTGAAACTGCAGCAACGATTGGCCGGCAAGCGCGTCTGTGGCGTGCTCTCAGGTGGCAATCTGCCACTCGCCAGATACTCAGAGGTACTCGCCGGCGGTTGACGGAGCACGCGGTGAGGGAAGTCTGTCAGGCTGGCAGGTTGGTGCAGCGATCGACGAGTTGCTGGATCTGATCCGGCAGACTGTCATCGAGGCGCTGGCGCAGGGCGATGATGTCACTGGTTTCCAACTCCAGTGTCTTCACGGGCGTGTGGGTTCGAGTCCCACCTTC
>DPVW01000087.1:621-16423 GCA_003529325.1 Candidatus Latescibacterota bacterium | reverse complement strand
CCGGCCGATGGTTCCAACATTGTTGATTGGCGTGTCAGTCCGGTAAACACCGGCGAGGTCGGTCACTCGATGCACATCAGCCACTTCGACGACGGCACCGGCAACCAGGTCATCTACGGCGACGATCCCAGTTACTTCCTGGGCGCCGAGGTGAGGGGTGGGCCCAGTGCCACCGGTTACTGGTTCGAGGCCAATGCTCCCTGGGACCTGATCTTCCTGTTCCAGCCTGATTTGCGCAGCAACGTGGGCTCGGGCTTCGCTTTCCGTGGTCGGTTCATCATCCCCGATCCGGATGGCGACGACAGCTACGGTCAGACCTACTTCGGTGGCGACCAGAACGACTTGGGTACCAACGCCAAGTGGCCTCGTTTCGTCCTGACCGACGCCAACACGAACAACCAGACGGCCGTCGAGGCGACGACCTGGGGCGCAGTGAAGTCCCTGTATCGGTAACGACAGCATGCCCAGTCCTGTGACCGGGCACGTGCAGTACATATAACGCGGTAACGGAGAGGGTTACGGCGAGCGCTGTGTTCGCCGTAACCCCTCCCGCAGTACCGTTATTCTTCACCCTCTCCGGGTAACACAATCGGCTATGAGCAGCACACCTACAGG
The DNA here is from genome assembly GCA_003529325.1 of Candidatus Latescibacterota bacterium. Classification (GTDB taxonomy): domain Bacteria; phylum Latescibacterota; class UBA2968; order UBA8231; family UBA8231; genus UBA8231. Next base: position 15,808 of record DPVW01000087.1, on the reverse strand, counting down.
TGTTTTGATCCGACAGCCGAAATGGTGGTTGATCGGGGTCTGCGCCTCTGTAGCGGTCCATCTCATGGTGGTGGGTTCCTACATGAGCCTGGGGGAGCGGGTGCGGGAGGCGGTGCAGAGAATCACCTTCGAGCCGCCGCCCCCGCCCAGCGTGTTCATCAAACCACCGCGCGCTACGGCGCGGGTCCTCGAGTTCCGCAAGACACCGGTGCCTCGTGGAAGCTATCAGCAGCGAAAGACCAAAGTGGCCCAGACCCGAGTGCAACAGGTACAGGCCATGGTCGCCATGCGCACCGACAACCTGCTCAATCAGCTCGATGCGTCGAAAATCGCACCTCCCTCGCTGCGCCGTGGCGCCCGCATGGGAGTCGGCGGCGGTACCGGTTCGGCGGGCGGGAGTCAGCGGTTCGCCCTGGCTCTGCCGACACTCAGTGATGTCGAAGTGCGTGGCGTCAAGGAGTCGACGGCGCAGGTCGACATGAACCTCGACATGCTCTCCATCAAGGACATGGACACCGGTCAGTACCAGGCCATGGTCATCCAGGACCCGGACGACCGCCGCAAGATCAGCGGCTACATCCACCTGGCTCAAGCCTTTACCCAGAACAGGACGGTCGCCGGCAGCGGCGGGCACGAATCAGGGAACTCCGCACGACTGACTTCACAGATCACGAGGTACGAAAACCTCGACTTCTTGATCAAGGCTCTGGACGAATACACCGGGATCGAGGCCGACTACCTTGGTCCCATTCCCCTCGATGATCCGCGCATCAACCAGGTGCCCTGGCTGATGCTGCCGTCATGGTTCGGCGAGGTGCACTCCTCGAGTGAGAAAGAGATCGAGAGCCTCGGTTATTACCTGGCCCATGGCGGCTTCGCCCTGACCACTTCGGGCCCCAACGAAAAGCTCAAAGGGTCGCGGTTCGACCGTTTGCGGGATGCCCTGTCATCGCAGGGGTTGTACGAGGGGCAGGACTGGCGCTTCACCTACCTGAAGCCGAGCCACCCCATCTACCACTCGTACTTCGACTTCGACATGGCGGTGCGCGACAACATGGGTGTCGGCAATGTCGAGGTAGGGGACATGGGACTCGTCATCGGCGACCGATTGGCTGTCCTGTTCACCATACGCCAGGTGACGACGGGCTCGGCTCGTGAAGGTACCAACAACTTCGAGCTTGCCGTGGACGGCACCCGCCATCTTCAGTTTACCGTGAATACGGTCGTTTTTGCTCTCACCCAGGAGGGCGGCGTGACCCAGCAACTCATGGCGGGGATCAAGTAACGTGGGTGGTATGATCGGCGAGATGTGGGCCAGCATGGCGCCCACAGGGAAGGTGATCATCGCCATCCTGAGTTGTCTCTCCGTCTACTCCATGGCGGTTGTCGTCGAGCGCCTCGTGGCGTTGCGCTGGGCGAGTCGCATTTCGGACGCTTTTGCCGCCGATGCTGAGTCGCTCGTCGACGCCGGTACCCTGCGCGACCGGGCGGAATCCCCCGAGTTCGCCGAGTTCGCTTCCCTCGCCTATGTCGTCGGCAGATCCCTAAAGGAATTCGACCGGATTCGCGCCGAAGAGGATGACGGGGATCTGATCCTCGAGGCAGTTGACGAGATCACGACTCGACAGGTCGATGTGGCGGTCATCAATTTTCGGGCGCGGCTGACGAGTATGGCCACCGTCGCCGGCGTGGCCCCGTTCCTTGGACTCTTCGGCACCGTCACCGGCCTGATCTCCGCGTTTCGCGGCATTGCCGAGACCGGCGGCGGCGGCTTGGCAGCGGTCTCGGCGGGCGTATCGGAAGCCCTTGTGACCACGGTGATCGGGCTTTTTGTCGCCATGCCGGCCCTGTGGGCGTACAACTATTTTATGAATCGTGTCGATGTCATGTCCATCGTTCTGGACAACCAGGCACACCACCTGGTTCAGGCAGCGGTGCGGCGCCAGGTGACGCTCACCGGTTCTCGCGCCGGAGCCTCTCGCCACAAACGCCGTACCGACCAGGGCGGCACGAAGCTGTCGCCCCTGCCCGACATCACGCCTATCGTCAACGTCGCCCTCGTGCTGCTCATCATCTTCATGATCGTCACACCGATGATCCGTGAGGGAGTACAGGTCGAGACACCACAGGCGGAGGCCATCGACCAGTTGTCCGAGCAGGATCAGAGCGTGGTCCTGTCGATCCAGGCCGATGGCGCCATGTTCGTAAATCTGAAGGCCGTCAACCAGGCTTCCTTACAGAGCGAACTATCCCTGGCCTACCGCGGCCAGGAGGGCAAGGCGGTCGTGATCAAGGGGGCCGAGAACCTGCCGTACCGTGACATCCTGTCCGTGATGGACGCCTGCAAGGTCATCGGTGCGCCTTCCGTCGATCTTGTCGCCTCCAGGGCGGAGTGAGGACGGCGGCTGCCACCGCGCTGTATGTTGGACTGATCTTCCTTCTGACCTCGTCGTCAGGTTGTGACGATCCGCAGCCCCAACCCAGTGGCCTCGCAGAGGCGCAGTCCATCGGTCGTCCGTCCTCCCCTGGAAAATCGCAAGCCAGCAGCTGGTACCGCCGTGCCCTTACCGCCAGCAAGGCGGGGCGCAACGCCGACGCGATCACTGCCGCCAGACAAGCTCTGCACATCGATCCTGCACACAGACCTGCTCGCGATCTGCTGGTCCGGCTGTATGTCGCACAAGGCCGCCCCGCAGATGTCGTCACCTTGCTGGAGACCAGCCTTGCCGCTGGTGCTGTGGACGGTGAGACCTACCAGCGTCTCGGCACCGCATACGCTGTCCAGGGGCGCGTGGCAGAAGCGGAGACGGCGTTGTTGCGCGCCATTGAAAAGGCTCCCCAAGACGTTCAGGCACGGAACAATCTCGCTGCCGTGTACGCTCAGAGCGGCAACGTGGGCAAGTCGATCGAGACCCTCGAGCAGGTCGTAACTCTTGATCCGACCTACACTCTGGCACTCTACAACCTGGGCAGTGCCTACGCGGAGAACGGTCGCTACGACGAAGCTCGAGGCCCCCTGCGACGGGTACTCGACCTCGACCCCAGTCATGCTGGGGCGCGCTGCCAACTCGGCATGCTGTTCAACAACCTGGGCGAATACGGCAAGGCAGAAACCATTCTGCAAGCGCTGCTGGTTGTCTCAGATGTTTTTGCCGTAGCACATTTCGAACTGGCCAAAGCTCTGCTCGGAGACAAGCGCGAAAGGGAAGCCATCGAGCATCTCAAGCGCGCCACCGAAATCGATCCCACCTACACCGACGCGCTGTACCGTCTTGGCCAGGAGCTTTCCCGCGTTGGTGACACGGAGGGTGCGCGCCAGGCCCTGGAGCGTTTCCAACGATGGCGTCGCGTCGCCACTGACGATCCCGACCTGTGGCATCGGGTGGCGTATCACCGACAGATCCTGACCAGTCAACCGGAAGATGAGGGAGCGCACTTCGCCTTGGGGCGAATCTACGCTGGTCAGGGCTGGACCGAGGTGGCAGCAGGAGAGTTGCTGCTGGTCGTCACCGAGAACCCCAGGCACATGGCGGCCTGGCGTCTGCTCGCCTCGGTGTACGCCCGGGATGGGCGAGCCGACGAAGCCGCAACCGTGCTGGAACAGATCGTCGCCGCGTGGCCCCAGGAGGCGGGTGTATGGAACAGCCTCTGCATCAGTTACATGGCGGCCAACAGGCTGGACGAGGCTCTCAATGCCTTCGAACGAGCGCTGAAACTCAGCCCCTCGGATGCCCCTCTGCTCTTCAATCTTGGCAACCTGCATCAACAGCGCGGAGAGTTCGGGAAGGCCCTGATCGCCTACCGGAAGGCACTCGATCAGGAGCCGGGAAACGCCCGGATTCGGTCTGCCGTGGCGCTCTTGCAGGCGGCCGCAACGACGACAGAATAATGTCCACCATCGGCGCCAGGATCATCGTTGCAGGTTTTCTTGCAGCGACCTCCGTACAGGCGAACACAGAGCCTCGGTTCGCCGACGTCACCGTCGCCGCAGGTCTGGACTTCAAACATACGCATGGCCGTGAGAGCCAGGATCCTACGCGTTACTATATCGAGACGATGTGCGGCGGCGTGGCTTTCTTTGATTTCGACGCAGACGGCTTTCAGGATGCGTATGGAGTCAATGGCCAGTACATCGTACCAACCACGCGCTCTCCAGCCTCAAACCGGTTGTTCCACAATCGCGGCAACGGCACGTTCGTCGATGTGACCGCCGAGACCCACGCCGGAGATCAGGGCTACGGCATGGGAGTCGCGGCGGGCGATTTCGATGGCGACGGGTTCAGCGATCTCTATCTCACCAACTATGGGGCCAATGCGCTGCTGCAGAACGAAGAGGGCCATCGATTTGGTCAGGTGGCAACCAGCTTTGGCGTCGCCGACAGCCTCTGGGGAGTAGGCGCTGCCTTTTTCGATTTCGACAACGACGGCGATCTGGATATCTACCTCGCCAACTATGTCGACTACCACCTCGACGATGCCCATCGTGTGCTGCGCTCTTATGTCGCCCAGGGAGAGGGTGACCTATCGATCAGCGGCTACCCTCATCCCGACAATTTTTCTGCTGCCGCCGATGTCCTGTACCGCAACGAGGGCGACCGGTTCCTTGACGTTACCCGCCAGGCAGGGGTTTACGACCCAACGGGCAAGGGCATGGGAGTTGCCATTGCCGATTACGATGACGATGGAGATGTAGACGTTTTCGTCGCCAATGACCGAACGGAGAATTTCCTCTTTCAGAACGTCGGTGACGGCACGTTTGTCAACGCCGGCCTGCTGTCAGGCACGGCCTACGATCGCGACGGTCGACTCCAGTCCGGTATGGGGGCAGACTTTGCTGACGTCAACGCCGACGGTCGCCTGGACCTGTTCCTGACGGTGTTTCAGGCCGAGACCAATGCGCTCTATATCAACGAAGGCGAAGGCTACTTCTCAGATGTCGCCTTCACCGCGGGGTTGGCCGTGCCAAGCCTGGCGAAGGTCTCCTGGGGCGCCGTGTTTCTGGATTACGACAACGATGGTTGGCGTGATCTCTTTGTTGCCAATGGTCACGTTCTGGACAATGCGGAGCTTTTCGACAGTTCCTCTCAATTTCGTCAACCAGATCAGCTGTTTCGCAATCTGGGGGGTGATTCCGGCCGGCTGCGTTTCGCTCTGATCAACGATGAGGCGGGCGAGGCCATCTCCCAGTTGCGTGCCAGCCGCGGTGTGGCCGCCGGGGACTACGACAACGACGGCGACACCGATCTGTTGCTGCTGGTGCTGAACGAACGGGCCCGGTTGTTGCGCAACGACGGCGGCAATAGTCGCCACTGGCTTACGGTACGGGCCATCGGCGGGCAAGGGGGAAATCGCGACGCCATCGGCGCTCGTGTGCGGGTCATGGCTGGCGACCTGACACAGGTAGATCAGGTCCTGGGCGGTGGCAGTTATCTGTCGCAGAGTGATCTGCGGTTGAGTTTCGGCCTGGGGGAACACGCCGTGGTCGACTCGATCGAGATCCGCTGGCCCAGCGGCGGCCGTGATCTACTCGGCCCGGTTGCGGCAGATCAGATCATTACAGTAACTCAAGGTTCGGGGCAACATTGAATGGCCTATGGCTTGAATCCGGGGCCCGGTTATCGTAAAATTAGCAGCCACAACTTTAGCTTAGCGCCGAGTAAGGGTAGAGGAGCTCATGTCCCGACGACGTCGCCGCCACAGCAACCGTGCCTCTTCGGCGATCAACATCACACCGCTGGGCGATGTGTCCCTGTCGCTGTTGCTCGGCTTCCTCGTGATTACCCCTATCATCATCGAGACCATGGCGACAACGTTGCCGCAGGACGGCTCCGGGGTAGCTGCTGGCGCCGTGCGTCAAGATCCGATCGTCGTGCTCACCTCGGAAGGACAGATTCTGCTCAACGGCAAAGAAGTGACGGAGCAGGAACTACCGGGAGAACTCAACGAACTGCTACCCCCAGGCATGGAGGGTGAACGCAAGGTGATGTTCACCGGCGCCGGTGATATCGCCTACCGAGACGTCATGCGACTGCTCGATGTCATGCGCACAAATGGCGTGGAGGCCATCGGCATCCGTTAGTGAGCTTGATCTCACCCTTTTCCGGTTGGTCCCGAAATTTTGCCCTGCTCGCCGTCGCAGTCGCCGGCGTCGGTTTCTTTTTTGGCGTACAGCTGACCCTGTTCAATAATTTCGTCGTCGAACGACTCGGGATCGAGCCTCACGAGCTGGGTTACGTCGAGGCGCTGCGCGAGGTTCCGGGATTTCTCAATGTTCTGTTTGTCGCGCTCATGATCCGCTGGGCGCCGTCGATCGTTGCCGCCGTCGCGCTGGCGGTGATGGGAATGGGACTGGCCGCCTACTCGTGGGTCGATTCGGTCACGATGCTCGCTCTGTTATCGGTGATCTGGAGCGTCGGCTTCCACTGCTGGGTACCCTTGGAGCAGGCCATGGGCCTGACGCTCTCACCCGAAGGGGAAAAGGGCAAATGGCTGGGACAACTGCGCTCGGTGGCGAGCGCCGCCTGGTTGTTGGCGATCGGGACCTGCATCCTCATCCTGAAGTATGTCGGCTATGAAGGGATGTTCGCGCTCGCGGGACTGGTGACGGTGGGCGGTGGGGCGGCACTACTATTCGCTTCGCGCAAACGTCCTACCGAACCTGGACCTCGGTTTGTTTTTCGACGCCGGTATCGCCTGTACTATGCCCTCAATTTCCTGCAGGGCTGTCGCAAGCAGATGTTCATCACCTTCGCCATCTTCGCCCTCGTGAAAGTACACGGGATGCCGGTGGAGACGACGATGGTTCTGTTCCTCGTCAACCAGGCATTGATCACCCTCACCGGCCCCTTTCTGGGGCGTCTTGTCGATCGCTACGGCGAGCGTGTTATGCTCAGTGCCAGCTACGCGGGGCTCGTGATCGTCTTTGCCGGGTACGCTCTGATCGACCATCGTCCGACGCTCTATGTTCTCTACTGCATCGACAACCTCATCTTTTTCGGTAGTATTGCGCTCAATACGTATGTCTACCGAATCACCGACCGTGCCGACCTACAGCCAACCTTGTCGATGGGTGTCACCATGAACCACCTGGCCGCCGTCGTGGCACCCCTTGTTGGCGGCATCGCCTGGTATCATTTCGGCTATGAGGTCATTTTCATCAGCGGCTCGATCCTGGCAATGATATCCCTGATCGTCTCCCAATGGGTCCCGCCTGCCGCGGGGCGACCACTACCGGTGGTCGCAACTGAGGCCGCGTAAATGGACCATCACGATAGAAAGAGAGAAATAACAATGAAGATCGGAACACGCATGCCGGGTTTTGCCGGCAAGATTGGTTTTGAAGCGTACTGCGAGTGGCTCGCCGAGAATGGCTTTGATGCCGTTGACACACCGACGCCGACTGCCGAGACGGCCCGTATCTGCAAACGTCTCGGTTTGGCCATCGGCACCTGTGACGCCGCCGCGGGGGGATTGCTGTCGCAGGACAAGGCGAAGAGTCGCAAGGCCCTGAGCGCTCTGAAGAAGGACCTCACGGCGATCGCCAAGCACGGTGGACACACGTTCTTTACCGTCGTCGGTCCGGATGACCCGTCACAAGGCCGGGCCAAGACCTTCGAGATCTTCGAGAGAGTCTATCCAAAAGTCGTCGAACACGCGGAGAAGGTGGGCGTCAACATCGCCATCGAGCCCTGGCCTGGTGGGGCCCCGTGGTATGGTAGCCTCGGGTGCACACCGGAGAGTCTGCGCAGGATTTTTGCCGCGATTCCATCGCCAAATCTCGGCATCTGTTATGACCCCTCTCATTTTGCCCGACTGCAGATCGATCATGTGCGCCTGCTGCACGAGTTCGGTGATCGCGTCAAGCATGTGCATCTGAAGGACACGGAAGTGATTCCGGAAAAACTGTATGAATCGGGGATTCTCGGTGAGAGTTATGATCGCACATACGGATTCGGTGAGGGCTGGTGGCGTTATACCATCCCGGGCGAGGGCATGGTTGACTGGCAGGTCGTGATCCGCCGTCTCGAAGAAATCGGCTACGACGGCGTCCTCAGCGTCGAACTGGAAGACCACCACTTCTGGGCGACACCGGACCTGCAGAAGGAAGGTTTGTTGCGCTCCCGTGACTATATCGCCCAGTTCCTGAAGGATGAAAACTGATGGTTCGCTTCGCCGTCGTCGGCCTCGGTATGGGTCGCAACCGAGCACAACTGATCACCGAGACCGCCGGCGCAGAATTGGCCTGCGTCGTGGACCTGAACGAGGAGCTGGCGCGCAAGACCGGACAGGATCTGGGTTGCGACTGGGTTACCGACCTCGACGACGCCCTCGGACGCAGTGACGTGGATGTCGTGATGGTCATGACCCCCAGCGGGCTTCATGTCGATCTGGGCGTGCGCTGCGCCCAGGCCGGCAAGCACGTGATCACGACCAAGCCGATGGACGTGACCACGGAGGCCTGCGACCGGCTGATCGCGGCCGCAGAGGCTGCGGGTGTCGTGCTTGGTGTCGACTATCAGAGCCGTTACGTCGATACCAACGTGCGTGTCGCCACGGCCCTGCGTGATGGTCTGCTCGGCAAGCCTCTGCTCGGAGAGGTGCGCTTCAAGTGGTTCCGATCCGACGATTATTTTGCGCACGGCGGCGGCTGGCGGGGTACGTGGAAGATGGACGGCGGTGGGTCGCTGGCAAACCAGGGCTCCCATCTCATCGATCTGCTGCTATGGTTCATGGGGGATCCTGAACGGGTTTATGGTGAGGCGGCCGTCCTCAACCACGATATCGAGACGGAGGACGTGGGCATGGCCATCCTGCGCTATCCCAACGGCGCCCGGGGTGCCATTGTCGGCACCACGACATTCCCGTCCAATGCTTACTTCAGCGCCGAAGTGCACGGTAGTGAAGGGGGGGTCCTCATAGACGCCGCTCTCACCGGTGAGGCCCGATACTTCGGTGACGGCATCGAGGAGAAGCTGGCAACCATCGACAACCCGCTGAAGAACGTGGTGGAGGATGTCGTTTCCTGCCTCGAGAAGGGTACGTCCCTGCGCGTGGATGGTCGGGAGGGCCGCCGCACCGTGGCCCTTCTGGAGGCGATCTATCAATCGTCACGCGAGGGCACGCCGCTGGCTTTTCAGGCGGCCTCATGAGCACGGCGAAGTCAACAGCTCTCACCGTTGCCCTCGTTGGCATCACTGGTCCGCACAGTCGGGGCTGGATGGAAACCCTGCAGAATCTAGCGGAAGTCGACCGGCTCCTTGTCTGTGACAGTGATGTCGAGGACGGGGTGCCTCATCCCGCAACCGAGACCCATCCCGCGGCGCAGATTCCGGAGACCGCCACGGTCGTATCCTTCGATTCCTTGCAGACTGACGAACGGCCTGACATGGCGCTACTGTCGGTGCGCAACGATCAGGCCGCCGACCTTGGTACACGCCTGCTGGCAGCAGGGATCCCCTGTATCATCGAAAAACCCGCCGGGCGGACAGCGGCGGACATCGAGCGTTTGAATGAGGCCGCCAGGACCGGGGGAACGATCTGGGCACCGGGGTTCCTGAACCGCCTGCAACCGGCGGCACTGCGCATCAAGCGTCTCATAAGCGAGGGGGCGTTGGGCAAGATTCGCTCTATCGAGGCACGCATGGTGACCAGCAGCGTCGGCCAGCGGAATCCCGATCACTGGCTGTTCGACAAGCAGATCGCCGGCGGCGGCATCCTTCATTGGCTGGCTATTCATACCGTCGATCTGATCCGTTACCTGACGGGACAGGAGTTCACCGAGGTCTCAGGCCACACCAGGACATACACTCGCGGCATCGATGTAGAGGACATGGCGGCACTTTCCTTCACTCTCAGCGGCGGCGGTGTCGGCAATCTGCACGCCGGATACATCCTGCGTCAGCGGTATGGCGATATCGGCCTGACACTGCGCGGAGATCTGGGCGAGATCGTCTGGCCTCAATGGGATGCCGAAGGACGCCAGGACACCCTCTACCTGCACAGCGAGGGACCACAGTCGGAGACACCCCTGGCGGAGACCATCACGCTTGCGCCTGCTGGCGGGCCCGGTTACGGGGGTGCCATCGGTATCGAGTTCGTGCGCAGCTTCATACACGCCGCAAAGATGGGGGGGCGATTCATCACCGACGGAGAGGACGCCCTGCGGGCGATGCGCTTCGTCGAGGCCGCCTATGCCGCCAGCGAAACCGGCACGAGGGTGAGACCATGAAGATCGAATCCGTGGATGTTCGGCTGATCGATGCCGACTTCCGCAACCTCATCATCACCCAGGTGCACACCGACACCGGTCTGACGGGTATTTCCGAGGTCGTCACCAAGCGGTTCGATGATGCCACCTGGCGCGCCATCGAAAATCTGGTGGAAAATATCGGTCTCATCGGCAAGGATCCGCGGCAACCGGCGCTGCACTTTGAGCGCATGTATCGCGACAACCAGTGGACGATCGGCACCGTAGCGGTCTCCGCCATTAGTGCCCTTGATATCGCCATGTGGGATATCAAAGGCCAGGAGGTCGGCAAGCCGGTTTACGAACTGTTTGGTGGCCCCACCTTTGAGGGGCGGGTACCCGTCTACTGCCATGTGCCCGGTGGTGGGTCCCGCGAGGAATTCGCCGACAACATTGCTGGTGCCATAGAGCGTGGGTACCGCGTCATAAAAACGACGATTCCAGTGTACTACGGGCAGCAGCAGAGAGTCAGCGCCGACGGGATCGAATATGACATCTCTGGCGCCGCCTATTCAGGCACCAAGGGGCGCGTCGACGGCAGTCATAATGAACACCAGTGGACGGATCCGGCGGTGATTGCCGAACTCATCGACTTCTATGCCCACGCCAAACAGGTGCACGGCGATGGTGTGGAACTATGGGTGGACTGTCATGCACGGCTTTCCGGCGCCACGGCCGTACAACTCGTGCACGGTCTCAAGGGACTGGTCGACGTGATCGAAGAGCCCCTGCCACCGGAGGACATTCCCGGTCTGCTCAAACTGAAGGAGGCCAGCTACGCCAGCGGTGGCCCGCGCATCGCAGGGGGGGAGCGGACGGCCACCGTCTATGACCGCAACATGGTCTCCATGCTCACAACCCAGGCGGTCGACGTGTTCCAGCCCGACATCGGCAATTGTGGCGGCTTCAGTCAACTCAAAGAACTGTGTACGGTAGCGGCGATGAACAACATTGCCGTTGCACCACACAACCCAAATGGCCCGCTGTCCGTCGTCCAGGGACTGCAGGGCATGGCCTTTCTGCGCAATGGCTACATCCTGGAAACCGTGGGCAATGCCAACGAGGAAAAACTCGCCAACGACCTGCTGTCGAATCCAGAGATCGTGCGCAGTCGGGACGGCTTTATCGACCTGCCCACGGGTCCTGGTCTGGGTACGGGGCTCAATCCCGAAGGGCTCGCTGCACGTCCCTTCAAACGTTATTACCAAACGACGCGGTAGAGGAGGGCACTGCCATGAAGGTTGTCGATGTCGAACGCATCGTAGTGGATATCCCGTTCACCGAGCGCCAGCAACAGATTACGGCCCGTGAAGTCTACAACTGGGCGGTGATGGAACTTTGCAAGGTGACCTCCGATACGGGCCACGTCGGTTGGGGGGAGACGGTACTGCACTATACCTGGGGCCGCGTCTCGGATGATGCCGTGGAACGGGTGCTCGGAGCGAGTCCAGCCGAGACGATGCACGACGACGGTCTCGGCAGTGGTTTACAGATGGCCCTGTTCGATCTGGTCGGCAAGATTCTGGAAGTCCCGGTGCATGAGCTGCTCGGACGAAAAGTGCGCGACTGGACACCGATCAGCTGGTGGTCGATCGACGCCGCACCGGAAGATTGGGCGGCGGAGGCACAGGACGCGGTTGCCGCTGGTTACACGAGCTTCAAGAACAAACCACGTCCCTGGTGGGATATCATCGCGCAGGTCGATGCCATATCCAAGGTCGTGCCCGCCCACTTCAAACTCGATCTCGACGCCAATGCCACATGGCAGAATGCAGCTTCCGCGATCCCGATCATCAAGAAGCTGGAGGCCTACGGCAACATCGCCATGTTTGAGAGTCCCATCCCACAGAATGATCTACTTGGCAATCGGCAGATCCGCCAGGCCATCTCCCGACCTGTGGCCATGCACTTCGGCTCGCCGCCTTTCATAACCTGTATCCGTGAGGAGGTCTGTGACGGCTTCGTCATCGGCGGCGGAAAGTCCCAGGTCATGAAAGAGGGGACACTCGCCGCCGAAGCACAGATGCCATTCTGGCTGCAACTCGTCGGCAATGGCCTGATGACGACGTGGGCCGCTCATCTGGGTGCCGTGTTGACGCACGGCACGTGGCCGACCATATCCTGCGTCAACATGTTCACCGAGCAACTGCTGAAGAGGCCGATCGACGTGATCGGCGGGTACCAGAAGGTGCCGGATGGCCCAGGTCTCGGTGTCGAGATCGATGAGGAGGCGGTGGAGCGTGTCCGTGTCCCCCTCGAGCTCATCAAGCCCTTCGCCGACGAAGGCAAGCCCTACGATCGGCCAAAACCGAGATTGTTGAATACCATCGTTTATCCCGGGGGGAGCTGTGTGCATATGGCCTCCACGAGCCAGGGGTATGGCTACTTCAGTGCCGGCCACGGACCGGCGCAGGTCGAGGGTGTGCGCCTGGAGGTGACCCCTGATGACGGTTCGAAGGAGTGGACGGATCTGTTTGAGCGTGCCGGCAAACACCCCGTTCGAGCTCGTTGGGAAGGCTAGGCAGGCGCCAATGAAAGTGCTGATCATGAGTGACATGGAGGGCGTCAGTGGTATCGTCGCCTGGAGCCAGGTCAATGGGGGCGCCCCCATGTATGAGGAGGGTCGGCGCTTGTATACGGAGGAGATCAACGCCGCTGTACGTGGCGCTCGAGCTGCCGGAGCTGAAGAGATCGTCGTCGTCGACTGCCACGGAGCCGGGGGGGACTGGAGCTTCAACTCACTGGTGCCGGAACTACTGGATGAGGGTTGTGACTGGGTCGCCCATCACCGCTGGGGATGTTATACCGAATTGCTCGAGCAGGGCTGTGATGCGGCGCTGATGGTGGGCATGCACGCCCGCGCCAATACCCCCGACGGTGTCATGTGTCATACGATCTCGACAACGAACTGGCGCAATCTCTGGTTCAACGACGACTGTGTCGGCGAAACGGGTATTAACGCGGCGCTCTGCGGCTTCTACGACTGTCCCGTCGCCCTCGTGACAGGGGACGAAGCGGTATGCCGGGAGAGTCGCGACCTGCTCGGTACCGATATCACGACAGTTGCCGTAAAGCGGGGCCTGTCGCGAAGGTCAGCACGACAGATCCCACCCACGCGGGCACGCCGCATGATTGAACAGGGCGCCCGGGAGGCTCTGAGTGGAGATCTGTCGTTACTCAAAGCCTACAGACCTGGTGATCCATGCGTGATCACCGTTGATCTGCCGATAGATCAGGCCGCCGATTTTCGTGGCCGTCCCGGTGTCGAAGTCATCGATTCAGACACACGAGCCGTGAGCCGTGCCGATACTTGGATGCAGGCCTGGCACCAGATCTGGGGTTGCTGATCGGTGGCGCGGTGCCGCAGCGTTGACCCTGTTCATGGTGCCCTCTATTTTCGATGTTGCATGTAAAGCGGGCCGGTAGCTCAGAGGTAGAGCAGGGGCCTTTTAAGCCCTTGGCCGTGGGTTCGATCCCCACCCGGCTCACCACCCCGCTGTCACGGCGCTGGCTGATAGACCTGCGGATTCGGCGTCGTATCCATGTCAAAGCGGAGCGTGCCCCCCTGTAGGAGCCGCCCATGTTCGATGAAGGGGGTCAGCAGTCGGGCGCCGTTAAATGACACCGACTGCACGTAGATGGCACCAGGCTTGTCGACACCGGCGCCCTCTACGATCAGCGTTCTGCCGTTTTCAAAGGCCAGTTCCGTCCGTCTGAATCGGGGCGCCCCCAGCGCGTAGATCGGGCGTCCCGGCTGGATCGCGGACCCATGCACCCGAGTGTTCACCCTCGCTCTGCGTCTGTCCCGGGTGTACGGTACTGTCCGTCCAGGTGCCATAGTCCAAAGGGACACGATCGAACTTCGCCGTCAGAAAAGAGCGCAAGTTATCTGGCGTTCCTCCCATGTTGGTTACGGTGAGTGCCTGCAGCCGTGCCTCGGAGGGCAGGATTTCGATGAGGTTACCTGGCGGGTGTGGATCGACGATGAACGTGACGGTGTCGCTACGGGCAGATCGCACACGGACGACGGCAGCCCTCGACGTGGGTGCCACCTCGAGATGAAGTTCGTAGCGGGGTAGTTCGACGGAGTACGACTGGGGCCGGGAGGATTTAGCTTCGTGAGAGAAGGGACTGGCGCGCTGCCCGGGAAGAAATCCAGGATCGCCGGTGACTGACATGAGTGAGAAGTCACCGTAGTCAGACATCCACACACTCGCCTGATGCGTGGCTCGGATCCCGTTCAGCGAGTCGGCACTGTAATCGTAGAACAGGGTGTTCTCATATCCATATGTCTGCGGCGACCATGCCGTCATCCCTGACGGTCGGGAGGCTGCCGGATAGGTATTGCCACCCGACAGCTCATAGGAGGCACGCGAGCCGATCAGCGGACAGTACATCAGCATGGAAAGCAGACAGCCGCCCGGCATGCCCTGGGATGAACTACCACCGCGTCGACTGAAAGGTCCAGCCAGGTTCCAGCTTCTGCATTTCGACTTCGTCGTCACGCTGGCTGAGGCCGCAGTCGAGGTAATTCTGATGCAGGCGCGCCAGCGCATCCCGGTCCAGCTCTACACCCAACCCGGGTCCGTCAGGCACGGCAAGGGCGCCATCCTCGAAACAGAATTCGCCGCCGCCGATGACCTCGTCCGATTGCCACGGGTAGTGGGTGTCGACGGCATACGTCAGATTGGGGACCGCAGCTGCCAGATGGGTCATCGCCGCAAGGGAGATGCCGACGTGACTGTTTGAATGCATCGACAAGCCTCGACCGAAGGTGTCACAGAAGCGGCCCAGTTCAATGGAGGCACGCAGACCACCCCAGTAGTGATGATCGGAGAGGATGATATCCTCTGATCCAAGACGAACGCTTCCCGGCAGATCATGGAAGGAGGTCGTGCACATATTGGTCGCCAGGGGGATGTCAACGGCCTGCCGCACACG
>DPVW01000087.1:0-313 GCA_003529325.1 Candidatus Latescibacterota bacterium | reverse complement strand
TCAACGGCCTGCCGCACACGAGCCATGCCCTCCTGTCCCCGCGTCGGATCCTCGTAGTACTCAAGAATACCTTCCAGCTCTTTACCGTATTTGATCGCTGTGTCCACCGTCCAGATGGCATTCGGATCGAGGCGTAGTGGCACGTCTTCACCGAATGCCCGGTGCAAAGCCCGAATGGACTCCACTTCGATCTCCGGTTCAAGGGCGCCGCCTTTCAGCTTGATGGAACGAAATCCGAAGGTATCGCACATGGACTGAGCCTGGGCGACGATACCGGCGGGATCGAGAGCCTCCGCCTGTCGGGCTGCCGCCC
>DPVW01000089.1:19821-34700 GCA_003529325.1 Candidatus Latescibacterota bacterium | reverse complement strand
GGTGGGGGATCACGGAGGTGCAGGAACAGGGTACCCAACTGATCCGTGACTTCATGAAATCGGAGGGGCAGAAGAACGCGTCCCAACGCCTCGCCAGACTGGCTTCGGCGGCGGCAGAACGGCTGGCGGCGAATGAAAAGGAGCAGAGTACTGCCGATCCGTCACCGAAGGGCCTTGGTCCCGTGGTGTTGATGGGGGATCCCGAGAGTCTGCGACCACTGATCGATCTCATGGATCGCAAGGAGACGGAGGCGCGTATGATCGCCCGGCGGCGGCCATGCTGAGTCTCACGGTACTTATCAATCGACTCATCAGGCCGACGCCATTCCGCAAGGAATTGCGACTGCTGAAGATCAATCTCATCATTGAGGAATTCTATCACGCCACAGCGGACGTCGAGCAGGCACGCCAGCGGGCGACTGACATGATGCGTGGACGATTGCGATCTCTCAACGGGGATATGAGTCGCGAGGAAACGGAAGAACTCCAGCGTCGTGACGAAGAGATCGTGCAGCGGGTGGAGGAGAAGGTTGTCGCCGAACGAGATGCGATCAAAGCGCAACAGAAGGTTGAGGCTGATGGGGAGGAGCAAGAGGAGCAAGAAGACGAAGAAGACAGAGGCGCAAATTCACTGAGTGAGGAGGATAAGAAGCGTGGGGTTCAGGTCCAGCGCATCGCCGTGCCTATCGCTGGACGAATACGGCACATGCGTCACAGGATCCTGTGCAAGCGTGATCCGGATTCCGCGGAGATGATTGCCGTGCTGCGCCGCGGGTTGCCGCGCTACGTCGAACGGATGGCTCCTGGGAACTATCGCGAGACTAGGTGACAATCGAGTATCGCGACGCCGTCGTCGCAATCACCGGTGCCGGCGGTGGCATCGGTCGCGAGTTGGCACTGCTGCTGGGGCGGCGAGGGGCACGTCTGGTTCTGAGTGGCCGGCGCCAGGAGCGTCTCGAGGCGGTGCGGGATGAGGTCGCCGCCGCAGGTGCACGGTCTGAGGCACTCATGGTGGCGCCCTGCGACGTAACCGACACTGAACAGGTGCGGATGTGGGCGGCATCGATTCTACAGAGAACGGGCGCCATCGACGTCCTCATCAACAACGCTGGCAGGGGGGCATACGGGCCCTTCCACGAGGTCGCCGTCAGCAGCCATGACGCCGTGATCGACACGAACCTGCGCGGTATCATTCATACCAGTTACGCCCTGTTGCCTGCCATGCTCGAGCGGGGTCGGGGACAGCTCGTGTTTGTCTCGAGTGTTCTTGGGGAACTGCCGGCTCCCGATCACGCCGTCTATGGCGCGACGAAAGCGGCCATCAACGCCTTCGCTGAGAGCCTGGCACATGAACTGCACGGGCAGGGGATCGGCATCACCGTCGTCGCTCCCGGACTGGTACGGTCGGAATTTGCCGCCACTTCGGGCACGCCACTGGCGCGATTCGCCCGAGTTCCTTCGAAGTCGGCAGCAGCGGCAGCAGCCGATGT
This sequence comes from Candidatus Latescibacterota bacterium, assembly GCA_003529325.1. Classification (GTDB taxonomy): domain Bacteria; phylum Latescibacterota; class UBA2968; order UBA8231; family UBA8231; genus UBA8231. Next base: position 33,210 of record DPVW01000089.1, on the reverse strand, counting down.
CCTGCGGGCAATGGAACGGGGGCAGGCCCTCGTTGTCAGCGACTGGCTGAGTGCAGTTGCGATCCGGGTCCGACGGGTGACACCAGGATTATTCGGCTGGATCTTCCGCAGGCTTTTTGCGCGGGTCCGACGCACGCCGGATGACTAAACAGATGCTGGACGCTGGACTCAGACCGAACGGGGCCCGGCGAAGGGGCGCTGTCCGGGTACGTCGACTGAGATCCGGACTACGGTATCTGCTTCGCAAACAAACAACTCGTCAAATTCCAGGCCACCAAAAGCTATCCCCGTGACGGCCGTGCCGGGCAGATCGAGGCTACTCATCGTGTTACCTTCCGGATCGATGAGGAGCACTCCCTGTCCGGGAATGCTGGCATAGAGTTGTCCCTGGGCATCGAAGAGCAGACTCTCGGCACTGCCCCCATCCTTCAGGTCGACGAACAGTTGCTGGTTCTCGAGATTGCCTTCATCGTCTATCTTGAGGGAGATGATGCGGTGGTGGCCGCGCTCCGACACGTAGAGCATGCCTGCATCCTCCGACAGGATCATCCCTCCGGGAGAAGAAAGACCGGAGACGATTTCTGTAACCTCACCGTCGAGGTCAGCGCGATACACGCAGCCGTCGCCCTCTTGCTCACCATGCCCGGCGTCGCTGAACAACACGTCTCCGGTAGGTGCAAAGCAGAGGTCTTCGGGACTGGCGAATCGACGCCCTTTGCACGTGTTGGCATAGACCTCGACGGCCTCGTCGGGAGAGATGAGGACGAGATGGTGCCGTCCACCCTCGGCGACGAAGAGGTCGTCTGAATCATCGAAAGCGATACCGCGAGGCCGCGATCCGGTCTGCGCAAAAAGACTGATGCGACCATCTGTGACACGAGAGACACGCCCCGCGCCTGACTCCGATACGAACAGAATATCGTCGGCGTCAAATGCGAGGCTATAGGGCGAATTCAGATCGCGGGCAACGATCTCTGACTCAGCCATGTTTTCAGCTATATTTTTCTCGGTAAAGGGGTGGGTGGCATTTCGGCAGAGCGAAATATAGAACGGGTCGTTCGCTTCGCAAGCTACTGTGAGGTATACCCCCCATCAACGATCAGAGCCGCGCCGGTGGTAAATGAGGAGGCGGGTGAGGCGAAGTAGAGAACGGAGGTCGCCAACTCCGATGGATCACCCCAACGTCCGAGGGGCACCTTGTCTTGCATCGCCTGGGCCGTTTCGGGGTTGTCCAGCAGTGGTTTGTTGATCGGTGTCGCGAATGGTCCGGGGCAGATACAGTTGGCAGTGACCCCCGTTCCCGCCCACTCGAGGGCCAGGGTGCGTGTCAACTGCAGAATCCCGCCCTTGGTTGAAGCGTAGGGTGTACGATCGGGGATCGAGATCGACGACAGTGTCGAACCGAGATTGATGACGCGGCCGTAGCCTCGGGGCAACATATGTCTGCCGGCGGCACGACAGTAGTAGAAGGGGCCGCTGAGGTTGATGCCCAGGACGGTGTCCCACGTCTCGTCATCCATGTCGACGATGGGCCCCCGCATATTGATGCCCGCATTGTTGACGAGAATATCGACATGCCCGAACTGCTCGATGGCAAAGGCAACCGAAGCATCTGCCTGTTCGCGGTTGGCGGCGTCGGCCTCGAAGGCCACGACGCGGCGTGAGGTGCGGGCGCTGATATCCGCCGCCACGGTCGTCGCCTCCTCAAGGTGACGACTGGTGATCACGACCTCGGCGCCAGCGCCGGCCAGCGCATGGGCCATGGCTTCACCCAGACCTTTGCTGCCGCCAGTAACCAGCGCGGTCTGTCCACTCAGACTGAACAGCTGTGCCGAATCAGCGGGCAGACGATCGAGGGGACTGTCCTCTGCCACTTACTGTTCCGCCTCTACCATCGCATGCGCCAGCGCGCCGAGTTCTTCCACGAGATCGTCCTTTTCCTCTTCTCGTGCCCTCGTCGTGACCTGCATCGTCAGCGCGATCAGACCGAGACCGAAGATCCGCTGCAGACTCTCTGGTTGCTCCGGATCGAGATCTGGAATGAGATCGGCGAGTCGATCGAGCAACAGGCGATGTTTCTCTGAGAGTTGTACCGATTCGAGTGACATGAAAATCGAGTATAGGTGGGCGTGGGAGCCGCCGCCACCGCGCAATGGTGCAGGGCCTACTCCTTGAGGCTCAGATAGGCGATCACTTTGGCCGTCTCTCCCGGGCGGACAGTACCAGCCAGCCGCAGCCAGCCGCCGAACTCGCGAACGCGGACGAAGGCCATCTCATCATCGGCGTTCAACACGAGGGAACAACCCTCGTCAATCCAGCGGATGCCGTCTGGAGACAGCTGTACTCGCGCACTGAGCAGGGGGGCAGGTACAGCCGACGGATCAGATGCAATGAGCCCATCCAGGCGGCGCACGAAGAACATCGCCTCACCCGCCCACGCAGCCTCCCAGGGTTCGGTGGCGAACTCACCGGACCAGGTGACATTGCGCTCCAAAACTGCCGTCGCACTGCGGCGCATCATCATCGCCCGTCCTTCTTGGCGGCATCGAAATCGGCTGAGAGCAGCACGGAATCGGCATAGAAGAAGGCGCGGCGATCGGCACTGGCCTCAGCAAAGAGCACGACATTCAGCATACACCAGAGATTGGGCATTGAGGGCATCGTCATCGGCTCCAGAGTGGACACGTCGAAGTGTCGGTCATTGCACTGCAGTGCCGTGAAGGACATGGTCGCCAGATCAAAACCGACACGCAGGTAGTGCCAGTTCTGCTTTGTGGCGATCTCGTTGTAACACAACCTCTGGTCGCCACCGGGTAGATCTTGCCAGCCATCCGGCCCAAGGTGAAAGTGAGAGACCGTATCGCCGCTGTCGCCGATGTCGTGAAAGGTTGGCGACCGCTGTTTGAACTGCCAGCGGCCGGCCAGTTCGCCGTTGATGGCGTTCAGATAGCGCAGATGGGGCATAACGCGACGCTGGGCATCCTGCAGGTCGAAGATGATGCCCACGGCGCCGACATCGGCCAGTGACAAGCGCAACTGGGAGGCTTCTGGTTTGAAGGTGAAGAGCATCTCCAACTGAAGCGGGCAGGCCACGGGGTAGGTCGTGCGTTTGACGCCCACCGCCAGCGACCTGGACTTGGCCCGGGTGGCCAACTTCATCGAGTACGTACCGGTGGCGCTCCCACCGGTACCGGTATCCCACGTCGTGGCGTTGCTCAACATGGGTGGACGCAGATCGCGGTATTCGGGCAGAATCGAATCGAGGGAGTGTTCGTAATTTCCGATCAATCCCGTCCAGCCCTGGAGACCGCAGTCGAAGTCATCGGCGTAGATGATGTCGGGAAGGGGACGGAATGGTCCTGTGTGTGGGGGATTCATCTGTCACTCGACGTCGCCAAGCTGTCTGGCGACCTCCCAGGCGCTCTTGAATTCTTCGATGGTTTCGATGGTGCGTGGGTGGTGGACCATGGCCGGCAGGAATTTGTACGGTGTTGTGACGATGTGGGCACCGGCGAGGAAGGAGCGCTGAATGTCGGCCACACCGCGCATGCTGGCGGCGATGATACGAGCCTTGAAGTCGCCCCGTTCGATAAATTGCGCCGTCTCAGCGATGGTTGCGTCTGCGTCGTACCCCAGATCGGTGATGCGGCCGACAAAGAGGCTGACAAAGGAAGCGCCTGCCATCATCGCCATGGCCGCCTGATTCGAATTCATCATGCAGGTCACGTTGACGCGCACATCCCGCTCGCGCTCGAGTTTGTGGACGACCTCGAGCCCAGCCAACGACATGGGGATCTTGACGACGACGCGCGGATCCCATGAGGCGTACTCGGCGGCTTCGACCAACATGCCGTCCACGGTTTCGTCGAGAACCTCGACGCTGACCGGTCCATCGACGACGGAGAGAATCTCCTCTACGCGCTGGCGGAAGTCCCCGGGCTCGGCGCTAGCAGCCAGTTTTGGATTGGTCGTGCATCCCGTGATCACGCCGAGACTCGCTGCCTGACGTACCTCGTCGATGTCGGCGCTGTCGATGAAAAGTTCCATGCTGTAGTCAGATCCTTACGCGTCAGCGATTTTCTGCCGCAGGCAGTCGCACAGGAGGTGTTCCAAGGCGAGATGAAAGGACTCGACCTGCGGTGTCGAGTCCACGGGAACCGTTATGCACACGTCGGCCATTTCGCCTAGCGCGCCACCATCGAAACCACTCAGGCCCAGGACTCGGGCGCCCTTGTCTCGTGCGACCTGTAAGGCACGCAGCAGATTCTGCGACCAGGAGCCGGCGTTGCCGGCCCCGGAGCCACCGTGAACGCTGATAAGAATGAGCACATCGCCGCTGGCGACAAAGGGTTCGAGTTGTTGTGCATAGACCGAGGCGCTGCCTTCGTCATTCATAAGTGCACTGAAGAGGGGCATATTGTCGGTCAGCGCCAGCACCTTGAAACGGGGCTTGCCCGCGCTGATCGTCCACTTCGCCAGATCGCAAGCAAAGTGACTTGCCGTGGATGAGGACCCGCCGTTGCCGGCGATAAAAATGGTCCCACCACTCTTCCATGTGTCGAACAGCAGTTCGATGGCGGCGTCGATATCCTCCCGGGGCAGTTGCTTGAGCACGGTGGACATCTGTCCCAGGTATTGGTCTATGTGCGTCTGATTGCTCATCGTTCTCGTTGCGTGGGGTGTGGGGTAGTCAAATATTCATCAGGACTTTCGCCCCTTCTACATCAAACTGAAAGCGCATTTCCCGCAGGCCTTCGGCGGCCATCCGGGTGCGAAGATCGCCACGGTGTTGGGCTGGACAATAGAACATGAGGAAACCGCCGCCACCGGCGCCCATGAGTTTGCCGCCCAGGGCGCCGGCACGGCGCGCCTCGTCATACCATCGATCGATCTCCGGATTCGACATCTTTGACGAACGTCGTTTTTTGCTCTGCCAATGAGTATGCAACAACTCGCCAAAATGGTCGAGATCGCCGTCCTCAAGGGTTTTCTTGATGTCGTAGCCGATCGCCTTGACTTCATGAAGAGAGTCGATGACCTGTCCGTCTCCCTTTCTTGTGTCCCGCTCCTGCTGCGACAGAATGTCGAAGCTCTCCCGCTGAATGCCGGTGAAGAACACGACCATGCTGTTGCGCAGTTCCTCCGAGGTGTGCACGGAGATCGACAGAGGGGAGACGGAGACAGTTCCATCGGTGTCGATCTCAAGACAGGTGAGACCGCCAAAGGCGGCCAAAAAGTGATCCTGTTTGCCCGCCGGCTGGGCGCAACGTCCGGCCTCCACGTGGTTGGCCGCCTCCGCCAGTTGGTGTCTGTTCAGCGGCTGCCGCTTGAACTCGTGCAGGGCTGCCAGCAGGGCGACGGTGAAGGAGCCGGAAGAACCCATACCGGTACGGCCTGGAACGTCGGACATGGCACTGATCTCCAGACCGGTACCAACGCCACTGTACAGCAGGCTTTCGCGTAGCAGGGGATGTTGAATATCGGCGACCGCCTCGACCAGTTCAGTCTCCGAGTATTTCACCCGAACAAAGTCCTCAACTTGCAGCCTGTTGAGCTGAATGAAGACGTATTTGTCGATACCGGCGGAGAGAATCAGGCCGCCGTGGTTCTCGTAGTAGGAGGGTAGGTCGGTGCCCCCGCCGCCAAGAGGTATGCGTAAAGGGGCACGAGTGGTAATCAACGCAATGCTCCACCGAGGGTAGGTTGACTGGCAGCCTTGAATGGCCCCGTGATACCAGACGCGTCAGGGGAGGGGGAAGAGACCAGATTCGACTGCGCGTTGCGTGGCTTCATAGCGCTCTGGCGTGTCTGTCGAAAGTAGCTGGCCCTGCAGTCGGTGTCCACAGAGGTGCTCGCCGTCAGCGAGCAGTTTTGGGATCACATCAAGGGCAAAGTCGGTGGCCCCCGTCGATGGGATGGCGTCCAGTATCTGCGGCTGCAGAGCATAGATGCCACCATTGATCAGATAATCATCGAAGACCTGGTGTGGTTCGGGTTTTTCCAACCAACGATCGATCCGATCCTGCCCGTCGATGCCGACGATGCCTCGCCCCGCCGATTCCGGCATCCAGAGCAGGCCGATCGTTGCTACCGCGCCAGAGGTCTGATGATCTTGCCACAGGGCTGCGAGATCGACATTCGTCAGGTTGTCGGCGTAGTAGACGAGAAAGTCATCGCCGCGGAAGTGGTCGGCCACGGGGCGCAGGGCGCCGGCAGTGCCGAGCAAGTCGCGTTCGAAGGAATAGTGGATCGAGACGTCGAAGGTGCTGCCGTCGCCGAAGTGATCGCGGATCACGTCCGGCAGATGGCTCAGGTTGATGACGAGATCATCGAAACCGTGGTGGCTGAGCAAGCGCACCACATGCTCGAGCAGTGGGCGACCCCCGATGGGGATCATCGGTTTCGGTATGCGATCGGTGAGTGGGCGTAGACGTGTGCCGCGACCGGCCGCCAGGACCATGGCCTTCATCTCAGTGTCCTGTCGCAGAGATCCGTCAACACTATGCCGCCGAGCCATCCGTGCTCACTGCGTTGCGCTACCTCTGGGGGTCCACTAACCCGCATCGGTCGCGCGCCTTGTGAGCCCGGCGTCTCGACGCCATAGGTTGTTAACCTATCTCTGCGACAGGACACTAGCGAGATCTCATCAGGACGGGGCAGCGTCCGATCTGCGGATCACACCGGCGGAGCGCATCGCCTGCTGGCTGCGCGCATAGAAGTCTTCCAGGTTGGGCTGTTGTCTCACCCATGCCACATACTCGGCAAGGAAATGTTCCATGCCCTGATCCGGTTGCCAACCCAGTGACCCGATGGCCTCCCAACTGGAGACCGTGTGGCGGGTGTCGCCGAAGCGATATTCGCCACTGACCTGGGGTACGATCTGCCGTTTGTCACAGAGCGACGTCAACAACTCAGCCACTTCCAAAACGGTCGTCATTTTCTGCCCGGCGACGTTGAAGTTGCGGAAATTCGACCGGTCGTCCTCAAGGGCGAGCACGTTGGCGCGCGCCACATCGTGGACGGAGACATAATCGCGCTGCTGGAGGCCGTCTTCGTAGAGGATGGGTGGCTGGTCGTGGAGTAGACGCAAGGTGAAGATGCGGGCGACGCCACTGTAGGCGTTGAAGAAGGAATTGCGCGTACCCTGGACGATGGAATAGCGCATGTTCGTCGTCGGGATACCGTATTTACGCCCCAGGTTGAGAGTCGTCAGTTCGAGTGCATATTTGGAGATGCCATATGCGGTGTGCGGGTGTACCGGTGCGCTCTCGATCAGCGGCAAAGGCGTCGCTTTGGCATGGCACTGTGGGCAGCCTACCTCCCATTCGCCAGCCGTCAACTGTGGTTCCGGGCGCGATTGGGGATAGACCTCGCCACAGCTGTTGCACGAATACCGTCCCTCCCCATAGACGGACTGGGAGGAGGCGGAGACGATCTTCTGCACCGGCAGTCGGCGGCCGACGATGAGTTCGAACAGCAGTGCGGTACCCGCAGTGTTGACTGTGTAGTAAGTGCTGAAGTCGGGCATGTAATCCTGATAGGCTGCCAGATGGATGATACCATCGACACCATCGAGGGCACGGGCCAGGGCGTCGGCGTCGCGTACATCACCGACGATGGTCTCTACTTCAGCGGCCAGATAGGAGGGCCATCCATGGGGATGGACCCGCTGCTGCAAGGAATCGAAGAGGCGGACCTCGTAGCCGCGTTGGAGGAGAACATCGGCTGTGTGGGAGCCGATGAAGCCGGCACCGCCAGTCACCAGGATGCGCTTCAGGGTAGGGGATCTCCGGCGTCAGAAATGGCTGTAAAAAGAGGCAACAAATATAGGCCCCACCTTGGGTTACGGCAACTTTCTCCATTGACGAAATGGTGCAGAAAAGCTAGCTTTCAGCCCCTTCGGCGGAGCTACCGCCGGGTGGTTGAAGGGATCGCTGGGAGGCAGCTGGCGTGAGAAGTCGCATTCTGCTGGCCATGGGCAGCCTTGTCCTGTGCCTGGTAATCGCCGAGGCCCTGCTGCGCTTGCTGGCACCGCAGGTTCACCGCCTGCCCGACGTCTGGACCCACCATGCGCGTCTTGGCTGGACACATCGTCCAGAGTCGACGGGGCGTCTCGTCACCCCGGAGTTTGACGTGGCGTATCGCATCGATGCTGCTGGACATCGCCAGCACGAGTCCGACAGGGGTACCGATCTGCGCATTCAGCTCTACGGTGATTCTTTCGCCGAGGCCTGGGGGATCGAGGTCGAAGACGGGTTGGCGGCACGGCTCGAGGCCGAACTGAAGACCGCCCTTGGCGTCAGCGTGACCAACTTCGGCACCGCCGGGTATGGCACCGATCAGGAGCTGCTGCTGTTTTCCGACACCGGCGCCCAGCTGTCACCGGATGTCGTCTTGCTGCTGTTTTACGCCAACGATCTGTGGAACAATGTCAGCCCCCGTGGCATCGGCGTGCGGCGCGGCGCCAAGCCCTATTTTCGACTTGGCCGGGGAGCTGAGTTGTCTGGCAGTGGTGCTCTGCAACTGATGGGTACACCGATCCCAGAGCCACCACCCCGTCCGTCGTCGCTGTCCTTCACCTTGCAGCAGTACTGCCATCTTTGGGCGTTGGGGTACCGGGCACTGACACGACAAGCCCCTATCCCGCAGGCTGGGATGCAGGACTTTTATGGCGGACTATACGGTCGCGACACGGCACACTATCGGCCCGTTTGGGAGCTCACGGAACGACTCCTGGCCGAGTTCGCCCGTCGGTGTGAGCAGAGAGGTGCGGCTTTCGTCGTCGTCTACGCCCCCGCCATCGTGCAGATCGAGGCCGACCATTGGCGCACAAAACGGGACTTGCACCAACTCACGAAGGACTACGATCTCAACAACCCGAATCGGCAACTGCAAGGCATTGCTGGACGACAGGGGATCCCGCTGATCGATCTGACCCCTGCCTTCGCCGCCGCCGCCGAGCAACAGACTCTCTACTTCCGCGATTCCCATTGGAATGAGGTCGGCCACAGGTTGGCGGCAGAGACCATCGCCGCAGCCCTGACGAACCTTGGTATCGTGGCCGAAGCGCTACGGGATGACTGACACGGCCTGGAAGAGGGACGCTCTTTGCATCGCCGCCCTCGCCCTCGCAGTGGCAGGCTTCTTCCCACAGGTCGTGCTCGACGGGGGTGTGTTCTTCGTGCAGGACATGATGGTGCAGAACGTGCCCTTCCGGCATTTTCTCCATGACGCTCTCGCCGATGGACGACTGCCACTCTGGGAGCCGCGTATCAATGGCGGTTTTCCGCTGCTGGCGGAAGGCCAGGTCGGTGCCTTGTATCCGCCAAATTGGGTTGCTGCGGTGCTGCCACCGGCCCAGGCCGTTACCTGGTCCGTGCTGTTGCACTTGTGGTTGGCGGCGTCAGGAACCTTCCTCTATCTGCGCCATGGTTTGTTTTCCGGGCGCGCGGCATCGCTGATGGCGGGGCTCTGCTTTGGCCTGAGCGGTTATCTGGTGGTGCGCGCCATGTCGCCAAACTTCGTTGCCGCCGCTGCCGGCCTGCCCTTCCTCTTTCTGCTCATCGAGTCCGGACTGCGTGGTGGTCGTCCCGCAAGGATCGGTGTTGCTGGTGCCGTCTTCGCCCTGCAGCTGCTGGCCGGTCATCCGCAAGCCGCCGCTTATGGCGCCTTGGCGGGGGTTGCCTACGCTGCGGTGCGCGCCTCTCAACTCGACCGATGGCGCGTCGCCCTGCTCGGCGCGGCCATCGCTATTCCCGGCGCCGCCATCGCCGCAGTGCAGGTGCTGCCCACAGCTGAATTGGCGGGCCTATCCCTGCGTGCCGGCAGTATCGGTTATGAGCAGTTCGTCAACATGTCGTTGCCACCGGAACGATTGCTGACCCTGCTGTTGCCCGGACTGTTCGGCAATTCCGCCCATGGTTCGTACTGGGGAGGGGAAGGATTTTTCATCCAGCTGTGTCCCTATGTCGGCGTCCTGACGCTGCCACTGGTTCTGGTTGGCGCGCGCGAGGCGGGGTCTCAGGTACGTGGCTTTTTTGCCTTGCTGGCCGCCCTCGGGTTGATGATGTCCCTGGGCCGTTACACCGGATTCTTCGATCTTCTACATCAGATCCCCTTGTTGAGTCAGCTGCGGATTCCGACACGATTCCTGCTCTGGTGGGCTTTCGCCGCGGCGGTTCTGGCCGGTCTCGGTGTCGATCGACTCGTGCGTGATCCCAGACCATTGCGTGGGCCGTGGCGGCTCCTGTGGGCTGGTTGTGTCGTCGTCGTCATCTTCGCCATCACCACGGTCTGGGAGGATGTATCGCAGGTATCAGATGACGTGCAGACGGGGGCATGGAAGCTGTTGACACGCGTGCCTGACGAGCTGGCTCAGGATCTGTGGCGGGTCATGGCTGGACTCGGTGTGACGGCGCTGTTGTTGAGCGATCGTTTCAGAAGACAGTCGATGGCGCCTGTTCTCACCGGCCTGGCAGTCGTCACAGTCACCTGGGCGGATCTGCGCAGCTTCGGCGCCGACTTCAATGGTACCGTGGCTGCATCTGTCTACACCGATCTGCCGCCATCAGCGGACGCGGTCCGCAAGGATGCGCTGACCCTGGCGCCGGCGTCGGCACCGGATGTGCCCCTTTGGGGGCGGTTCCGTGTTGCCGGACTGATCTCCGAGCACAACGCACCCTATGACTGGCACAGCGGCTGGTCCCTCGACAAGTCGTCCTACGAGAGCTACCCGGCGACGCTGCGCATGTACAGCGCCGGGCTATTCGACCTGGCCAATACCATGCCCGGATGGAGCCCACTGCATCTGTCCGCCCATTGGGAATTTGCCCGCGGGTATCCGGGTTGGCTCGGTATGGCCAACACGCAATACGTGGTTACGCACCGGCCTCTGCCGCAGAGCATCGCCGTGCCGATCAGTACAGGACAAGTCGTGGTATCTCGACTGCATCAGTCATTGCCGCGAGCCTGGGTGGTGCCAGAGGGCGTCGTCATCGGCGATGGTGAGGCGCGACTGCGACACATGCGCGCCGGCAGCTTCGACGCTCATACACAAGTCGTGCTCGATCGGGAACCGGAGGTGGCCCCCGTGCCTGGCACCGGGTTCGCGCCAGCGCACATCCTTCGTTATAGCGCTGACCATGTCGCGATCGAATTGCCCGGGCGAGATGGATATCTGGTGCTCGCCGACACGCAAGCACCTGGTTGGCGGGCTCGGGTCGATGGGGTGGCGCGCGAGATTTTGCTCGCCAACCATGTCTTCCGCGCCGTGCCCGTCGCCGCTGCCGACGCCCAGGTTGAATTCGACTACCAGCCAAGGAGCGTCGTCGTCGGCGCATGGATCAGCGCTGCCGCCGCCATACTCTGGATTTCGCTCTGCCTGCTGGGCGCACGAGCCCGCAAGGCCAGCCCCGTCGTCGAGCGGGTCGGTGGTGGGGGGACCGGTTTGCTGCCACTCGCCGTGCAAGTGAGCTTGATCATCGTCCTGTATGGCATGGCTCGTGAGACCGAACTCTGGCAGGGCGCCGTGGAACGGATGCAGCCGAGCAAAGTCCTGCGTGAGAGGGCAAGGTGAGACGCGACTACGCGCTTGCGCTGGCGCTGTTTGCACTCACGATGGGGGCCTATCTGGCGACCCTGTGTCCGTTGGTGTACATCGAAGGCTCGGGCGAACTGATCGGGGCAACATGGTGGTTGGGTACACCCCATCCCACGGGATACCCACTGTACGTGCTCGTCGCCCGGCTGCTCGCAGTCTCCATGCCAACTGCGTCACCGGCGGCGGCGATAAATGCTGCGACGGCCCTGTTATCCTCCTTGGCGGCGCCGGCACTGTACTTACTATTGCGCCAGCGTCGGCTGACGCGGGCCGCCGCTGGTAGCGCCGCGCTGGCTCTCGTCGGGGGACGCACCTATTGGAGCCAGGCGGTGGTCGCCGAGGTCTACGGACTCTTCGTCCTGCTGGCGATCCTGGTGCTCGCCTGCTGTCTCCAGGCAAGGGACCGAGGCCCCATGCAACCCCGTTGGATGCTGCTGAGCGGCTATCTCGGCGGCATGGCGGCAACGTGCCATCTGCAGGCGGTGTTGTTGTTACCACCGGCCTTCTGCGTCGCCCTCTGGCGGGGCAGGCAAGAGCTCTCCCGTGCGCCGGGCAATCTGTTCCGTCTCCTGGTTGGCGGTGCCGGCGGGGCCAGTCTCATTCTGTATCTGCTGGTGCGCAACGATCTTGGGGCTGGATTCCACTGGGGAGGGCTGCATGATGGCGGCGCTCTGTGGGACCATGTCACCGGCGCCCTCTACCGGCCCTCCTTTGTTCTACTGCCACCGGTGGTCCTGGTGGCTGGTCTGGCACGACTGGGTGCGCAGTTGGTTTCCGAGTGGCCATCCTTCCTGCTCCCCACGGTGTTTTGGGGCGGTGTGCTGGTCTGGCGACAGGATCGCTCCCTGGCCATAGCGGTCCTGGGCGCAGCGGCACTGAATCTGATCGTTGGTCTCGGCTACCATCGTGATCCGGAAGGGATTCATGTCTTCTTCCTGTTGCTGCTGACCTGCTGCTGCATCCTGATGGGTGTCGGTGTCGATGACCTGGGCCGACGGCTGCGCCGTCGTCTGCCGGTGACGGTCGTCAACTGTCTCATCGTCGCTGGCGGATTCGCTGTGTTGGGCGTCAATTTTCGAGAGGTCGATCGATCGTCAGTCATTCTGCCCGATGCTTATGGCCGCTGGCTACTGGCAGAACTACCACAAGATGCCGTCCTGCTGACCGATGGCGACGACGCCAGCTTCATCATCGATTACCTGCACCGCATCGAAGGTGTACGCCCGGATATCGAAGTCTTCAATCGAATGGGGCGTGGCGCTGACCTGGCGCCGCCGGCCGCATCCGAAGCGGTTAAGGCAGGTCTGCGTCGTCGCCGCGAGGCTGCCCTGCTGACTACAGGGAGGCCGGTACATTTCCTGGTGCCGAGAGCGATGCCATCGAAGGAATTCGATTTCTCCCCGTGGGGTCTGTCGTATCGCGCAACCCGCAAGGGAGAGGAGTTCGCCCAGGCGCCTGTTCGGTCACCGGTGACACTGTTGGCCAACCTGGAAACGGTGCATGATCCCTGGCTCGACAAGCTGAAAGCAAACTGTTGGTATATGGAGGCGGAAGCTCTGCGTTCCCAGGGGGATGCAGCAGCGGCCATCGAGGCCTACCTGAGGGCGGCATCATTGGCGCCAAGATCTCAATCGTTGCATTATAACATTAGCCTCATACTGTTGCGCATGAATGAGTTAGAGACGGCAGGCATGATCGCAAAGAAGGCGATCGATATCGATCGCGTACGGCGTGGTCCATACGAACTGGCGGTCTTGATTCTGACCAGACTGGGACAACACGAAGAGGCT
>DPVW01000089.1:17044-19423 GCA_003529325.1 Candidatus Latescibacterota bacterium | reverse complement strand
CCGTTCACCGATCACTTACCAGGACCCCCTGCATCTGAGCCAATGGATAAGTGGGATCGAATTCTGCGTCCCGACAACATCGTTGTTGGACTACGCTCGAATCGGAAGTTCGACGCTCTGCGGGAGTTGACGGCCGTCTTTGACAACGACGACGCGGTCACCGATCCGAAGGCTTTTTTGTCGAATCTGATTCTTCGTGAGAAACAGAGCTCCACCGGTATCGGCAAGGGGGTGGCAGTGCCGCACGCCCACGAGGACTCCATCCGCAGTCAGATCCTCGCCATTGGCATTTCCACTCAGGGAATCGATTTCGATTCGATCGATGGCGAGCCCGTCCGTGTCGTCGCCATCCTGGGCACCCCAAGAAAGCATCAGAAACAGCACATGGAACTGCTTGCCGCCTTGTCTCGTCTGTTGCAGCACGAGCAAGTGCGCGAAACCCTGGTCGCCGCCGCCGATGCCGCCGAGGTGACCGATATTTTCAAGCGTTCCAGTGGCTGACAATTCGACTGGCTGACGTCGAACTCGAACCCGAGTGGTCGGCGCAGATCAGCGCCGCCGTTGGCGCCCCACCTTCCGGGTCGTGTTGGATCGATCTGCCGCAGGGCCCAGGCGCCACCGATCTGACGGTGGCGCGATTGCGCTCGTTGCTCGACGGCGGCGTCCGGGGGGATCACGTGCTCGTGTTGTTACCGCAACGCGATGGGCGTGGGTTATATGAAACACCGGCTGACGGACCGCAGGCCGGTGCTCGTCCACAGGTAGATACCTACTACAGTCTGACATCGCGCCTCGTACGACTGTTCTGGCCGGTGGCGGCCGGAGAGGCGGGCTTCGCTCAGCCTCGGCAGGCGCCTGTGCAACTGACCTACGAAACAGCTCAGTATGTCATGGGCCAGGTCGTCGAGCCGCTGTTGCGGCAGGGATACTTCGAGGGGCTCACCCTGCGCCCCCAGCGGATCCTGTCGCAACTGCTCGACAATCTCAACAAGGCAGCCGTCAACGGCTACGACATCGCCGAGGTGGCTGAACGCCTGCGCTGCGCATGGACGGGTGAGCGGGATCGACTCATCTACTACGAGCAGGCACAGACGTGTGTCGAGCGATTTCGCGCCCATTGTCTGCAACACAACCTGCTCGATGTCTCCCTGGCCCTGGAGGTCTTTCGCAAACATCTGGTGCCGCGAGGTGTCGTGGCCGAGTACCTCGACAATCGGTTCCGTCACCTGCTCGTGGAGGGTGTGGAGGAGACCGTTCCCGTCGCTCAGGACTTTGTCCGCCATCGTCTTGAATCAGAATGCACCGATTCCGCCTTCCTGGTATATCGCCGTGACGGCGGTTATCGTGTCTTTCTCGGGGTAGATCCGGATGGTGCCATGTCCCTGCGGGACTGCTGCTCAACCGTGCTCTCCATCGAGGATGGTGTCTTGCGGCCACCAAGGGTTCTCGGTGAGGCCCTGGCGGGACGAATCGATGGCGGCATCGGTCCGGACATCGGTGGTGCCGTAGAGGCCGGGGTTGTGCACCGACTCACGGCCAGGCATCGGGGTGACATGGTCGACGCCGTCGTGGGTCAGGTCGTACAACTCGTAAGCGACGGTGACGCCGAGCCGGGGGACATCGCCATTATCGCACCCCACGCGGACGGCGTGCTACGGTTCCTGATCGGTGAGGCCCTGCAGGCGGCTCAGATTCCCTGTGCCATCGTGCGCCGCTTCGAGAGCTTGCGTGAGGAGCCGGAGGTCCGTGTCGCTCTGGCCCTTGCCGCTCTCGGACACCGGGATTGGCGATCACGACCCCATCTCAGCGACGTCGCCGAGGCGCTGGCGGCTGCCATCGGCCTTGATCCGGTGCGGGCTCGGTTGCTGGCCCGGGCCGGATACGATGCCCGTGAAGGACGGCTGCGCCCCCTCGG
This sequence comes from Candidatus Latescibacterota bacterium, assembly GCA_003529325.1. Classification (GTDB taxonomy): domain Bacteria; phylum Latescibacterota; class UBA2968; order UBA8231; family UBA8231; genus UBA8231. The sequence goes on along the minus strand of DPVW01000089.1, from coordinate 17,508 downwards.
TGACGACGCGACGCTGAGCGAACGCGCAACAGAGAAGGCCCTGCAGACATACGAGAGCGTGCGCCTCTGGCTGGAAGCCCGTCGTGCCGGTGAGGTGATGCCTCTGGATCTGTTTTTCAGACGTCTGTTCGGTGAGGTGTTGTCCGGCCCCGACCTGGCGCCGACCGCCGCCGCCACCTATGCCCGCCTCATCACCTCTGCCGCCTGGTTTCGCCGCTCCGCCCCGGCGATGGTGGAGGCTGCACAAGGGGCGTCGCCGGTCGCCGCGGCTGAGGGCTACGCCGCCATGGTCGAGGAGGGTGTCGTGTCCGCCGCCCATACGACGCCGATGTCTGCAGCCGACGCGCAATCCGTTCTCGTCGTCGCGCCGGTCTACACCTACCTGCTGGAGGAGCGTACGGCGCGATACCAGTTCTGGCTTGATGTGGGCTCTATCAGCTGGTGGGAGCCGCCGCATCAGCCGT
>DPVW01000089.1:13421-16740 GCA_003529325.1 Candidatus Latescibacterota bacterium | reverse complement strand
CCCGCCGCATCAGCCGTTGACGAATCCCCACGTGCTTTCCCGCAGCTGGCCCCAGGATGGGCGCTGGACGGATGCCGTCGACTTCACCACACGCAACCGTGTTCTGGCCCGTCTCGTTCGCGGGCTGTGCAGTCGTGCCTCCGGCAGCGTCTACCTATGCTGGAGTGAGGCAGATGGAGGCGTCGGCGGAGCGCCGGCTGGTGATTCACCCCTGCTGCGTGCAGCATCCCATCTGCTGGGTCCATTGGACCCGCAGCAGGTGTCGTCTTGACCGAGTCTGCCCCTGCAGCCTTCGAACCCCGTCCCGGTCAGCGCGAGATTCTCGAGTATACGGCGGGTCGAATGGGAGTCGCCGCCGTGCCCGGCAGTGGCAAGACGACCACCATCGCGGCTCTGGCGGCACGCCTTCTCGGTGCACGATTTGTCGGCGAAGGTCCGCTTGGTGAGAGTGGCGAGGTCCTCGTCGTCACCTATCAGAATGCGGCGGCGGAGTCGCTCCGGCATCGCATTGCGCGTCAGTTGTCGCAGCAGTCGCTGCCACCAAGCGGTTATGCGGTGCGCACCCTTCACGGTCTGGCCTACGGCATCGTGCAGATGTGGCCCGGTCACGCTGGCACGTCCTCCGACTTTCGCGTCCTCGATGAACGTTCGCAGCGTGAACTCATCGATCGTGCCGTCGCCGAATGGAATGCGGAAAATACGCCGACCTGGGGTCGTCTGGCACCCGGGGACGACAGTACCTACGACCCCGTTTGGGAAGAGAGCTGGCGACGCATTGCTGCCGGCCTGGCGCGTACCTGTATTGCGGCGGCCAAGAATCGCCGTCTGGATGCGGATGGCTTGCTCCTGGCTCTGACGGCAGCCCGACAGAGTGGGGACCCGTCACCCGAACTGCCCGGTATGCTCTACCTGCGCATCGGCGCAGAGATCTTCCGGCGCTACCAGTTGCTCGTCGAAACCTCAGCAGGTATCGACTTCAACGACATGGTGCGGCTCGCCGTCGATCTGCTCGAATCGCATCCTGATCTGTCGACTCGACTCAACGAACGTTGGCCAGTCGTGCTGGAAGATGAAGCGCAGGACAGCGTGCCCCTGCAGGAGGAGTTGCTCGGTCGGCTCACCTCTGATCGTGGGCACTGGATCCGGGTGGGGGATCCCAACCAGTCAATTACGAGCACCTTCACCTCGGCGGATCCGCGCTTTCTGCGACGCTTTCTGGATCGCGAGGACGTCACCGGCCTGGAGATGCAGATCTCGGGTCGTTGTGCTCCCCCGGTGATGGCCCTCGCCAATGACCTGGTGGACTGGGTCTGTGACGCCTATCCCGTCGTCGAGGTGCGCGCCAGTGCGTTCCGAAGACAACACATGATCGCCACCGCCGCCGGGGATCCGCAGCAGAATCCCTCCGCCGAAGCGAGTGGCATCGCACTGCGCGGCTACGAACATCGCGACGAAGAACTGCTGGATGTGGCAAGGCGCGCGGGTCGGTTTGCACAGAGTCAGCCCGAATGCACCCTCGCCGTTCTGGTGCCGACGAACCGACTCGGCTTTGAGCTGGCTGACATCCTGAGGGCCCAGGAGGTCTCTTTCGATGAACGTCTGCAGAGTTCGCGGCGGGCACGCACCGTCGTCGACACCCTGGTCGCCGTCCTGGCCGCCGTCGCCGACCCACTCAGTTCACGGGGGCTGGCAGAAGCCTTCCGGGCGACCCATCCGGCGTCGATCGATGAACCAGGAAAGCAACCACAACCGTCGCCAGTAGAGGAGCTCGTACCGTTGGTTCGCAGTTGCTATCGGCCTGAAAGTCTGTTCTACCCCGAGAGCGGGGTCACCCTTGCTGACGCCTTTCCCCCCGTACAGGCCCTGCGTGATGCGGACCTGGCTTCCATCGAAGAATTGGCGGTGCGGGTGCGACGCTGGGTGTCGGCGGCCCGCTTTCCGGTCGATCAGCTCGTGTTGGCTATCGCCCATGATCTGTTTGCGGGAGAGGACCTGGCCAGAGCCCACCGGGTCGCACAATTTCTCCGTCGTCGCCACGACCAGAATCCCGCCTGGCGCCTGCCGGAACTGGCAGTGGACTTGAAGCGTGCCGATGCGGCGCGTGAAGTCCTCGGTGGCGAGGGGGACGCCGCCTACGAACCACGACCCGGGCAACTGACGGTGACGACGATGCATAAGGCGAAGGGCATGGAATGGGATCTCGTCTATCTCGTCAGCATCGACGGGGTTGAGTTTCCCGGGACGACGGAGGACTATTTTCGCGGCTATCAGCAGCACCTGGGTGGCGATCCGGCGGAACTGGCTCGGAGCCAGCTGACGGCGCTCATCGACGCGGGCTCGACGGCAGGCGCCACCGCCAGAGCGGGGCAAGTAGAGTACATCAGCGAACGACTGCGGTTACTCTACGTGGCGATCACGCGGGCACGACGGTATCTCTCCGTCAGCTTCAGCCAGCAGGTTCCTGTCGGCCAGCGCTCTCGTCGGGTACCGGATGCGTTGGTTTTTCATCGTCTGCGGACACTCCTCGACAACCGCAAGGCGTCGTCGTGATGGATTTGCTGCAGTTGAGTCAAAGCGCCCTGGCCTCCTTCGCTCGTTGCCCACGACGATTCTATCTACGCTTTGTCCGACGACTCGAGTGGCCGGCGCCCATCACCGGATCTGAGCAGGCATGGGAGCGTTCCCTGCGTCGTGGCGAAGAATTGCATCTGTTCATCCAGCAGGCCGCCCTCGGCATGGACGTTGAGGCGCTGGTGCGAGAGACGGGGGACAGCGACCTGGAGCGCTGGTGGGAGAGTGCCATTTCGCATCCCCCTCCTCAGCCCTCAGGCGAGGTCTATACCGAGATCGAATGGATGGTGCCTGTGGGGGGGCACCCTCTCGTGGCCCGTTTCGATCGGCTCATTGTGGCGCAGACCGAGGCGGGCATCCATCTCCACATCGTCGACTGGAAAACGGGCACGCCACAACAAGCCACGCGTCTGGAGCGTAGCTGGCAGACCACGGTGTACCGATTTGTCGCCGTCGAAGCGTCCTCGCAATTGACGACCGATGGCCGCGCCGTCGCCCCGGAGGATGTGGGCTTCACCTACTGGCAGGCAGAGGCACCGCAGGCGCCGTTGCTGCTCGAGTACGATCAGGCCTCGCATGAGGCGGCTGAGGAACGGATCGCCAGGGCGGTAGCCGATATCGAGGCGCGACTGCTGCGGGATGAGGACGGTTTCGAACGCACCACCGATCTCGACGCCTGCCGCCACTGCCCGTACCGATCGTATTGTGAAAGAGGTCGAGACACACCCACCGGGCTCGATGTGGATGA
>DPVW01000089.1:3772-13037 GCA_003529325.1 Candidatus Latescibacterota bacterium | reverse complement strand
AGCTTTATTCAGGCGGGACGACAGACCCGAACAAGGTATGCGACGTGGTCCGGTCGATGGCGACGGAGATGATGCGATTTGCAGGTACGGGCTGTGGGAAGACGGTGACCTTATTCTGTGGCGTGCGACCATAATAGGTCACGGAACCATCCTTTGCCCGTCGCTTGCTCTCCCCCTGTACCAGGACCTCGACCTGAGAGCCTACGGCGTCGGCGTTGATCTGGCGCGAGATCTCTTCCTGAAGTTCGATCACCCGCTGTAGTCGCTCCTTCTTCACAGCCTCCGGTATATCGTCCGGCATGGCGCGCGCCGCGTGGGTCCCGGAGCGCTCCGAATACTTGAACATGAAGGCGGAATCGAAGCGCAGTTCCTGCATGAGGTCGAAGGTCTGCTGAAAGTCCTGATCCGTCTCACCACAGAATCCGGTGATGATATCGGTGGTCAGAGCCAGATCAGGAATCGTTGCCCGCAGCTCGCTGACCAACGCTCGATAACGAGCCACCGTATACCCGCGTCGCATGGCCGCCAACTGTGCCTCCGAACCGGACTGCACGGGCAGATGCAGCGATGCACAGACCTGCTCTGTCTCGGCCATGGCAGCGATGACGTCGTCGGTAAAGTCCACAGGGTACGGGGAGGTGAAGCGCACACGCTCGATGCCGTCCACCGCCGCGACCCGGCGCAACAGGGAGGCGAAGTTCGTGACACCATCGTTGTACGAGTTGACCGTCTGACCCAGAAGGGTGACCTCGCGGAAACCCTCGGTGGCCAGAGTCTGCACCTGGCGCAGGATTTCCTCGGCCGGCAGGCTGCGTTCACGGCCGCGAACATAGGGCACAATGCAGAAGGTGCAGAACTTGTCACAGCCACGGATGATGGTGACCCAGGCGTTGGTCGAGTCGCGTTGCCGCTGGGGATCGATACCGATGTAGTTTTCGCTGCGACTCAAGCGCGTGTCGAGCAGGGCCTCGTCTGCCGTCTGTGCCAGCAGTTCAGGCAAGCGGGCATAAGAGTCGGGGCCGGCCACGAGATCGACCCATGGGGCCCGTGTGGGCAAGCTCGTCGCCAGGTGCTGGGCCATGCAGCCGAGGATACCCAACGTCAGATCTGGGCGTGCTCTGCGCAGGCCGTTGAGTTGACTGGCACGCCCGATGACGCGCTCCTCGGCATTTTCACGCACGGCGCAGGTGTTGATCAGGATGATATCCGCCTCTTCCGGTGTACCGACGAGGTGGAAGCCGGCGTTACCGAGAATGGAGGTCACCGTCTCGCTGTCGGCGACGTTCATCTGGCACCCGTAGGTCTCGACGTATACCGAACGGGCAGGCGTCGCAGTCTTGCGTGCCGACGTGGTATGTGGCGCCGGTTCGATGCCGTCCACGAGGGGCAGTTCCATGAGGATATCGCTCATGTCTGCAGCACCACTTCGCCGAACAGGACATCTTCCCGCGCCTGTGTCACCAGGACGGTATCGAAGCGATTCGAGGCTGAGTGGGGTCCGGATTCGTAACGCACGCGCAGATAGTTGTCCGTCAGACCCGTGGCGAGGCCATCGTTGGTGATCTCCTCCATCAAGACCTGCACCTGAGAGCCGATCTGCGCCCGGTGAAAGTCCAGACGCTTGGCCAATCCGAGGTCGATCAGCTCCCGTGCCCGACTCTTCTTCAACGCATGGGGTGTTTGCCCGGACAGCCGTTCGGCGGGGGTGCCATCGCGCAAGGAATAGGAGAAGACGTGCAGGTAGGTCAGTGGCATCTCTTCGAGGAAATGGCGCGTCGACTCGTGGTCTTCGTCGGTCTCGCCGGGGAAGCCGACCATGACGTCGGCGCCGAGGGCGCAACCGGGAATGGCCGCGGCGATCTGTCGTACGCGATCGGCGTATTCGGCTGTGGAGTAGCGGCGACCCATGCGCCGCAACGTGCCGTCATGACCGCTCTGTAGTGGGATGTGGAAATGCCGACAGAAGTGGCGTGAGTTCGTGGCATAGTCGATGAGCTCATCGGAGACGTATCCGGGCTCTACCGAGTTGAGACGGATGCGTTCGAGATTGTCGATCCGCTCCAACTGACGCAGCAAGTCGACGAGTGCATTCTGCTCATCGTAGTCGTATCCGTAGCTGCCGGAATGCACACCCGTGAGGGCGAGTTCGCGATAGCCGGCTGCCACCATCTTTTCCGCCTGCGCCAGGACCTCCGCCACCGGACGACTGACACCGGCACCACGCACGGTGGGAATGATACAATACGTGCAGTGCTCGTCGCAGCCATCCTGAATCTGCAGCGTGCCGCGTGTGCGGCCGCCATCCACGACCCGGTCGATCTGCAGAAATCGTTCGGTCCGTGGGGGGCGGGGCGAAGTCGCTATCGGCGATTCGGGGGCACCATACATTGGCAAGGGCAAGGGCGAGAGTGTCTGTCCTGCAAGGCGCTCGACGACGTGCTCGACGAGACCAGCTTTGTCGCCATTGCCGATGACGACGCTGGCGCCCGCGTCGGCGAGCTCCCCCGGGCGGCGTTGGGCGTAACAACCAGTGGCCACGACCATGGCCTCCGGTTGTTGCCGTCGGGCACGGCGCACGGCACGACGGGAATCGGAGTCACCCGAGCCGGTGACGGTGCAGGTGTTGACGACATAGACGTCGGCGTCGGTGTCGAAGGGGACGACCTCATATCCACGGCCCTGAAAATCGGCGCGGAAGGCCTCGGCTTCGTACTGATTCAGCTTACACCCGATATGCTGTATGGCGATACGTAGTGGCACCGTACCAGCAACCGATGGGATGGGCAGGACGGACTCGTCCAGGAGCTGAATGGCGGTCGTCACGGCGGACTGAAAAGCCTGTGGCAGAAGGAGATGGGGTCGATCTGAGTTGGATAGAAACTACAGGCAGCCCCGATCGGACGCAACCGAAATCCTCGAGACGAACGCTCTGTCAGATGGGCTGCAACTGTGCATAGGCTGCCACGACTCGTTTCGTCGTTGCCCCAAAACGGATGGATAGTTTCGTCTTATCCCCGTCTCCCTCGCGAGCGACGATCTGACCTCGACCCCAGGCTGGATGCTGCACCCAGCGACCGACACCAAGTAGATCGTCGCCCCCGGTGCCATCGCCGGCGCCGGGAAATTGCATCTGCAGACCCGAATCCTCGTCCGCGACATAGTGCACGCCTGTCGGCGCCTTCGGCTTTGGAATTTGTTTTGCCGGTGAGGACTGCCCGCCCCCTTGGCGACCGGTGCCCTGGCGGTTGGCACCTTGACGACCGCCGGCCTGGCGTCGCACTCCTCTGTCGGCACCGGCAGGGGAGCCCCAAGCCAACTCAGCCTGGACCTGCACGTTTTCCACGAGCTCTTTGGGGAGTTCTTCGAGGAATCGTGACGGCAACATCTCCCGGCCCTGGCCGAAGAGGTAGCGCCAGCGCGCATAACTCATCAGCAGATGTCGACGCGCACGCGTAATGCCCACGTAACAGAGGCGTCGTTCTTCCTCGATGGCCCGTGGTTGGCTGCGGCTCTCCTCGATGGCGCGCTGGGTGGGAAAAATCTCCTCCTCCATACCACAGATGGCGACGATGGGATACTCGAGGCCTTTGGCGCTGTGCAAGGTCATCATCGTCAGCGTGCCGCCAGCGGCCCCGGCCATCGCTTCGTCTTCCGAACTCATCAGGGCGACGTCTTCGAGAAACTGGCTGAGACCGATGCCCTCGCCTTCGTATCGACCGGAGAATTCAGACATGCTGTTGACGAGCTCACCGAGGTTGTCAATACGGCTATCCGCCTCGGGTATGTCGAGTTCGCGCAATGCCTCGAGGTAACCGCTGCGGTCGAGCACCTCCTGTGCCAGTTCGGGCAGACTGAGGCCGCCTTCGTGGATCTGCTGCGCCAGGCCTGTCATCAACTCGCCGAATGTGGCTACGGCTTTCACGGCACGGGCGGCAAGGCCGGGGACCTCGCCGGCGTGCAGAGCTGCCTGCAGCAGGTCGGTGTGCGTCTGCCGCGCGAAGAGGGCGATCTTCTCGACCGTCGTGTCGCCGATGCCACGCTTGGGTGCGTTGATGACGCGAAGCAGGCCAACATCGTCGGCTGGATTTACCAGCAGGCGCAGGTAGGCGAGAACATCCTTGATCTCTTTGCGCTCGTAGAAACGGGTACCACCGACGATGATGTAAGGCATCTTGTGGCGACGGAGTTCCTCTTCCAGGACCCGCGACTGCGCATTTGTACGATACAGGATCGCGGCGTCGGCCAGCGTGTAGTCGTGCTGACTGCACAACTGACGGATCTGGGCGACAACGTGCCGTGCCTCGCCGCGATCGTCGCCACATTCGGCGACCTGCAGCAGATCACCCTCACCAAGGGCGGTCCAGAGATTCTTACCCTTGCGGTCGACGTTGTTGTCGATGACGGCATTGGCTGCGGCCAGAATCCGGCCGGTGGAACGGTAGTTCTGCTCCAGGCGCACGACGACGGCCTCGGGGTAGTCTTTTTCGAAGTCGAGAATGTTGCGGATGTCGGCACCGCGAAACTGGTAAATCGACTGGTCGTCGTCGCCGACGACGCAGAGGTTGCGATGTTCGGCGGCGAGCAGTTTGGTGAGTAGATACTGGGGTCGATTCGTGTCCTGATACTCATCGACGAGGATGTGTTTCCAGCGTCGCCGACACTTTTCCAGTACCTCGGGAAATCGCTGTAGCAAGCGTACGGGTTCGACGATGAGATCGTCGAAGTCGAAGGCGTTGTTGGCGCGCAGGCCCTTCTCGTAGGCATCGTAGATGTCGGCGATCCGCCGTTTGTGCGGATTGTGCGCGGCCCTGCCGGCGAAGGTGGGGACATCGATCATCGCATTCTTGGCGCGGCTGATCTCGCCATGAACCTGACGGATGGGAAAGTCCTGCTCCGAGAGGTCGAGGGCGACGAGCAGTCTGCGTAGCAGAGCCCGGCAGTCGTCGGTGTCGTAGATGGTGAAGTCGGAATGCAGGCCGAAAGCCTTCGACTCGTAACGCAGCAGTCGAGCACAGACGGAATGGAATGTGCCAATCCACAAGCGCCCTGCCGCCTCGTCGCCGACGAGATATTCGATACGTTCGCGCATTTCGCCCGCAGCCTTGTTGGTGAAGGTCACGGCAAGGATGTTCCATGGCGCCACGTCGGCGTGGTCGATGAGATGTGCGATACGCTGCGTCAAGACCCGCGTCTTGCCTGAGCCGGCGCCGGCGAGCACGAGCAGGGGGCCGGAGGTCTGCTCGACGGCGGCGCCCTGTTCGGGGTTCAGGCTTGTTTCATCTGCCATCAATTGGCTCCAGCAGCAGCAGCTGCCGCCGCCCGGGCCTGGCGCTGGCGTCGAACGTCACGTTTGGCGACCACGTGTTCGGAGTTGGTGCGGCTGAAGATATGCGTGCCGTCGCCGCGGGAGACGAAATAGAGATACTCGGTGGACGCCACAGGATGTAACGTGGCATGGAGGGATGCGGCACCCGGATTGCCGATAGGTCCGGGTGGCAACCCGCGATGTCGATAGGTGTTGTATGGTGACTTCACTTTCAGGTCTTCGTTGGTCAGGTGCGCTTTGTGTACACCGAGAGCGAACTCGACGGTGGCACAGGATTCGAGCCGGCGTTTGAGACTCAACCGGCGTAGAAAGATGGCGGCGATGAGGGGACGCTCCACGGCGGCAACGGCCTCCAGTTCGACGATGGAGCCCAGCGTCACCGCCTGATGCAGCGATAGGCCGACGTCGCTGAGTCGGTCAAAGTCGCTGTCGGTAAATATCTCGAAGAACTGCGCCACCATTTGCCGTGCGAGTTGCTCTTCGCTCACATCCTGTGGGAACAGGTAGGTTTCGGGGAACAGATACCCTTCGAGCGTCGGTGCGGCGACACCGAGTTCACGGATCAGCGTTTCTTGTTGCGTGACGGCGATGAAACGAGCCGAATCCGCCAGACCTGCCTGGTCCAGCAGCGCTGCCGTCTGCTGACGGGTCAACCCCTCTGGCAGGGTGACGCGCACCAACTCCAGAGGCGCCTCCAGCAGATCGTCGATTATGAGCCCCGTGGGTCGATGGCCGTCGAGTTGGTAGTTGCCCGCCTCCAGACGAGCAGCGACACCGCGCCACCGGGCGCTAAGCTCAAACCAGCGTCCGTTGTGGATGATTCCGAGTGCCTCCAGGCGTGAGCCGATGGCGCGGGCACTCATGCCCTCTTCGATGCGCACCTGTCGCGGCGCCACCTGTGTGGGGCTGTCGAGGTGATGGGCGTACAGCCAGAAGCCGACGATGGGGACGGCGAGTGTCAAAACGACGACGGCCGCAACGCGGACCAGAAAAGCGGAACGTGTCACGTGCACATTTACCAACGGTTGCGGGGTTGTGCCAGGGAGACGGGGCACGGATGGGGGGCACGGTGGGGACGTGCCGTAATCGACAGATTACCGGGGGTGCCGATCCCTGTCAACCCATGGACGCAAATGTGTCGCTGGTCAGATCCGTCAGCGCCGGAAGAGCTCGAGAAAGAAGCGGTGCAACGACGGGTTGAGGGGCAACGCGGCGGGGTGCATCATCCTCTATCTCATCGACGCCGTCCTCGATGATTGCAGGACTCAGCGGCCTGTATCAGAGAGCGAAATCGCCATCAGATCAATCCGTCGACCATCCAGGGATCGACACGGCCGCCGGGCAGGCTGTGTAGCTCAAGTACGGCAATGGTCGCATCGTGGCCAAAGATGGTACCGAGGGAGGCGGTGAGGCCAGCCAGAGCAAGTTCCAGACGACTCCAGTGCAGCACAGCGTCCAGCTGAGCGCCTGAGGCTGGCAGCAGGGCTGTGAGTGGCATGCGAGCAAGTGTGGGCCGCGTCTCTTTTCGGGACGCGGCCCGTTGTCGTGGCGCGTAACTTGACGATGCAGGTTGGGGCGGTCAGATTCAGCCCGCCACAGTGGCGGCCACCGCACCGGCGTGGTGATACAACAGCCAGTAAATCTGTGACGCCGCTGACCGAGACGAACATCCACACGGGCCACACCCAGCGGGTGAGACGGGCATGGCGGTCGAACCGCCCCCGTGCAGCCTGATAAAGAGCGGCGATGATAAAGGGTACCATCAACGCCGCCAGCAGGATGTGCGGCACCAGGATGGTGAAGTACAGGACACGCGTCCAGTCGTGGAGAGGGTACGGAACGGAGCCGACGTTGGCGTGATATACGAGGTAGGATCCGAGAAACAGTGCCGACGTCACGACGGCGGCAATCATCAGCCACTGGTGCTTGCTACGCTCACTCTGCGGATGGCGACATAACCGAGCAGCAACAGCACCGTGCTGGTCGTGTTGAGTGCGGCGTTCATCACCGGCAGATCGACAACAGACACGGGATGCCTCGTCACGGGAAGGATTTTGGACTGTGGATATCGTTGATGCCCACCACCACTTATGGGATCGGGGTCGATTCCGTTACAGCTGGCTGCAGCAGGCACCGGCGATCGATCGCGACTACCTGTTGCACGACTACGAAAGTGTGATCGCCAGTAGCGGCGTTGTCCAGTCTGTACATGTGCAGGCGGATGTCGATGAGCAGTGGGCGTTGCAGGAAACGAACTGGCTGCTGTCGATGGCAGACGGCGCGGGACCGGTGACGGCTGTCGTCGGCTGGGCACCAGTCGAGCGGCAAGAGGACCTTGAAGCGTTTCTCGAAAAGCAGGGCGACAACCCACGACTGAAGGGGTTCCGGCGCCTGATCCAGGGCGAAGAGGATGACGGGTTTGCCGCCCGCGAGCAGGTCATAGGGGGGGTCAGGCGGCTCGGTGCGGCCGGTTTCTCCTTCGATCTGTGCATCTACCACCACCAGCTTTCTGCTGTGATCGAACTGGCACGTCAGGTACCTGATACACCCCTCGTTCTCGACCACATCGGCAAGCCAGACATCCGCGGCGGCCGACTTGATCCGTGGCGCCAGCAGATTCAGGAACTGGCGGCGATGGACCACGTGTACTGCAAACTCTCCGGGATGACGACGGAGGCCGATTTTTCTTCGTGGACGATCGACGATCTGCGTCCCTATGCAGAGACCGTCATCGATGCCTTCGGCTTTTCCAGGGTGATGTTTGGCAGTGACTGGCCGGTGTCGACGCAGGCCGTCGATTACGGTCGATGGATTGAGACGGTGGGGGAGTTAACCTCGGGGGCGAGCGTCGGCGAGCGGGATGCTCTGATGCGTGGTACGGCGACGCGTTTCTATCGTCTGGGGTAGAGGCAGGATGGTGGTCAGTCGAAGCCCATTTTCTTGCTGGCCATACCGTCTCGGATCCTTCTGAGGCTTGCTTCCAGCTACTGCAGCTTCGGCGTCATTTCAGCCGCCGTCCGCGAGAACATCAGCATCGAGCGCACTCCCATGAGCAGTGCACCGGCGACCATGATCCCGGCGATAACTTCGGTGCTGAGGATGTCAGAAAGATTCATGAAGGCAGAGGATAGCCAACGGTCGCTCGGGAGGCAATAGATAAGAGTGGGTGCGGTGTCGTACGGCTTCCCAAAGAGAGGAAGCGGTCGATGGCGGGGTATTGATGAACAAGGGGTTACGAGGATTCCAATAATCCTCGCAACCCCTTGTTGTATTGCAGTCGGCGTTGCCAGAGGCTATACCAATTTGGCGGTTACGACGATTTCAGCAACGGCGGCTAACGCCTTAGAGACCGGACAATTCTCTTTGGCATTCGACACGAACTCCTGAAACTTGGCGTCATCGATGTTGGGGACGTCTGCCTCGGTTTGCAGTTCAATTGTCGTGATGGTTGGCCCATCGCCCAAAAGAACGGTCGCACTGGTGCTGATTCGATTCGGGGGAAAGTCGTCGCCACTCAGTACGGCTGACAGGAACATGGAGAAACAGCCGGCATGGGCGGCGCCGATCAGTTCTTCAGGATTGGTTTCTTTGCCGTCTTCGAAGCGAGAAGAAAATGTAAATGGGAACTCATTGGGTTCGCTGCCCAGCTTCATGGTGCCGTTACCCTCTTTCAGGGTACCGTTCCAAACGGCACTTGCGTTGTTTACGGCCATCAGGTCATGCCTCCGGTAGGAAGTTGGTTGTTGGTTGCGACGGGCTGATTTGCAGGGCGTACAATATATACGCTCGGGCTCTAGGGGATCAATCTGTTCTCGCCCTTCTTGTCAGATCACAGGAGGCTCCGCCGTGGTGTGAAGGATCACACTGACCCACCGTTTAGGCCAGCTGGGGCAGCGTCAAGGATCGCGTCACGGTCGGCATATCGTTCTGGCAATGCAA
>DPVW01000089.1:0-3374 GCA_003529325.1 Candidatus Latescibacterota bacterium | reverse complement strand
GCCTTTGGAGGGGATCGCCCGGCTCAGCGAGGCCAGTGTAAACTCCTTTTATTTAGTCTTCCGAAACAGGAAGGGAAACCATGAGCAGAGCAGCAATGACCGACACGGAGAAGTACCTCTTTGACGTACACGGCTACGTCGTGATCGAAGGGATGCTGTCATCGGACGAAGTATCGGTAGCCAACGCGGCCATCGATGCCCACGCGGATCAGATCACGCCGCGGCCCAACGATCTGGCCCGCGGTTCGCAGAGTCTGGCCGCTGGCAAGGGGCGCGGTGACCTGGGTGGCATGCTGAGTTGGGACAAGCCGCACTGCGACCCTTTCCGGCAGATGATCGCCCACCCGAACAGTGCCAGATTGCTGCAGGAGGTGTGTGGCCCCGGGTTTCGTCTCGAGGGCCTGGGAATCATCACCATGGACAAGGGGGCCGAGGGCTTCTGGTTTCACGAAGGGGGGGAGCCTCATGATCGGTCACGCGGTTTTCTGTATCGCAATGGTCGCATGTTCACCGGCATGACCAACGTTGCCGTGCAACTCTCCGACGTTGGGCCCGAGGACGGTGGCTTCGCCTGTCTGCCTGGCAGCCACAAGTCGAACTATGCCTGCCCGGATGATATCCGGCTGTACGAGGCGCACCAGGACCGCATCGCACATATCGTGGCCAAGGCGGGGGATGGTGTCCTGTTCTGCGAATGCCTCATGCACGGCGCTCTCCCGTGGGTGGCTGAGCATCAGCGGCGCTCGGTGATCATCCGTTACAACAGCGGGGTACAGTCCGAGGGCACCATGGGCACCTGGACGCCGCCGGCTTTCTACGACGAGTTGACGGCTGAACAGCAGGCCGTCATCTCCCTGCCACAGTACCGCAAGGAGGACAAGGGCTCGGCGCTATACCAGCGTCCGGCGTAGAGCCGCGCGGCTCTCAACACACTCGTTGAGACCGAATATCTGGCGACCCTTGGCCGTCATCCGCGCCGCCGTCCACGGCGGGTTCCAGGTATGACGCAGGATGACGTCGCCGATGCCCTCGGAGACTCGTCCACCCCCATGGTCTTCGAGGAACTGGTAGAGGCGTCGGTGAGTAGTCGTTGGATGTAAGAGACATCGGCGCCACCGACGCCACCGACGGTATTGTCGGCACTACACGATCCAGACTGAAAGGCGGGGCCAAGGTACCGACGACCTGCTATGATCTAGTGGCATCGGAACAGCGAACTCAGGGGACAGCCCATGACAATCTCAGACTACGCAGAAAATACGGGCCGTTGCACACGGACAATTCGCAGGTGGATCAAGTCCGGACTGTTGCCAGCTCATCGTGTTCCACTCGGTCTCGACATCTCGGCATTCCGCTATGATATCGCAGGCGAGGACATCTCTCTCGCTGCACATATCCACGCTCGCCAGATGAGGAAGCTGGGCGGGATGTCGCCTGGTTGACTGTCCGAGATGCGGATTCAGGTATGTTGCGCGGTGAACAACGTGGGACGAGCTTGCCCAGTGTCACCACCGGTCTGATCTTTGACAAAAGCATCGGGATAGAGTTGGACACATTCGCCGGTCCACGTGGCCGGTGTGATCCGTCTGTTGTGAGAATGGATGTAGGATAAGAAGAGGCGGAGGATTTGGGCCGGTCGGCATGGGCCCCAGACTAAGGTTCACGCCTATCTCGCCTCTTGGCCTCAAGGATGGCCGCTTGCAGTCGGCGAAACGAACTCTGACACGCCCTCCTAGCCCGATCGAAGCTGCACAGAGCATCCTTTGCCGTTTACAAATTTCGAGGTGAGCTCTAGAAGAGTGAGAAGCATACGTAAGAAAAATAACATGACGAAAAACTTTACTAAGGAGATCAGATGAATAGCTCTAAGGTTTGCATTGTTACTGGCGCCTCTCGTGGTCTTGGCCGGGGCATAGCTCTGGTGCTGGCGCGCGAGGCGGGCTGTCGTGTGTATGCTACTGCACGAAATGAAGAAGGGCTGAACAGTCTGGTAAAGGAAGCTGCTGAAGGTAATAAGGGGGGCACCGTGATAGCTTGCAAGCTTGATCAGAGCGATGATGCGGCTGTGCATACCTTTGTGGAGGAAGTGAAGGAGCAAGAGAGCCAGGTAGATCTCCTGGTGAATAGTGCATATGGAGGATTGCTTGCAATCAAATCTCATTTTGGTAAGCCGTTCTGGGAAAGGCCCATTGCGGTGTTTGATGCTTCGCTCAACATAGGCCTTCGCAGCGCCTATGTTATGAGTGCTCTTGTCGCTCCGGTGATGGTTAAGAATAAAGCTGGACTGATTGTGCAGATCTCGAGCTTCGGTGGCGTCAATTACCTATTCGACGTTGGCTATGGCGTTGGCAAGGCAGGACTCGATCGTCTGACAACGGACATGGCGGTTGAATTTAAACCCTACGGTGTGCATGCCGTGACTTTGTACCCGGGTGGGGCTGTTACTGAAATCGCGGCTTTCCCTGATGGAGAGACTCCTGTATTTACTGGACGAGCTGTCGCGGCGCTTCTCAATACAGCCACGAAAGAGGACCTCGAGTTAATGAACGGTAAGGTTGTCCAGACCGTAGAGCTTGCTGTGGAATATGGGTTTACCGACATCACCGGCGAGATGCCTAAAGGTCCTTTTTCGAACATAGATGCTGCGAAACAATGTCGAGAGACGATGTCCAAGCCTTTGACCCAATATGATAGGGATGCGGAGTTGGCAGATTCAATGATGACAAACAACCCTGATATGGCTGCAATGTTTCCAGGTGCCTGAGTTCAATAAATATTAAATGGCTACTTCTCGATGAACTTTGCGGAAAATTTTGCCATGTCTATATCTACCCGTTCATTGGCAACACTAGCCAAGGTAATGCAATGCGAGAAATGAGTATTCCGGGACTACCGAGGTCCTCCTATGGGTTTCACACTGTAGTTGGTGCTTGGTCGCTTTCCCGAACTATAGCTCATGAAGTCGGGCATGTTTTAGGTCTTCGCCATGATGACTGTATCGGTAATTGTCTAATGGGACGGGTCGATGGCTACGTTCTAACGGAGGCACAAATTGCGACCGCTCGGGAAACCGCCAGAAGGAGAGTCGACAATGTATGTTGACCTCTACAAAGGTGCGGTTATAGTGGCGATTTTGATCTATTTTTTCGTGACTAACTTTTTCGTGACTAACCGTGACTAACGTTGTTTGATAACTATACGGCTATAGCCCGGTTTAAGGTTACAAACAATCCCGTTCGACTCAATGTGAACGGGGGTTTTGTTTGCCAGAGAAATCAAAATAGTCCGCGTATGTGAGCGCTGCGGCGGTACCGTGAAGGTCGTCGCTGCCCTCACAGAGCCAGGCGCCATCCGAAAGTACCTGCAAGGCGTCG
>DPVW01000209.1 GCA_003529325.1 Candidatus Latescibacterota bacterium | reverse complement strand
GTCAAAGAAGCGGCCCGCCAGCACTTCGCCCGACAGTTCCATCAACCGTAAGGAGCGGAACAGGCGGCTCCAGCGGAAGGCGGGCAGTTCGCGTTGCGTCAGTTCGCGGAACAATACACCGTAACGATCCAGCAACAGGCGCACGCGGTCCTTGTTCCGTTCCTCTTCCTCCAACGGGTCCTGTGCCGAAACCGGATCGGGCAAGAGACGCCAACTGCCAGGATAGATTGTACTGCCTTGCCAGCGTCCATCGGCGGGGCGACGAGAGACTACCGGGCGGCGCGATGGCGCCTGCGGCGTGGCAGGAGGTTTGAACTTCGACTCGGCTCCACGGCGTACCGCAGCGAAGGTGTCGTTGGTGACAGAACCACTCCAGACCGCGTCCCACAGACGTTGGGAAAGGGCCGTGGTGTCGAGGCCTGTCGCCGTCTGCAAGGTGGCAAAGTCGTATCGACCATAAGGGTCGGGGAACAGGGAGCGCACCGCACTCTTGTCGGTCTCCTCAGGTTCTGTGTCACCGGCGCCGAGCAAGTCGAGATCGGCCTCGAAGCAGAATGCGAGGCGCTCGCGACCGCACCCCACCCAGCGCAGCACGCTTTCCTGCAGGACCCCATCGATGAGGGCACCGGTGTAGCTCTGCATGCGCGCCGGCAGAATCTCGGTTTCCCACAACGAGGCAGCGGCGCTGAACCCGAGAAGGGGTTCGAGGCGTCGACGCAAGTCTTCACTGTTGTCTCCGGGTTCATGCAGTCCATGGGCGACAGCCAACCACAACGCCAGTTGTTCGATGGGCAGTGTCTGGAAGTCGGGGGAGGCGTCGGCGCGGGTCATGCGCATCAGGGACTCGAAGTTGCCCGCGTCGCACAACCGATCGGCATCTACGCCATCGACGAGACGGCCAACGACAATGGCCTGATCGGCGCTCAACTCGTCGAGGATTGGCAACAACTGCGCGCTGCTCAGACCCAGAGCAGCGGCGAGGGTGTCACTGTCCATGGGGCCAAAGTAGGCGAGCCAATCGGCGAGGAGGGTGAACAGGGGCAGGCCGTCCTCGTCGATCGGTGCTGGCTCGACGGCGATCGGTTCGCCGCCATCCAGGAGGGTTGCCACCGCCCGGTCCCACCAGGGCAGTGCGGCGGCAAGACGTGGTACGGTCTGCAGCGCGGCGACGGCGGGCTGTGACAGACCGGGCGCCTCGATGCGCACGAGTCGGTCGCCGCAGACCGCGATGGGATCTTCGCCGATCTCGCTAGCCGCCGTGTCCCGAATGACCGCGTCTTTCAGCGCCTGCCACTGGTCCCAAGGCAGCAGCAGGCGTTCATCGACCCAATCGATGAGCTCGCGTGGCTCCGTCGGCGCGTAGCCCTCGTGCAGGCGTTGCCGCTTGGTTTCGAAACGCTGCACGATTGCAGGCGGCACCGTCGGTCGCAGTTCGGGGGTGAACAGGACCTCACGCAACAGATCGGGGCGCAGCTTCGATGTCTGTCGGCCCGAAGCGGCGTCGTCCATGTACATGTATTCGTTGACCTGACCGAAGGCGACGGCGGTGGCGAATGGGCTCGGTCGGGAGGTACGCACCTCGGACCATTCGATGGTGCCAGTCTCGAGTTCGGACAGGACCTGACGCAGTGCGGGCATGTCGAATTCGTCCTGCAGGCAGGTGCGCCAGGATTCGACGAGGATGGGGAAGTCCTCGTAGCGCATGACGGCGTCGAGCAACTTCTGCGAGCGCAGTCGACTGAGCCACAAAGGCATACGCTCCGTCATGCTGCGCCGCGTCAGCAGTAGCGCTCGCTGGGCACACTCGCGGAAGCGGGCGCCGAAGAAGCCGGATGCCTCCAGCCTTGTGCGCAACAATTCTTCGACGCGACCGGAATGCACCAGCGACAGGATCTCGTCGGCGCCGGTGTCGTCGGGCAAAACGATGATGATACAGTCGTTGGCGGAGTAGACTTCGAGGCGGCTGTTGAAACGTTCCTCCCAGGCGGCGTCGAGAGCCAGAGAATAGGGCTGATTGACACGGCCACCCCAGAAGGTGTGCAGGATGACCTGGCTGCCCATGTGTCCAGCAGGCCCGGAGGTGACCTTTTCGACGAGGAGGTGATGGCGGTGTGGCAGCCGTCCGCCGGTGGCCTCACGCTGGCGGCTTAGAAAAGCCAGCAACTGGTCGGCGGCAGTTGTCTCCATGTGGTGTTCGGTGAGCAGCCGTTCCCGGAACTCGGGAGATTCGAGGTGGGCCTCCGCATCTTCGAGAAAAGAACCGATGGCATCGGAGAAGTGGAAGTCCCGGTTGCCCCCTTCGCCCTTCCAGAATGGTAGATCGACAGCCTTTGGTGAGGCCGGCGTAACAAAGACGTCGTTGTGGGTAATCTTCTGAATCGTCCAGTTCTGTGTGCCGAGTGTGAAGGACTGGCCTTCGGAGGATTCCCAGACAAACTCCTCGTCCAACTCGCCGAGAACGGCGTTGGAATCGGCGAGGCGCAACTTGAACAGACCACGGTCGGCGATGGTGCCCCCCGACATATACAGTTGGTACATGGCGCCCTTGCGGGCTTCGGCGGTGTTATCGAGACGATCGACGGTGATGCGGGGACGCAAGTCGCGGATTCGACTGCCCGCATACCGACCAGCGAGCATGTCGATGACGAGGTCGAATTGTCGTCGACTGAGAGTGTGGTAGGGATAGCTGGTGCGGATGACGTCAAACAGTTCGTCGAGATCCCAGCTCTCCACACCCGTCATCGACACGAGCACCTGCGCCAACACATCGAGGGCACCCGTAATCGGTAGAATTTCCTCGATGTCATGTTGATCGATGCGTGCTGCCAGCACAGCCGCTTCGAGAAAGTCATGGGAGTGTGTGGGATAGAGTGTGGCGCGACTGATCTCCCCCACCTGATGGCCGGCGCGACCAACACGCTGGATGGCGGAGGAGATGGTGGGGGGTGACTGCACGAGCACGACCTCGTCGAGGGCGCCGATGTCGATGCCCATCTCCAGCGAGTTGGTGGCGACGATGGCCTTGAGATCACCCGCCTTGAGCCGGGTTTCGACGACCTCGCGGATCTCTCGCGACAACGAGCCGTGGTGGGCGTAAGCCAGTGGTCGTTCGCGCTCCTCGTTGAGAAAACGGGTGATCTTTTCGCACTGACGCCTGGAGTTGGAGAAGACGAGGGTCGAACGATTGCGCTCGATGATCGCTTCGAAGTCGGTGATCAATGCCGGCCAGATCGAGTCCTTGTCCGTCTCCTCGGAGCTACTGGCGGCCTCTTCGGGAAAGCGGACGGTTACGTCGTATCGCTTTTTGGTCGCCGACTGCAGGATCGCCACCGGACGTGGTTCGTATTCGGCGGCCCCCGTGGAGCCACCGACGAGTCGATAACCGCCAACGAATTCGGCGATGCGTTCCAGGGGGCGCACCGTCGCCGACAAGGCGATGCGCTGGAATTCTCCCGATAGTCGCACCAGCCGGTCGACGGCAGTCATGAGATGAACACCCCGCTTGCTGCCGACAACGCCATGAATCTCGTCGAGGATGACGGTCTGTAGACCCGACAATAGACCACGCCCCCCCTGGGAAGAGAGCAGCAGATTGAGCGACTCTGGTGTGGTGATGAGGATTTCGGGAGGCTGCCGCAGCATGCGACGCCGATCCTGTTGTGGTGTATCACCGGAGCGGGTCAGGGCACGGATGTTCGGGAAGGGTGCTCCTGTCTTCTCGAAGAGTTGCCGCAGTTCTTCCAGCGGTGTCAGCAGGTTGCGACGAATGTCGTTGTTGAGCGCCTTCAGCGGCGAGACATAAAGCACGCTCGTTGAATTTTCGGGCCAGTCGCTGGAGACCAGTCGGTCGAGAGCCCACAAGAAGGCGGTGAGTGTCTTGCCCGACCCCGTGGGTGCCGTAACCAGGACGTCATCACCGGCGGCAATACGAGGCCAGGCGGCGGCCTGCACGTCGGTCGGTGTGCCGACCTGTTCGCTGAACCACTGGCGCACAAGCGGGTGGAAGAGCTCGAGGGCGGCAGCGGACTCAGGAGGGGAAGCGACGGTCACATCACAACCAGAGGACGACGATGACACTCATGAGCATGATGCAAAGCAACTGGTAGGCGCCGTCGAGGAGCTAGGCGCCGATGGGACGGTCGGAGTAGAAATTGGCGATCAGCCCAATGGGGCCGACAAAACCACCGAAGACGAGTAGTCCCAGTTTGAGCGCCTGGGGAATGGTGTCGAGGACGATATAGTCAGCCAGTACCACCAACGATGCGGCCATGACTCCATTGCAGAGGAAGGAGACGACATAAGCCTTCGGGGCGCCGGCTTTCATCTGCTCAAGTTCGGCTGATTTGCCCCTGTAGCCGTTGAGGCGGATCCAGGCGTTGTTGAACAAGACGCCATACCAGAGTGCGCCGAGGCCGAAAGCAACGAGGGTGGAAACGAGAATGGCAAGGGGATTGAACATAACCAGGCTCATGGTGAGATCAGTCCTGTTCAGGAGGCGGTGGATTGCCCCAGTGACGGCTCGGATCGGTGCCGCGAATAATGACACCCTTCCCGGACCAGCCCTGGTAGGCGCGCACGTCGGTCGTGCAGTAGCGCAGCGTCAGGCCACAGCGTCGCCGGTCGGATCCGTTGGCCTTGGATCCATGCAGCAGCAGGTCGGTGTGCATCGACATCTGGCCTGCCTTCAGTTCGACATTTACCGGTTCACCAAATCGATCCTCCGCCTCTTCCACCGTTTGATTGAGGACATTGTTTTCGGTGGCGTCGCTCTCGCGGTAGGGCAGGTGGCCGTGGGTGTGCGATGCGGGGAGGAAGCGCATGCAGGCGTTGTCGGTATCGGCATCGTCGACGGCGAGCCACACGGTGACAGTTTTTGACGGTGTCATGGGCCAGTAACTGGCGTCCTGATGCCAGGCGACGGTCTTGCCGTCATGTGGCATCTTGCAGAAGAAGTGCGAACCCCAGCCGACGACGTGCTCGCCGAGCAGGTCTGCGACGCAGTCGACGATGCGCGGTTCGGCCAGCAGATCGTAGACCCGGCGGTACTTCATGTGGGCGGTGCTGATAGAGTACTGGTCCTTGCCTTCGGCGAGCACCCGCGCCAGCAGCGCGTCAAAATAAGTGCGAATTTCGGCCATCTCGGTGGTGGCGAAAACATCGACTGGAAGGACGTAACCGCGCTCGTTGAAGTGGTCGATCTGCTCACGAGTCAGGCGGACAGGTGCATCGACGCCACAGGGGCGAAAGGAGAGATCGCGCTGCTCCTCGTCGAGGACATCGTCGTTTATGGCGCTGTAGTGTGTCGGCGTCGGGGTGTCGGTCATCGGTGTGCTCCCTCTTTCATATAGGGAGTACGAAAGGTGGGTGGTGGAACCGAGGCAAGTGTGAGTGTTCGGTGGAGGGATGCCAATCTCTTGACGAATGCCCGTCTGTCAGCACTGATTACGACAACAGCAACAGGGGGGTGTATGCAGTGGTTGAAGACGGCGCTGCTTTTGGGCGCTACGGTGGGACTGGTCGCAGCAGGTAGCAGCCGTATCATGGGCTTACCCCCTTTTGGACGCTTGCTCGATCCCTTTGTGGGCTTCTGGCAGAATGCTGAGGACGTTGATTCCAGCACTCCGGACAGACTCGAGATCGCGGGGTTGCAGGGGCAGGTCCGCGTTGTGTACGACGACCGTCGGGTCCCGCATGTTCTGGCGGACAACGACCACGATCTCTATTTCGCTCAGGGCTACCTGGTGGCACGGGATCGACTCTTCCAGATCGACATACTTTCGCGCGTGCCCGCCGGTCGGCTGGCCGAGATCCTGGGAGCGGGGGCCCTCCAGGTTGACCGTTTCCACCGGCGGCTCGGTTTGCGCGCCGGGGCCGAGGCAAGTCTGGCGCTGATCGGTCGGGACTCGGTGACGGCAGCGGTGCTCAGCGACTACTCCGCGGGAGTGAACGCCTACATCGCCTCTCTGACGGCTGCCGAACTGCCCCTCGAATACAAGCTGCTGGCGAGCTGGCCAGAGCCATGGTCGCCGCTGCGATCGCTGATGGTACAGCAGTACATGGTATCGGATCTCAGCGGCCTGAGCCTCGACCGGCTACTCACGCACGTGCGAGAGCGTCTCGGCGAGTCCGCGGTCGAGTCGGCCTTCCCGCCAACGCTTGCAGGTGCGGCGCCCATCGTGCCCCACACGCGGGGTAAGAAATCGACGAGCACGCTGCCGGCTCCCCGAAGCCCCTTTAGCCTGGTGCCGGGACCCACCTTCCCGAGTGCAGGAAGGTCGCACGGTGCCAGTAACAACTGGGCGATTGCTGGCGGGCGCACGAGCACGGGATCACCGCTACTGAGCTCGGACCCCCATCTGTCGTTGACCCTGCCGTCGATTTGGTACGAGGTGCAGCTTACGGCGCCCGATCTGGACACCTATGGTGTGTCGATCCCCGGACTGCCGGGTGTCATCATCGGCTTCACGAGGCAGGTCGCCTGGGGCATTACGAATTCGAATGCCGATGTACTGGACTGGTTCCAACTCAAACTGCGGGACGGCTCGCCGGAATACGAGTGGGATGGCGCCTGGCGCCCGGCTCGCATCAGCGTCGAAGAGATCGTCGTGCGCGACGTCGGTGTTGTGCAAGACACTCTGCTCTGGACAGAGCATGGTCCCGTCGTGCGCCGCAGCGCAGAAAAAGCTCCTGACGAAGAGGGCTGGCCTTCGCTGTACGATATGGTACCGCCCGACTGCGCCATGCGCTGGCTGGCCCATGTGGGCGGCAATGAAGTGCGCACTTTCTACCTGCTGAATCGTGCGTCCAGCGCACAGGACGTAAAGGCGGCCCTGCAGCATTTTGTGCGCCCCGCGCAGAACTTCGTATACGCGACGACGCAAGGTGACATCGGTATGCAGGTTGCCGGTCGATTGCCCCACAAACGGCCTGGCGAAGGGCGTTATGTTCGTGATGGCTCGAAGTCTGAAACCGCGGGAGAAGACTGGTTGTCACCGGAACAGAACCCCGGGGAATTCGATCCGGCGCGTGGCTACGTGTTCTCCGCCAACCAGCATCCGGTGGACGAATCCTACGGCAATTACCTGGGTTTCAACTTCTCATACTACCGTGCCAGACGACTCCAAGACCGGCTGGCGATGATGCACGACGCCACGCCGGACTCCATGCGGGCGCTGCAGTTCGACAAACACAGCCTGCATGCCGAGTCCCTCCTGCCCAGGTTGCTGGAAACACTCGATCCCGACCGACTGCGTCCCATCGATCGACCCGTGCTCGAGCTTCTGAAAGCCTGGAACTACGAGAATCGGAGCGACGCTGTGGCACCCACGATTTTTAGTGGCTGGTGGAAACGGCTCAACCACAGCATCTGGCATGACGAGCTTGGCCAGGGCTGGGCCTGCAGGCTGCAGGAGAAATGTTACCCAACCCGGGCGCGGGTTGTCGAGATGGCCGCCGCGGGTGGCACCGATGATTGGTTCGACGACATTCGCACGCCGCAGAAAGAGACCTTCGCCGATCTGGCACAGTCGAGTTTTGCCGCAACAGTCGATTCTCTGCGCGCTGCTTTTGGTCCCATGGGGCCCCCCTGGGCATGGAGTTCGGCCCGGGAGGAACGGATCATGCACCTTCTGGGGATCGGCGCTTTCTCGCGCGCAGGTCTGCAGACAGGCGGTGGCGCGGCCACCCTGAATGCGGTATATCCCGTGTCCCGGTCCAAACAATTTCAGGGACCCTCGTGGCGTATGGTCGTGTCGCTGGAACCGGAGGGCGCCGTCGGTTGGGGTGTGCACCCCGGGGGGCAATCGGGGAACCCGGGCAGCCGGTTCTATGACGATGGCGTGCAGAATTGGGAGGCGGGAGAGCTGAACGAACTGATGTTCATCGTCGACCATGAGGCACAGACCGCATATCCCACACTCATCATGGAGAGCAGATAATGTTGATTCTCAGCGTGTTCGTACT
>DPVW01000252.1 GCA_003529325.1 Candidatus Latescibacterota bacterium | reverse complement strand
CTTTTTGTCCTTGGTGAAGATCGGGTCGGCAGCGCTGTCGTAATCGAGCAGACGCCTGTCGAATACCGTGATCTTCTCAATAAACGGCATTTTGTAGTGCAACCCCGCGGCTGTAATCACCCGCTTCGGCTTCCCGAACTGTGTGACTACGACCTGTTCGACCTCGCTGACCGTGAACAGCATAAGATTGGCCGCGAATAGTGTGACGACTAGAGCGATGACGATACCGATGGCGGTCCGCATATTCCTGCCCCCCCTACCGCGCCGGCGCCGACATAAGGCGCTCGAGGTTGATGAGATTGATGACACCCTTGCCGTCCGCGTCAATGATGTATTTCTGCATTTTGGGTAGGATCCGTTCCATGGTCTCTATGTAAAGTCGGCGTTCCGTGACCTCCGGCGCCTTGACGTATTCGGCATAGACGGCGCCGAAGCGATCGGCGTCGCCCTGGGCGCGCCGCACGCGTTCGACCGTATAGGCTTCGGCCTCTTTCAGCATGCGCTCTGCCTCACCCCGCGCCTTCGGAATCACATCGTTCTGATAACCGCGTGCTTCGTTGACGAGACGCTCACGGTCTTCCTTGGCGCTGGCCACATCCTTGAAGGCAGCATCAACCTGCTGCGGTGGTCCAACCGATTGCAACTGCACTGTCTGGACGGTGAGACCACAGCGATAGATATCGAATAGCTCCTGCAGCTTCTCTTTGATCTCCGTCTGCACGCGGAGCTTGCCTTCGGTGAGCACCTCGTCAATGCCGTGGCGCCCCACGACTTGCCGCAAGGAGGCTTCGCAGGCATCGTGTATGAGCCCCTGGTTGCTGCCCTCGAATGCACCCAGGCCGCGAACGTGGAACAGGGCGTCGGTGACGCTGCTCACTTTGTACTGAACGACCATCTCCACGTTGACGATATTTTCGTCCCCAGTGAGCATGAGCGATTCCTTCGGGCGCTGACGATACCGCGCCGGAGGACCCGGGTCGATCGTCTGGAAACCGATCTCTTCGCGATAGACTCGCGTGGTGGAACGAATGATATTCATCTCGATCGGCCGGGGCAGATGGTAATGCAGACCGGGGTCTACGACAGCATGCAACTTGCCGAAGCGCAGAATGACGGCCTTTTCATCTGGGTCCACGGTGTAGATCCCGGACAGTACCCAGAGAGTCGCGAGGACTGCGAGCACGAGATAAACCGTACGCGGGCTGAACCGCAATTGCTGGATCGGATTCTTCGGAAAGTCGAACTGTTGAGGCATGGGTGTCGATCCTTGAAGAGACGGATGGCCACCTGGTTAAGGCGCCAGACGATGAAGCTCATCGATTCCTGTGATAAGACAATTACTTGCCGCTGCCCGACCTGCCATCTGAGCGGCGCTCTGCAGATCCGTGCCGCGAACTGTTGCAGCGGTGAGCGCCGCGAGAAAGACATCACCGCAGCCGGTGGGGTCGATCTCGTGGGCGACGTCGACGGGATGAGCCTTCTGCGAAATTCGAATCAATCTGCCATTCGCCTCCCGCCCCGCGACAACGGCACCAGCTGCACCGCGCGTGACGATAACCGCTCTGGGGCCGCGCTCTACGAGCAAAGATGCCCAGTCGAGAAGTCCCTCCTCGTCAGCGGGTGCCCCGAGAATATGGGCCTCCAACTCATTCATCTGCACTACATCTGCCAACGCCAGCCACCTGTCTGCGTCCGACGGACGACGAGGAAAACGCAAGCCATCCTTTCGGCGTCCCAGTGTCAGACTGTGGACATCCATCAACAGCGGTCCTTCGACACCGCCCCGAATCGCCGCAAGCGTCTCGAGGTCCAACTCAAAGCCCGTGACAAAATTTACCACCAGGGCCTGCAGGCGAGGCAGAAATGGCGACAACTCCGCCATTGTCAGGGGTGCAACATCGCCCTGCAGCACTTCCCTCTTGCCACCCCACTCATCGTACATGATCCGACAACAATACCCGGGGCTGGGGGTCTCGAACAAGTCATCAAGGCGCAAACCGGGAACATGGGACAGTCGCTGACGAAGGCTGCAGGCGAGTTCGTCATGCGCTCGTGCCAGCAGCCAGATACGAAGCGCGCCGCCGCCGAGGTAACCCAACGCGCAGGCGGTAAAGAGCACGCCGCCAAGTTCGTGCTGGATGCGGCCATCCGGGTGCTCGATCGTGTCTTGGTTGATACTACCCAAAACGCCGACATCCAGCACAGCGGATGGGACGAGGCATGCAGTCATCTACCATCCCTGACAGAACGGCAGGCAATGTAGCGGCCCTCTCCAGAGGTGTCAAAAAGAGAGGTCTTCTTCAAGCGCCGTTTCTTCAAGCTCCGTTGACAGTGGCTGGGGCGGCGGTTATCCTCAAATCCAATCATGGCTATCGTCCCCATCGTCATCGAACAGACCGGTCGCGGAGAGCGCGCGTACGACATTTTCTCGCGTCTGCTCAAGGAGCGGATCATTTTTATCGGGTCCGTCATCGACGATGCGGAAGCAAATCTGATCATCGCACAGCTCTTGTTCCTCGCTTCCGAAGATCCAAAGAAGGACGTCGCTCTTTACATCAACAGTCCGGGCGGCCTGATCACGGCGGGGCTGGCGATCTACGACACGATGCAGCACATCCCCTGCGATGTGGCCACCCTGTGCATCGGCCAGGCGTACAGCATGTCCGCCATTCTGCTGGCTGGTGGGACACCGGGTAAGCGCCACACATTGCCGCACTCGCGCATCATGCTACATCAGCCCTGGGGTGGTGTAGGTGGCCAGGCCTCCGATGTTGAAATTCATGCGCGCGAGATCATGGAATGGCGGCGGCGGTTGAACCAGGTCCTTGTGGACCACACGGGCAAGGACAACGAGGCAATCGAAGCCGTCACCGATCGCAGCTATTTTCTTTCGCCTGAGGAGGCGATGGAATTCGGGCTCATCGATGGCGTTTTGGCTTCCGCCGAACCTCTGGCAACGGTCGCTGACTAGCTACACCCAGCCGACTCCACCGCATTCCGCACTGGCGTTACCCCCCCATTACTCAAACACGGTCTGATTTCGGCCCTCGTTTTTGGCTTCGTACAATCGACTGTCAGCGATCTTCAGTTGCCCCAAGCGCATCGGCGTCGATGGGAGTTGTGACATAAGCACTGGCCCCACCATGGAGCAGAGCCGCCCATTGCTGTGTTGCCACGGATGGACCGAGCACGAGCAACGGGACTTCATGGGTTCGCGCTCGATCGATAAACCGATCATAGAGTAGTGTGATCCGAAACAATCAGTATTCGACTCATCGGTGACTCAGCCATTGTCTCCACTTTGGTTCCGAGCTCCTGTTCTTAAGTGTGTCAGAAGGCGACGACGTCGTCAATCTGCTCAGCTGAGGTGACGAGCATGATGAGTCGGTCCAGACCGAGGGCCACGCCTGATGCAGGGGCCATCTCCTCCAGATCACGCAAGAAGGCCTCGTCCAGGGGCAGCGCCGGGCGTCCCCGCCGTTGCCGTATGCGCCGTTCGTCGCAAAAACGTCGTCGCTGAATTCGTGCATCGGTGAGTTCGCCGAAGCCATTGGCCAGTTCCAAGCCACCTGCATACGATTCGAAGCGCTCGGCGACGGTTGCGTCTTGAGGACTCAGCCGAGCCAAAGCCGCCAGAGCTGCCGGATACTGCCGAAGATGGACACCGCGTCCCATCGAGGCCAGTCCTGGTTCAACGCGCTCGACGAGAAGTTTGTGAAATGTGGAATCCCAGTCGTCCCCATCGTCGATACTGGTGCAGCCCACAGCCAACGCCTGACGCCGAAATGTCTCGACATCGCTGGCTGCGCCAAGATCGATGTTGGCGAACACTCGGAATGCTTCGGCCACCGTAACACGGGGCCATGGCTGCTGAAGATCGATCCGTCCATGCCGCCCGTCTATGTGTGTCTCACCCAGCAGGGCACGGGCGGTGTGGGCGACGAGCCTTTCGACGTCGGTGGCGATGCGGTCATAGGGAGCGTGCGCCCGATACCATTCGACCATGGTAAACTCGGGACGATGTTGTGGGCCGCGCTCCGCATCACGAAAGCAACGGCAGATCTGAAAAATGCATGGTCCAACGCCGGCGGCGAGCAAGCGCTTCATGTGATATTCGGGCGACGTGATGAGCCAGCCCGGGCCGAGCAATTGACGCGGGTCGAGAAAGGGCTCGTGAGCGGGCTGTGCGACGACCGCTGGTGTTTCCACCTCGATAAAGCCACGTCGCAAGAAGAACTGCCGTACCGCGGTCAAAGCCTTGCTGCGTAGTTGCAGTCGTCTTGCCAGTGGCCGACGACCTCTCCGCAGCGGATCTGGAACGTCCGAGCTCAGGCGCGCTTCTTCTTATAGACAAAGGTTGGTGGACCCTTATGCTCTATGAAGTCGGCCGTGATAATGCATTCCTTAACGTCCTCCTTCGAAGGCAATTCGAACATGATCTCGAACATGGCCATCTCGAGGACCGCACGTAACCCACGAGCTCCCATGGCTTTGTCCTGGGTAAGCTCGACGACCTTCCGTAAGGCCATCTCCTCGAAGCTCAAGGCCATACCATCCATCTCAAAAAGCTTCTGATACTGTCTCACGAGAGCATTTTTAGGTTTTTCGAGAATGTCGAGTAAGGCCTCGTTGGACAGTGGGTGGAGCGTACTCACGACGGGTAGACGGCCGATGAGTTCCGGGATCAGACCGTATTGTATCAGGTCTTCCGGTTCTACACGAGCCAGCAACTGGCCTGGATCCAGGTCGTTTGCGACCTCGTCGGTGGCGCCAAAACCCATGGCTCGGCGCCCAATGCGGGCCGATACCGTCTTGTCGAGGCCATCGAAAGCACCACCGCAGATGAACAGGATATTTCGCGTATTGATCTGTACCAAGGGCTGTTCTGGATGCTTCCGTCCCCCTTTTGGGGGGACACCGGAGACGGTACCCTCAAGAATCTTGAGTAGCTCCTGTTGCACGCCTTC
>DPVW01000053.1 GCA_003529325.1 Candidatus Latescibacterota bacterium | reverse complement strand
CGCCAGCAGCAGGACGCCCACATACAACAGGGAGTCGTAGCGCTGCGTAGTGTCCACCGATTGGTGATCTGTGGTGCTTGTCATGTGGCGTTTAGCCAATGGCCTGATGGATTTCATCGAGCCAGACGACCATTTCGGCGGTGATGTCGTTGTTGGCTTCGAGACTGCCATCTTCCGCAGGCCAATTCCAGTACCCTTCTGCAGTCTGTTGGGCGACGAGTTCATCGCCGACGCGAATGGCCATGTTCCGGTATTTGGCTTCGCCGGTTAACGTGTAGAGCACTGCGGCAGCCCAACCGACTTTCCCTGCCCTCAACAGACGAAAGTGGTACGCGCCCACGTGCTCGGCGAAGCGCAGGTACTGCCTCGCCAGACCAAGCCATTGATCTTCACCTGTCGCCTGATACAGCCGTGCGAGAAAACCGGCGGCGATCCCGGGGTGGTAGAAGGACTGGTCCCTCGATTCGTCGCGGCTCAGCACATAACGAAAGTCATCTCCATCAAGGACCTCGGTGATCAGACCGGTGGCAGCGCTTGAGACACTGTACAGCACTTCCGGATAGTTAGGCTGTGCGTCCAGCAACCGGTTCATCCAGTGGCCGACGTGGCGGGCCACATCCATTCTGCCCGTGTACAAAGCGCTCCAACCGGAACCGGCTACGACCCACAAGTCCTGTTTGGTCTCCGGCGTCCGTTGGGTCGGACTCGAATAGAATCCGCCACTGGCTGCGTCCCAGAAGCCCATGAGGAAGTCCATACCCCGCTGAGACAGGTCGAACTGGCCCATGCGGTGGGCTGCCTTGATGACCCAGGCATTGTAGTAGGTGTAGTAGTAGGTGTCGGTTGCGGCTGCTGGTCTGGGACCGAAGTCCCCATTGTCGCGCAGGCCGTGACGGCGGATCCAATCGAGCAGGCGGCCAGCGGACCGGCTGTGGCCGGAGACCAAGAAGGCGGAGGGTACTTTGTAATACTCGGTCACGCCCTTTTCTGGATTGCCGAAGCTGCCATCGGCATGCAGATGCTGTAGCAGAAAGTCGGCACCCCGGTCTCTTGCCTGGCGATAGCGGTCTGTCGTCATGGATCAAAAAGACTCAACTGGTTATGACCCGTGCGCCGAAAACGATCTGTCGCCAGTTCGTAGTGGCGATTCTCGAGACCGTAACGTCGACGGGACAGTTGGAAGAAGCTGGCAACCACATCGGCGAGCTCCCCTTCGCCACGCATGCGGCTACCGAAGCGGGGATCGGACAATTCACCCTCTCGCACTGCCTGAAGTCGACGTACGATTTTGCCAGCCCGATCCGGCATGTTGCGCTGTAACCAGTCTATGAACAATGGCTTCACGGCGCCTGGCAGGCGCACCATGATATAGTTTGCCCATTGTGCGCCGTGCGCTGCTGATGCTTCAAGAATGGCAGGTACTTCCTCGTCATTGAGGCCGGGGATCAGCGGCGCAACGTTGACCCCAGCCGGCACGCCCGCCTGGTGCAGGTTGGCGATGGCGGCAAGGCGTTTCTCCGGTCTCGACGTGCGCGGTTCCATCATCGCCGTGAGTGCTCTCTTGAGGCTGGTGATGGAGAGAGTGACGTGCACGAGGTCGAGTCTGGCCAGTTCTTGCAAGATGTCGAGATCGCGGGTGATGAGCGCATTTTTTGTGATGATGGTGACGGGATTACGGAATTCGAGGAAGACCTGCAGACATTTTCTGGTGATCTCGAGACGACGTTCGACGGGTTGGTAGCAGTCGGTATTTCCGGAGAGGGCGACGACCTGCGGTGTCCAGGACTTTCTGCGAAATGCGTCGCGCAGCAGATCGGGTGCGTCCTCTTTGACGAGAATGCGCGTCTCGAAGTCGAGGCCGGCGGAGAAGCCGAGGTATTCATGGGTGGGACGGGCATAACAATAAGTACAGCCATGTTCACAACCTCTGTATGGATTCAGGCTGAAGCGAAAACCGACGTCGGGACTGTTGTTCTCAGCCAGAATTGATTTCGATGAATCCACAAGAAACTGAGTTGGCACCTTCTCCTTGTAGTCCTCATCATCGAGTTCCAGGGGATCAGGTTCCAGATGCAATGTCTCGAAACGATTGGGCGTGTTGTAGCCGGCGGCACGGCCCTTCTTCGCCGGAGGCGATGGCTGCGGCATAGGGGTTAACCCACCTTTCGGACGGTGTCGGAGTCAGGGGAAGCAGGTTCAGGTGTGTCGCCTAGGGCATGACCACGAGCGACGGCTTCGGCGCCATCGTCGAGATGGTCCTGGCCACCCGTGGCGGAGGGGAATCCGGAGTACCCGCCGAAGACGCCTTGCAGTGGCCACGCTTCATGTACGACGATGCCGCGCCAGCCACCGGTGGCTTGCAGCTGACCGCGAAAGATGATCGACGGTTGGATCAGGGTTTCGTAGTACTGATCGTAGAGTCTGGGATGCACGACACATTGTAGAAAGCCGGTTTCGTCTTCGAGAGTGATGAACATGAAACCTTTCGCCGTGGGTGGCCGTTGTCGCATGATGACGATACCTGCGACTATGGCGATGGCACCATCCTGGTGCCCCGAGTTTGCGCGAAAGGGCTGCGCAAACTCGTTGTCGGTGGTCCCCCTGGTGCCGCGTCCTGCGGCGGGTGTTTCTGAGTCCAGGGGGATGCAGCGGTAGCAGGTTTCGATGGATTGGATGTGGAGGTCGGTGAGTTGTCTTCTTGCCAGGCTGATGGGGTGGGTGCGGCCGGCGCCGTGGGTTTTGTAGTCCCAGGACAGGCGTTCCGCAGAGGTCAGGGGCTGCAGGTCGGGCAGGTCTTCGGGCAGGATCAGGGGCATTTCGAAGAGTGTGGAGGTTGTGGCCGGGGTGTTGCCCGCTTCCAGTCGGTTGGCGGCTATGCCCGTCTGCCACAAGGCGTCGCGTGAATTGCCGGCGAGCACATCCAGTGTACCGGAGCGCGCCAGTCCGTCCAGCACTTTGCGATCGAGGAATACGCGGGTTGCCAGATCTTCTACTGTGGCAAAAGGGCCCGCCATGCGGGCCCAGAGGATCTGTTCGGCGACCTCGTCGGATAGTCCTTTGATGGCTGTCAGTGGTTTGCGGATTGCGAGGACACCATCGTCGTCGCGAGTCAGGTCGTAGCGTGTGCCGGACAGATTGATGTGCGGTAGCAGAACGGGTACACCGAAACGGCGCGCCTCCTGTTCGAGGGTCATCAGGTTGTAGAAACCGGGACGGTGCTGCATGAAGGCAGCCAGGTGCGCCGCCGGGTGGTAGCACTTCATCCAGGCGGAGTGGTAGACGGTCTGGGCAAAGGCGGCGGCGTGGGAGCGACAGAAGCCATAGCCGATGAAATGGGAGACCTTCTCGAAGACGGATTCGGCAATACCTTGCGGCACGCCGAGTTGCATGGCGCCGGCGATGAATTTGACGCCCATCTGTTGCATACGCACAGGGTCGTGCACTTTCGACATGAGAGAGCGAAAATCGTCGGCTTCGGCGAGGGACATACCGGCAAAACGGTGCGCTACATCGAGGATCTGCTCCTGGAAGAGGATGACGCCGTATGTGTCGCGCAGGATGGGTTCGAGACTTGGGTGTTCGTAGATGACGGGTTCCCAGCCTCGGCGCCGACGGATGAAGGGGTGGACCATGCCACTCTGCAGAGGACCTGGGCGGAACAGGGCGACTTCGGCGACGAGGTCATCGAAGGTTTCCGGCTGATTTTTTGCGATCAGGTTCATCTGGCCCTGTGACTCGATCTGGAACAAGGTGACCGTTTTACCGCTGCGGATCAGTTCGTACACACCTTCGTCATCGAGTGCCATACCGTCGAAGTCGATATCGACGCCTTCGTGTCGCTGAGCCAGACCGGCGCCCTCGCTGAGGCAGGCCATCATGCGCAGCCCGAGCACGTCGAGTTTCACCAGACCCATGGCCTCCACATCCACCTTGTCGAACTGCACGACTTTGACCCCATTCGCCGACACCTGTATGGGGGTGAAGTGGGACAGCGGTTTGCGGGACAGGATCATACCACCGGAGTGCAGACCGAGATGCCGCGGGCACAGATGCAGATCGGCGACACGTTGGCACAACAGTTCCGTCAGCGGTGATTGGCCAAGAACCTTGGTGATGTGATCACGGTGTTCGTCGACCTCAAGTGCCTGGCCGGAAGGCACGGACTGAGACAGTTCATCGACTTTGGTCATGGGCCAGCCTAACGCTTTGGCTACGTCGCGTAGCGCCAGGCGCAGTTTGTAGGTGATGAGGGTTGCCGTCATCGCCGTTTGTTCAATGCCAAAACGTTGTTCCATCCATTCGATGACCTCATCGCGGCGATCGGAGTCGAAGTCGACATCGATATCAGGCGTGCCCTTACGGCCACCGTGGAGGAAACGCTCGAAGAGCAGGTTGTGTCGAATCGGGTCGACGGCGGTGATACCGAGCAGATAGGCGACGATGCTGTTGGCCGCCGAACCACGCCCGGCGCAACGGATGCCACGGGATTTGGCTGCGGCGACGACCTCGCGCACAACGAGGAAAAATTCTGATAATTCGAGAGTACTGATGGTCAGCAATTCCTTGGTGAGTTGCTTTTGGGCGCGTGCACGTCCTTCCGGCACGTACAGCCGGTGGAGACCGGCAGTGCACAGATCAAGGAGCAGTTTGTTGGGAGTCGTGCCGGCAGGAATGTTGGCCGATGGCGGTGTGATGTATTCGGGCACCAGGTCGACACGACAACGTTCGCTGACCTCGAGTGTGCGTTCGAAAGCATCGGCGCAAAATGGCAACAGCCGTCGCAGTTGGACTTCGGATTTGAGATACGCCTCGGCATTGCGTGGGCGCTCCTGGTGTGGTTCGGCAACAGGGTGATTGAGGCGCATGCAGGTGAGCAGATCGTATCGTTGCCAGTGCGCGGGTGTGGCGTAGCGTACGTCGTTGGTGACGATGGTGGCTACCGATTCGGCGCCGGCGAGTTCGTACAGACGAGTGCAGACGCGGCTGTCTTCGGGCAACAACCCGTGGGTGAGTTCCACATAGAGGGCATCGCCGAAGAGCTCTTGTACTGTAGCAAGCCATCGGTGTGCATCCTCGTTTCGACGTCGAACGAGAAGTTGCCACAAGCGGCCGTCGCGACCCCCTGTTAAACAGAGCAGGCGAGCCGAAAGTGTGGCCAGGTCGTCCAACGTGACCGACGGGATGTCGCGACGATCGGTGGGCAGAGGATCGGAGGTGTCCGCCGGCATCTCACCGTTGTCGAGCAGGCTGATACCTGCAGCTGACAGATGCGCTCGTGTCAGCAACTGACACAGGTCACGGTAGCCACCGGCGTTGCGTGCCAGCAGCACCAGAGGTGCGCCGTCGACGAGGAGTTCGGCTCCGAGTATGGCGTGCAGACCGGCGTCGCCACAGGCTTTCTGAAAACGCACGGTGCCGTACACGCCGTGACGGTCGGTGAGGGCGAGTGCCGGCTGGCCGAGTTGCACGGCGCGTTGCACGAGGTCGGCAGGGCTGGAGCCACCGGCGCGAAAGCTGAACCAGCTGCGTGTGTGCAGGTGAACGAACATGAGAAGGATGCGCGGATCAGTGGAGGATGCGCGCCAGGATCCAGGCATCTCCCTCCCCCTGCAAATAGATCTCAACGGCAATGCCATCCTCTATGGCACAGCTGCGCGGTGCCTCGGGGGTAGCCTCGACAAGCAGATAATCACGCTTCTCCAGACCCGAAGGATCCGTCCACCAACGGGACTGCAGGACCCAACGGTCGAGGATACGCAGGACGCGCCAGACGGACTTGCGCCAGCGCCATTTATACGGCATGCCATCGTCGCCGATGGCGACATCGATCGGTTCGTGGTACGACTTCATGGTGACACTTCACGCGGGTTTGAGCGGAACGGCTATAGCTACCCTCACCGAGCCACTGGTTCGAAGTGGTATTCCTCCTCGGGGAAGAAGGGGTCGGCGTGGGCGCGCACGGGGCGCGTGAGTTTGCCGGGAAAGCGTGCATCCATGGCGCGTATGAGCCCAGGCAGCAGATCGGTACGTTGGGCGAAGAGCTGTGCCTGGCG
Organism: Candidatus Latescibacterota bacterium; assembly: GCA_003529325.1. Lineage (GTDB taxonomy): Bacteria > Latescibacterota > UBA2968 > UBA8231 > UBA8231 > UBA8231. The sequence goes on along the minus strand of DPVW01000053.1, from coordinate 2,550 downwards.
ACCGGGGAGTTCGGTCAGACCGCTGAGCGTGATACCCAGGCGTTGCACGCTGCGGCCAGCTGGCACCTGTCGGCGAGGGGCCTGGCCATCGGTGAGCGCCAGATGCAGCAACGTGTCTGCAGCGGTGCGCAGAATGTCGAGGCGCGCCGTCGGATCCTTGAGGATGCGGCTGGCGCTGCGGTTGTGTCGGCGGCCGTGCAACACGATCTCGAGATGGCGGGCACTGCGACCGTCGAGACGGGTGACCATCTGGGCCAGCAGATGATGGAGCACGGGTTGGATCTCACCTGGTTCGAAGACGGGCCAGTCGAAGTCGTGGGCGGCGCACAGCACACACGGGTTGAAGTGGGCGACGGATGCCTCGGTAGGCACGGGGTGCAGCAGTTCAAAGAGGCGCACACCTTCGCTGCCGAACTGGGCCTGCAGCTGCCGACGGGTGACGTGGATGGCGTGGTGCACGGCCCGCATGCCGAAGAGTCCGAGACGTTCGATCAGGTCGGGGTTGAAGCGCAGGGTTTCGAGCAGGGCGACGGGCGCCTGGCGGAGGAACGCGGAGATCATGTGAGCGGGTACGGTGGTTTTCGAGCCGGCTTCCGCATATGCGGCGGCCAGCAGAGCCCAGGACCGCGCCGAGGAGACACCAACACAGGCGCCCAGGTCGGTGGCAGCATTCTGCAGCTGACTGTGATCGGGACCCTGGAGCATGGCCCAGGCGCCATTGTCCCACAGGCCGGTTGCGGGAGATTCGTACAGACAGCCTGAACCGGAACGTTTGCGACGCCCTGGGTGCTGGCTACCAGCCAACGGATCGGGCACGGGCTGTACCTGCGGCGTCAGGTCATACAATCGAAAGAGAACGTGGTCCCACAGGGCTCGCTCCACGGCCGGATCGCGTAACAGGAACTGGGCCTGAGGCGCCAGGCGACGGGCTCGCTCCACGGGATCACCGACGGCGATGGTACCACGCAAGGCCGGGGTGTATGCAAGCACACGGCCGTGGGCGCAGGCGGCAATAGCCAAATGGTCAGCCTGGAGATCACCCCTGGAGGGGTCATCGCTCCACCGCTGAGCTAGGGCCCAGGCAGCAAAATGGGGGATGTAGAAGCAGGCGAGGTCCATGCGCAAACGTCGTTAAAGGTGAACGTTTGTGCAGTATATTTACTCGATAAAACCGGGTCAAGAGATAAAGAATAATTGCCTCGCGCCTCGTTCTGGCAGATCGCAACGATCATCGGCAAACTCAAGGCGGCGGGTGTGTACGAAGAGACAGCGATTATCATCTCAGCCGATCACGGGGAGAATCAGGGGGAGCTTGGGATCTACGGCGAGCATGGCACTGCCGACGCCGGTACCTGTCACATTCCCATGGTGATCAAATGGCCTGGTGGCGCGGTGAGCGTGGACGAGGGATTTCATTACAACGTGGACTGGGCGCCGACCTGCATGGAACTACTCGGGTCGAAAAGTTCCATTCCCGAACTGTGGGACGGGCAAAGCTACGCGCCAACTGTGCGTACCGGGGAGACCGGCCAGGGATCGGGGCGCGACGAGTTGATTGTCAGCCAGTGTTGCCATGTCTGTCAGCGCGGCCTGCGCTTCGACAAGTGGATGTACATCCGTACGTATTGTGATGGCTTCCATCCTTTTGAGCAGGATATGTTGTTTGATCTGGCAGCCGATCCTCTGGAGCAGAACAACATTGCCGCCCAGCATCCGGAAATCGTGCGCGATGCCGCTTTTCGGTTGATGAACTGGCATGATGCGCAGATGCAGAAGATGGCGATCCACAGCAGCGACTCCGTCGATCCGCTGTGGACGGTGGTCCGCGAAGGAGGACCCTCACACGCGCTGTTCGAGCCTGGTAGGAGTCCACTGCCGAAGTATCTCGAGCGCCTCGAGGCCACGGGTAGTAGCCGCCGGGGCCGAGCAACTGCGCCGCAAGTATCCCGATCTCGCATAGGTCCCAACGGGGCCGTCGACATCCTGTCTGCCAAAATACCTGGGTGCGGAGTGGATGACGTCGTTGACGACTTGTGCAATCTGCTCCTCATGTCGCCCCACATGTGACATGTCGGGGTAGAACAGCTTGAGTGCCCTGCCCTGTTCTGTCCGAAGGGTTTCAGCCGTTCGGCCGCGACCGATGATCTGACAGGTCAAGACAAACCCACCGAGGCAGGATCTATCAGGGAAGCAAGCTCGCCCATCCACGAACGATTCTCCCGCAGCGTGTAGAAACCGGTATACATGTTGCACTGAGATAACGACTCCAGGGTCGACTCACGCAGCTTCGGCAGGAGATACCCCGTTGCATCGGTGGCGAAGTAGAGCAGCAGGGCATGGGGCAAGAGTGCTCTGTCCATGGCACAGATCGGTCGGCGCTGCTGGTAGGTCGTTAGTAGCTGACGGCATCTGTCGATATCCAGGCCCTCCCCTTCGCGGTTCCAGGCCCAGGGTCCAAGCAGAATCGCAAGATCGAATACCAACATGCCGTAGTGGCCTTCACTGAAATCCAGCATGGCCGTGATGGCTCCATCCTCCGCGTCGACAAGG
>DPVW01000270.1 GCA_003529325.1 Candidatus Latescibacterota bacterium | reverse complement strand
TGTCGCAAGGACACAAGATCGAACTCTGGGCCGTCTCTACACGGCATGCTGGATACGTATCTCCTACGGCACGGTCAGCTCCACATCGTCAATGTACCAACCGGGATAATTGGACCCCAGGAAATCATCGGTGACCAGACGGAACTCGATCTTGATCGACCTTCCAAGAGCTTCCGGGGGGAGAGCTTTGGTCACCATGTTCCAGTCGGTCGTGCGCCGGTCGACCGGATCCCGAATGACCATGAGGACCGAGTCGTCACTGGCATCGAGGACCGACACCGATCCAAAGTCGAACAACAGTCCCTCGACATCCACGAACTCGAAGTAGCTCAGAGTAGCTCCACCAGCCGTGGAGAGATCGATGGGCGGAGAGCGCAGCCAGACTTCCGCATTTTCGGTGTATTCTCCGGAGAGGTTCGTGCCGAAGCAGTTTGTCGGACTCTTGGCCGCGAGCGGACCCACATTGCTGGGTGCACCGAGTTCCCATGCCGTCCCGGCCACTCCATCGTTGCCGAGGGTCCACTCTCCCAATCCGCTCTCAAGGTCATCGGTGAACACCACCAGGGGCGGCGGAGTGAACTCTTCGATCACGAAGAACCGCATCGCGTCGGCGGGCCGGGAAATAGTCAGCATATTCAGCGGTTCCGTGGGTTCAATGTCGGCGTTTCCGTCAAGGATCGGCCACGTCGCCGGATCGTTCGAGAGGCCGGAATCACTGCGGAGGTTGTAACGCTTCCCCTCGCTGCTCTTCCAGGTGAGGAGGATGTCAGGGCCGCTGGCTACGACGTTCAGCGCCAAACCCCCTGCGCCTGTGAGCAGGTTGAGATGCTCCTGGAAATCATCCATGGCCAAGGCCGCGTCGTAGAAGTTTACCTCGTCGATCAATCCCGGAAATGATTCCTGGGCATCCCAGCGGCCGCCAATTCCGAGCGGCGTGCTCACAATGGGGTAGGTCCCGCCGGAGTTGGTGAAGGGGCCCACCTGCGTGAGGGCGGTCTGGCCAGCCGTGAGATCGGCGACATAGTTCGTCCAAGTGACGTTGCCCGCGCCGATCGTGTAGGAACCGGAGACATAGTACCAATTCCCGACGGTGAAACTTGGAAGAATGGTATTGGTATTACTTTCGTTGTGACCGTTGCCGATGGAGCTTGCAAATTGCATGCCGGTGCTCGGGATGGGGCCCCCTTGCGTCAGGAAATATCCACGATCGTTGCCAACCCGCGCGGACAAGACGTAGGCGAGGTTGAACTGTCCCCCGCTGATTTCTGGTTCGGTCGGCTGAAAGAGAGCCTCGAATGAGACCGTTTGTCCCCAGGTCACTGCCGGGGCGCGCAAATAGGCGCCATTGGCGTTATCCGTTCCCGGACCGCGCGTTGTCATGACGGATTCAGAGGAAAGATCGAACCCGGGCATGGCGAACTTCAGGTCGCCTACCAATCCGGTGCCAACCAATTGGACGGAAAGATCCGCGGTCCCCTTCTGATCGGCCCGCCGCGCCTCCTCACTGCTGCCATCGAAAGTATACTGGTGGATCAGGTCCGGGTTGGATGCCGCCGCCGCCTGAAACTCGGCAACCGATGCGTATCCCCCAGCCGTCATCACCAAGAGTAGACCAACAATCGGACCTGAAATGCAAACCGTCCTTACCAGACAATGTATCGGGTTCATCACGATCCATTTAGGAAGGGAGGTGCGAGTCCTGCAAGTGAAAACGCCTTAACATGTGCCCAGGAAACTCTGCCCGTCCATGATCTCATCTGAATTCTCGCTGCCGCTGCCTGGCTACCCGCTGCTCTGCATCACCGGCCGCCGCCACTCCTGCGCTTTCTTGCCAACATGAGTAGCAGAGCGGCTGCCTCCCCACCTCCCCTGACCCTGCGGCGCTGCGAAAACGGGGCTGAAAATGGAACAATCGTGTTCGTCACTCTGCGGGTCGTCCAGTTGACAAGATCAGGAGAGGTGGGAACCCTATCAAGCAAGCGTTTGCCTAACGGCCGTCGCCCCCAAGGCCTCCTATTGCGACCGCAGGGTCATGTGCAGGCGATACCAGAATGAGCTGGTGGGGAGTTGGTCACGCGGAAGCGCGCTGCGGTAGAGCAAGATCGCGGATCCGTTGCCGTGGTTCGTCTCCTCAATGAGAACGAGGTCTCCGCTGGCATCATCCCAATTCACGAGGTTGGTCGAGGTCTGCGAAATCATCTCGACATCGTCAGCCGCCAGGTTTTTGCGGACTGAAAACGCCAAGTATTCATCCACGACGCCTGCCACGTCGAACAACATCGTCGAGATCGCAAATTGGGGTGGCCCTCCGTCCGGAACATTCGGGTCGCCAGCCACGATGTACTCGGTCAACCCATCCCGGCCATCGTGGTCATCGTCCGAGCCGGCGCTGACTCCGCCGTGACCTGCTGACCAATCCGCAAAGGTGGTCGCATCGGAAAAGCCAGGACTGCCGTGAAGCGCAACACTGCTGCGCCAGTTCGAGGCGACCGTATGGTCTGGATTGGTCTCCGGCGCGATCAACACCAGGCTGTATCCGTCGCCGTCTGAGGCCTGCGGCCATGGCGGTCGATCGTCGTAGGTGAAGTCGCGCAACGGACTGCCTCCGAAGGAGTGCAACACGAGCTGTTCTCCGCTGTTGCGAAGGTTGGTGTCGTTCCCAAATTCGCCGATGACTCTATGGGCAAAGGCATCCCCGTAGCGGTGCTCGAAGGCGGCCTGGTTCTTCACCAGGAGGACGCGCTCCCCGGGGGACAGCAGCATCACCGGGCTCTCATTGAAATCGAATTCGACGCCCTCGACGAAGACCATGCCGATCAAGGCAACCGGATCGTTGCTGATGTTGAGCAATTCCGCATACTCGAACAGATCGTTGTTGTCGAATCCCGCTGCGATCTCCCCAGCCGTCGCCGGCCCCGGGTTATACATCATTTCGGAGACGACCAGGTTCGTGTCATCCGCGAGGCTATCCGAGACGACCAGCACGGCTTCGGCGGGCGCACTCCAGTCTCTACCGACCGCGGCCCGCGCGGTGACAATTTGGGTCGAGTTGAGGAGCAACGGAGCGCCGGTGAACCTGCTCGCTCCCGCCGCGATCCCACCGCGGGGAGCGCGCGGGTCAGATCCATCGTTCGTATAATACACATCCACGCCGGGGGAGCTCATCGTCAGGTTGAAGCCGTCGGCCACCAGCCCGCCCGGTGTATTGAAGGCAGGCGGAGTGATATACTGCGAATCGATCCACGCGACCCGCGCCGCCAACCAACCCTTCAGGTGGGAGACCTCGGACTCCCAGCCGCTCGTTAGGGGATCCGCGAAGGGTCCGCCATTCGGCGGATGGGCCGTCCATCGGGTGAAGTTCCGCGCGGACGCCTCGCGAATCTGATCGGCCAGACCGTCAATCGTGGCATGGAGGTTTGCGAGCGAGAAAGCCCCCCGGCGAAGTTCGAACCAGCGATCGGTGTGCCGTTGGCGGATATCGATGTACGAGGCGGTGGGCCGGTCCGCCGTCGGGCCAA
>DPVW01000377.1:22153-30665 GCA_003529325.1 Candidatus Latescibacterota bacterium | reverse complement strand
AATTGGTTCAATTACAATAATGTATCACAAACTCATGAAAAGTACATTAATGTAAGTATAAGCAAGTTGGACGGGTACATGCTACAACCGACGGATTCGTTCCAATGCTTCATGTACGCGGTCACGCTGCTGGAAGGCTGAGAGCCGCACATAACCCTCTCCGGCCGAGCCGAATCCAGCACCGGGCGTGCTGACCACATGGGCTTGCTGCAACAGGACATCGAAGAACCCCCAGCTGTCGTTGCCGGCAGGACAGACGATCCACAGATATGGGGCATTGTCGCCACCGTAGACGGTGTAGCCAGCGGCGGTCAATTCTTTCTTCATGAGGGCGGCGTTGGCCATGTAGAATCCGACCAAATCGCGGATGGCAGCCTTACCTTCAGGGCCGTAGCAGGCGGCAGCACCCTTCTGCACCGGATAGGAGACGCCGTTGTACTTCGTTGACTGGCGTCGGCTCCAGAGATCGTGAAGCGATATGTCGTCGCCATTCAGCGTGCTGCCGAGCAGTTGCCTGGGCACGACGGTAAAGGCGCAACGCACGCCGGTGAACGCCGCCGTCTTGGAGTAGGATCGCATCTCGATGGCGACCTCACGAGCACCATCGATCTCGTAGATCGAGTGCGGGATCTCAGGATCGCTGATGTAGGCTTCATAGGCGGAGTCAAAGATGATGATCGCCTGCTCCCTTCGGGCATATTCGACCCAACTCGCCAATACCTGCTTGGACATGACGGCACCGGTGGGATTGTTCGGCGAACACAGGTAGATGAGGTCCACGTGGGTCTCCGGCAATGCCGGTGAGAAGCCATTTTCGGCCGTGCATGGCAGGTAGACCAAACCCTCGTAGCGCCCGGCATGATCAGCCTCACCGGTGCGCCCTGCCATGACGTTGGAGTCACAGTAGACGGGATACACCGGATCGGTAAGGGCCACGATCTGATCGATGGCAAAGATCTCCTGGATGTTGGCGGAGTCGCACTTGGCGCCATCCGACAGAAAGATCTCATCCGTTGCGACGGCAACCCCGCGGCTGCCGAACTCGTGCTCGGCGATGCTCTCCAGCAGAAAGTCGTGCCCTTGAGCCGGGGGATACCCCTGGAAACTTTCATCGTGCGCCAGTTCTTCGCAGGCCTGTTTCATGGCCTCTATCACGGGTCGCGGAACCCCCCGTACGACATCACCGATCCCCATCTTAATGATCGATGCTTCCGGGTTGGCCTCGGCAAAGGTTGCCGTGCGGCGTCCGATTTCAGGGAACAGGTAGCCGGCCTTGAGCTTGAGATAGTTTTCGTTCAGCAGGGCCATGGTTCTCGTTTCTTCTTAGTTTGTTTCGGGTGATCAGAAGCACTTTGGAATAGCAGACCGAATCTAAACCACCGACTGCAATCAGCAACAGGACGGATCATCGAATATGGACATCGGATTTTTTACCAACGCAGGCGCAGAGACCAACTGGAGTCTTGACGAGTGCGGCAGCTGGGCGAAGGCGAATGATTTCGACTGCGTGCGGCTCGCCGACAGCGGCGTGGCGGACACCAACAGGATTCTCGATCAGGGCCCCAACGAACTACGAGATGGCCTGGCGCAGCATGACATCTATCTGGCGTGTCTGACCGCCCACTGCAATCTGCTGGATGATGACGAGAGCCAGCGGGGTGCAGAACAGGAGCGTCTGCTGCGCGCCATCGAGGCCGCCGCTTTGCTGGAATGTCCGGTGGTACTGACCGGTTCCGGGTGTCCGGTGCGCAACGGCACCTTCTACGGCATGTACTCCTCGCCTCCTGGAAATGGGTCCGACCGCAGCGACGAGTTGGTCGCACGCTACAAAGAGATGTTCACTCCGGTGGCCGAACACGCGAGCGGACTCGGCATCCGCATCGCCCTGGATGTCGCTGTGCGCATGGGCAATATCGGCTGCAATCCGGAGATGTGGGACAAGCTGCTCGACGCAGTACCGGATGAGTCCATCGGGCTTTCCTGTGATCCCTCCCATTGGGTCTGGATGGGGATCATGCCGGCGGAGGATGTCATCCGCGAGTACGCCGGCCGCTGGTACTTCGCCGACCTAAAGGATTGTGAAGTCAGCCCTCGCATGCGCTATCGTCAGGGCGTCATCGGCAACTGGTGGTGGCAGTATCGGGTCTGTGGCCGAGGGGATCTGAACTGGGCGACGGTGATCCACGCCCTGAGCGAGTCCGGCTACAACTACGTGCTCGATGTGGAGAACGAGGATCGTGGCATGCCCGGCCTTGCGGGTTTCGCCTATGGCGGACGACATCTGCGACAATTGTTGCCAGACGCCGGGCAGTTCCAGCCGGCGAAGGACGCCTGGCGCATCCGCTGACACCGGTTCGCTCCAGGCTCACACCTGCAATCAACTAACTACCACAGGTCCATGATGAGTCCTAAGACAGATAACTCCGAGACAGCTGATACGTCTGACCGCCCCCGAGATTTTCTACGCGTGGCGATCGCCGCGGATCTGGCTGCCGGCACCAACAGTGAGGTGATCACCCGCTTTCCCCCCGAGCCGAATGCTTACTTGCACATCGGCAATGCCAAGGCGATTTGCGTCAACTACGGCATCGCTGAGGAGTTCGGTGGACGCTACAACCTGCGCTTCGATGACACAAATCCCGTCAAGGAGGAGCAGGAGTACGTCGATTCCATGATCGAGGACATCCACTGGCTTGGATTCGACTTTGGCGAGGCGCTCTACGCTTCGGACTACTTCGATCAGCTGTACGATTGGTCCTGTGAGCTGATCGGTAAGGGTCTGGCCTATGTCGATGATCAGTCGGCCGACGAGATCCGTGCCCAGCGTGGAACGCTGACTGAGCCCGGGCGTGACAGCCCTTTTCGCGATCGCTCGCCGAAAGAAAATCTCGACCTTTTCACGCGCATGCGTGCCGGTGAGTTCGCCGATGGCGACAAGGTATTGCGGGCCAAGATCGACATGGCGTCACCGAATGTGAACCTGCGCGACCCCGTGATGTACCGGATCCTGCACGCCTACCACCACCGTACAGGAGACGACTGGTGCATCTACCCGATGTACGATTGGGCCCACGGTCAGGGTGACTCCATCGAGGGTGTGACCCATTCCATGTGCACGTTGGAATTTGAGGACCACCGCCCTCTGTACGACTGGTTCATTGAAAAACTCGGCATTTTCCCGTCGCGGCAGATCGAATATGCGCGTGGCAACATCACCTACACGGTCACGAGCAAGCGCCGCCTGTTGCAGTTGATGGAGAGTGGGCACATGTCGGGCTGGGACGATCCCAGGATGCCCACTTTGAACGGCTTGCGCCGTCGCGGTGTCCCTCCCGAGGCGATCCGGCGATTCTGGAAAGAGGTCGGCATCGCCAAGCGGGAGAACAATGTCGAGGTGTCGCTGCTGGAGTTCTGCATTCGAGATCAGCTTAACAAGAGCGCACGCCGGGTCATGGGGGTGATCAATCCGCTCAAATTGACGATCATCAACTACCCCGAGGGTGAGAGCGAGGAATTGGACGCCGTCAACAACCCCGAAGACGAATCGGCGGGGGTACGTAAGGTTCCCTTCGGACGCGAGCTGTGGATCGAAGCGGAGGACTTCATGGAGGAGCCGCCGAAGAAGTTCTTCCGCCTGGCGCCCGGACGGGAGGTGCGACTCCGTTATGCCTACTTTGTGACCTGCGAAGAGGTGGTGAAGGACGTCAACGGCAATGTCATCGAATTGCGCTGCAGCTACGATCCGGCGACCAAGGGTGGGGACGCACCAGACGGGCGCAAGGTGAAAGCGACATTACACTGGGTATCAGCGGCACACGCGGTGCAGACTGAGGTCAGACTGTACGATCGACTGTTCCGCGTCGAGAATCCCACCGATGTTGCCGAGGGAGAGGACTGGCTGGACAACCTTAATCCGGATTCGTTGCAGGTGCTACCCACCTGTTACATCGAACCGGAGGCAGCACGCCTGGGCACGGGGACGACGTGCCAATTTGAACGACTGGGTTACTTCTGTGTCGACCCGGATTCGACAGATGAGACGCCTGTCTTCAACCGTACCGTGACGCTGCGCGACGTCTGGGCGAATTTGCAGAACAGAAAGTAATCATCCCAAAAGCGGCCCCGAAGCGTAGATCAGGCTCCGCCCCAATCCTTCTCCAATTTCCTGGCTTTTTTCTTCGACAGACCCCCGAGGGTGTCAATTGCCTCGAGCAGGCGCATTCGCGTAAGATCCACATCGAGTAGGACGATCGATTCGTACAGCGGTGGCCCCACGGGTTGACCCATGATCGCCGTGTAGAGTGGTCGTGTAACGTCGCGGATCGGCCAGTCCCAGAATTCGCTCGTTCGTTTGATCGCCGCCTCGACAGCCTCTGCCTGCCAGGGCGCGACATTCTCCAGGGACCACACCGCCGTCTGCAACAAGGCTGCCACATCCGCCGCTTCCCGACCCTTTGGTAGCAGGTCCTCGATCTGTGCTTCGACACGCCGGCTGAAGAAGAAAGCGCACCTGGGCATGAAATCACCCAGGGTCTCCATGCGTGGTTGCATCAGTGGCAGCACCTGGGCAAGGAAATCATCGTTCAACGCCCATTCCCGAAGTGCCGTCAATAACTGGTCCGGCGACAACTCTTCGCGCAGGTAGCGCCCGTTCAGCCAGTTCAGTTTCTCCGGATCGAAGACGGAGCCCCCAAGGCTGATCCGCTGCAGGTCGAAGCGGTTGACGAGATCGGCAAATGGCTCCTTTTCCTGCTCCGTGCCATCGGCGGCCTTGTTTGGCGGGTAGGCCATCAATGCCAGGTAGTTGAGCAGGGCGGAGGGGAGATAGCCGGCGCGCCGATAGTAGTCGATCGATGTCGGATTGCGTCGTTTCGACATTTTCGAACGATCCGTGTTCAGCAACAGGGGCAGATGGGCGTGCTGTGGGACCTCCCAACCGAACCACTCATACAGCAGCAGGTGTTTGGGTGTGGAGTTGATCCACTCCTCGCCACGGATCACGTGGGTGATGCCCATGAGGTGATCATCGACGACGACGGCGAGATGGTAGGTGGGAAAACCGTCCGATTTGAGCAAGACCTGGTCGTCGAGTCCGGCATAGTCGATCGAGATCGGGTCGCGCAGCATGTCGTCGACGATGCAGATGCCCTGGCGTGGCATCTTCATGCGAATCACGTGGTCCTCGCCAGCTTCGGCCCGCTCACGAGCCTGGGCCGGATCGGCGTCGCGCTCCACATCGAAGGGAGCTGGCACACCGGAAGACTGTCCGCTGGCGCGCCACTGGGCCAATTCAGCGGCGGTGGCGAAGGAATAGTAGGCATGTCCTGCATCGACGAGTTGCTGCGCATGTGGCCGATACAGATCGAGACGCTCGCTCTGCCGAAAGGGCCCCGTGTCGCCGCCGACGTCCGGTCCCTCGTCCCATTCAAGCCCAAGCCAGCGCAGGGCCGAGATCAGTCGCTCTTCGTGCTCCGGTTTTGAGCGCACCTGGTCGGTGTCCTCGATGCGGAGCAGAATCTGGCCGCCATGTTTACGTGCAAAGGCCAGATTGAACAAGGCGATGTAGGCGGTGCCCACATGGGGTGCGCCTGTTGGCGAGGGCGCGACTCGAACTCGGACGGTGGACATCATGTAAGGCCTGGGAAATGACGTAAGTGACGACTACATATGGAGATTTCTAAGATAGGTCCAGGGCAGGATGCGGCAACGATGGAACCGTATCACGACCATGTATAGTTTGCGTAATTTCAGAAAATTCATACCTTTAGCTCATTACCTGCCGCTGGCCCTACCATCCGCCAAGCGGCGCACCACACCTGCTTCTTGACGTCGCAGGTACTTCCATTCCCCGCTCCGTACCCGCTCGATGACGCCGCGGGACGTTCGAGCGAGTCGTTCACCCACCTACCTCTCACGGAGGATTCCCGCAACTTGAAGTTTACCGAAACCGACCTAAAGCCCGAAATCCTATCCGGGCTTGCCGAGATGGGCTACGAAGACATGACGCCCATCCAGGAGCAAGCCATCCCCCACGTTCTGGCAGGACGCGACGTGGTGGGCTTAGCCGAGACCGGATCCGGCAAGACCTCAGCCTGTGCCATCCCGATGGTGAACCGGACAGACACGGAGAATCGTGTCATCCAACATCTGATCCTCGTCCCCACCCGCGAACTGGCCCTGCAATACGTGCAGGAGATCGACGATGTCGCCAAGAATTCGGATGTCGTGCCTTTCGCCGTATTTGGCGGCTTTGACATCGGCGTGCAGAAGGCCAAGCTCAACCATGGGGTCCATATCCTGGTGGCCACGCCGGGACGCCTGATCGACCTGATCTGGAACACAAAGATCGATATGCAGCAAGTTCGCACCGTCGTGCTCGATGAGGCGGACGAGATGCTCGATATGGGGTTCATCGAGGATGTCGACTTCATCCTCTCCTGCATGCTGCAGCAATACCAGGTGCTGCTGTTCTCGGCGACGATGCCCCCTGAGATCGAGAAACTCACCTCGAAGTATCTCACTGACCCGGTCAAAATCGTGTTGAATCGGGAGCAGGGCGCGCCCAGTTCGCTGCAGCATCATTTTCTGCATGTGCGGGGTGATCGCACCCAGCGGCTGCTCGACTTCCTCGGCGAAGAGGAGGGTGTCGATCAGGTCATCGTATTTTGCAATTCGCGAGACAAGGGGGGCGAACTCTACCGAACATTCCGGCGAACATTCCGCAATACGGAATACATCCACGGCGGGCTCGACCAGGATCGGCGTATTTCGATCTTCGATCGCTTCAAGGATCGAAAGATCAAGTTCATGATCGCCACCGATGTCGCTGGCCGTGGACTCGATTTCTCCCATGTCACGCACGTCATCAACTTTGATTTTCCCTTCAATCCCGAAATTTACGCGCACCGCACGGGCCGCACCGGTCGTATGGGACGCATAGGGACGGCGATGACGATGGTCACTGATCGCGATCTGGGAAATCTGAAGCGTCTGCTGAAAGTGCGGGAAATCAGCCCTGAATGGCGTGGCCGCGAACCTGATCTGACCAATGTGAAGGCACGCAGCGGCGGTGGACGCCGTCGGGCCGGGGTCCAGGGCAAGAGCAATGGCGCACCGGCAGGTCGGCGGCCGGAGGCGCATGGAGCGAAATCACACCGCGGGCCCTCGAGGGCACGATCACGCTGATCTGCTAGTATAGTGCGGCCGGTGCCGCGAGATGTCGCTGGCACCGGTCGCATGTTGGTCATATCTTGCCTGCAGGTCACCGAATCTCCCCCCAGGTGGCTGGACGTAACACTCAGACAACTCTCCCCTGTGGTTAACGAATCCCCCGCCCTTACTATGTACCGAGGGTGGCAAGCGGCGATTCCGTATTCGTATCACCATAGTTGAATCCGAAATCTGCGCCGATGAGCGGTTGCCATTTATCTGGAGGCCGTCCGGCTCGTTCCGATGGATGTGATCAGACGATGACGACGACTACCGACTTGTTCTCTGCTGCCGCGAATACGCCGAAGACGGTGGCGGTGAAAGCCCGCAAGGGCAAGGCTCCCAGCAAACGGAATGGCAACGGTGTCTACGACGAGAGCAAGGTCAAGACGCTGTCGTCGCTGGAGCACATCCGTCTGCGCACCGGCATGTATATCGGTCGCCTTGGGGATGGCAGTGACCTCGATGATGGTATTTACGTGCTGCTCAAGGAGGTAATCGACAACTCCATCGATGAATTCATCACGGGGCACGGCCGCAAAGTTGAGGTGGAGATCGATGGCAACAACGTGCGTGCGCGTGACTTCGGCAGCGGTATACCCCTTGGCAAGCTGGTAGAGTGTGTGTCCGTGATCAACACGGGAGCCAAGTACAACGACGACGTCTACCAGTTCTCCGTCGGTCTCAACGGTGTCGGCATCAAGGCGGTGAATGCGCTGTCCGAAAAATTCCGCGTCGTCTCCTATCGCGGTGGGCAATACGCCGAGGCATTGTTCGAGCGCGGCGATCTGATCAAAGAGACGAAGAAGGGCAAGGCCCCAGGCGAGTCGGATGGCACCCTCGTCGAATTTCGTCCTGATGTCGAGATCTTCGGCGAGTACGAGTACAACATCGAGTTCGTGCAGCGGCGACTGTGGAACTACGCCTGTCTCAACAGTGGCCTCGCCCTGTTCCTCAATGGACAGAAATACGAATCGAAGCGCGGTCTCCTCGATCTGCTGGAACGGGAGGTCGGCACGGACGATACCAAGGTGACTTACCCGCCGGCCCACTTCCGCGGCGAACGACTCGAGTTCGCCTTCACCCATGTCGAGGGGTATGGTGAGACCTACTGGTCCTTCGTCAATGGCCAGTATACCTCCGACGGCGGCACGCACCAGTCCGCTTTCCGTGAGGGCATGCTCAAGGGGGTGAACGAGTTCTACCGCAAGAGTTATGGTGGTGTTGATGTGCGTGACGGCATCGCCGGCGCCGTAGCGGTGAAGTTGCAGGAACCCGTGTTCGAGTCGCAGACCAAGAACAA
>DPVW01000377.1:21695-21834 GCA_003529325.1 Candidatus Latescibacterota bacterium | reverse complement strand
CTTGGTAACACCGATGTGCGCGGTTGGATCGTCAACGATGTGAAAGAGGCCGTCGTCGATTTCCTGCACAAGAATCGCGAAGCGGCAAAGCGTTTGGAACAGCGCATCATCAACAACGAAAAGCTGCGCAAAGATCTCA
>DPVW01000377.1:21090-21370 GCA_003529325.1 Candidatus Latescibacterota bacterium | reverse complement strand
TGCGGTGAAGAAAGAGGCCAAGGAGAACGCACGGAAGATCGCATTCAAGAATCCGAATCTGCGCGACTGCAAATACCACTTCGGCGATCGCAAGCGCGGCGATGAGTCGACGGTATTTATCACCGAGGGCCAATCGGCGGCAGGTTCCATCGTCTCTTCCCGCGATCCAAATACGCAGGCCATCTTCGTGATGACGGGGAAACCGCAGAATGCCTACGGACGGGGCAAGGCTGAGGTCTACAAGAATGAGCTGTTGTACAATCTGATGATGGCTCTCGGC
>DPVW01000377.1:20507-20781 GCA_003529325.1 Candidatus Latescibacterota bacterium | reverse complement strand
TACAATCTGATGATGGCTCTCGGCGTCGAAGAGGGGATCGACGGGTTGCGCTACAACCGGGTCGTGCTGGCTACCGACGCGGATGTCGATGGTTTCCACATTCGCAATCTGCTGCTCACGTTTTTTCTCACCTACTTCGAAGATCTGGTGGTGGCAGGTCACGTGTACATTCTGGAGACGCCCCTGTTCCGGGTGCGCAACAAGAGAGATACCATCTACTGCTATTCCGAGAAGGAGCGCGACGCGGGATTGAAGAAGGTGAAGGGCGCCGAGG
>DPVW01000377.1:19960-20125 GCA_003529325.1 Candidatus Latescibacterota bacterium | reverse complement strand
ATCGGCGAGGATATCAAGCTCGTAAAGGTTGCCATCGACAAGATGTCGGAGGTGCCGCAGACGCTTGAATTCTATATGGGGAAGAATACGCCTGAGCGACGTGAGTATATCATGGAGAACATGTTGTGAGATTTTGGTGGAAGGGGTCGGCCCGCCATGACCCCT
>DPVW01000377.1:16377-19652 GCA_003529325.1 Candidatus Latescibacterota bacterium | reverse complement strand
CCCGCCATGACCCCTTCGCTTCATTCTCGCAACGCCGTCCCGGCGTTGCTCCGACGACAGTCGCCACGTCCCTGTGGCTCCTTTTCGGCGACTGAAAGCGCTACGGGGTCACGGCGGGACGAACCCCCCCAGAGACCATAGTGGGGCCAACATTTTGGCCCATTGGAGTGGGGAAAGACTGTCAGCGGTCTGATGGTGGACTTGGATCTGAAAGGGTGAATCTGCCTTGGCTTTCATAAAACAGCTTTATGACAAGAACTACATCGAGTACTCGTCCTATGCGATCAAGGAGCGGGCGATTCCGCATCTTGATGATGGGTTGAAGCCGGTTCAGCGGCGTATTCTGCATACGCTGCATGAGCTCGATGACGAGCGCTTTCACAAGGTGGCCAATGTCGTCGGGCAGTGTATGAAGTATCACCCGCATGGTGATGCGTCGATTTTTTCTGCTCTGATCGTTCTGGCCAACAAAGAGGTCGCCATCGATAGGCAGGGGAATTTCGGCAACATCTATACGGGAGACATGGCGTCGGCGGCGCGGTATATCGAGTGCCGTCTGAGTCCGATGGCGCGGGAGGTGATCTTCGATCCGAAGGTCACCGAGTATGTCGAATCGTATGATGGGCGGAACAAGGAGCCGGTGGTTCTGCCCGTGCGAATCCCGCTGTTGTTGTCCCAGGGGGCGGAAGGTATCGCGCCGACGATGACGACGAAGATCATGCCCCACAATCTGATCGAGTTGCTCGAGGCGCAGGTCGGATACATGCGGGATGAGTCTTTTGCCGTGTTCCCTGATTTTCCGACGGGGGGCATGGTTGATGTGTCGAACTACGAGGATGGCAACGGCAAGATTCTTGTGCGGGCAAAGTTGGATACGTCGGACGAGAAACGCATTGTCGTCACCGAGATTCCTTACGGCACGACGACGGAAGCGTTGATCAGCTCCATCGAAGATGCAGCACGGAAGAACAAGGTGAAGGTTGCCGCCATCCAGGACTTCACCGCCGAAAGTGTCGAGATCGAAATCAAGCTGCCCCGTGGTATCTATGCAGCTGACGTGGTCGACTCCCTCTATGCCTTCACCGATTGTGAGATGTCGATCTCCGTGGCGTTGCTCGTCATCGACGGGGACATGCCGCGGATCATGACCGTCACCGAGGTGCTTGAGCACAACGTCGATCGTCTCGTCGATATCCTCAAGGCGCAGTTGCGTGTCGAAGAAGGGGAGATCGAAGACCGGATCCATGCCCGGACGCTGGAGCAGATCTTCATCGAGCAACGGATCTACCAGAGGATCGAAGAACAGAAGACGCAGGAGGGTGTTGTGCAGGCTGTATTTGATGGCCTGAAGGAGCACCACAAGGAGATCAAGCGCGAGATTACGCGGGAGGATGTGGACACACTGCTACGCATCCCAATTCGCCGGATCTCTCTCTACGACATCGAGCGCGCCAAGAAAGACATGCGCGATCTGAAGTCGCGGCTCAAGCAGATCCGCCACGATCTCAAGGAGATCGTCCCCTTTACGATCAGCTACCTGGAAAGGCTGATCGAGAAGAATCGGGAGGATTTTGTTCGGCGTACGGAGATTACCTCATTTGAGCAGGTGGATGTGCGTGAGGCGGCCAAACGGGATCAGAAGTTGTGTTACGACAAGGCCACTGGATACCTGGGCCACCAGGTGGTGGGTACGAATATCGCCGAGGTGTCACTGTATGATCGGATTCTCGTGATCCGCAAGGATGGCACGTATTCGATGGTCGATGCGCCCGAAAAGTTGTTTATCGGGAAGGGTATGTTGCATTGCGGTTTTCCCGACAAGGAGCAGGTCTTCAATGTCGTCTTCCGCGATAAGAAGGGGGCGATTAAGATCAAACGTTGTAAGGTCGGGGGATTGATCCTCAATCGCGCCTATGCACTTGTCCCTGATGGCGCCACGCTCCTCAAGTTCACTCTGGACAACGAAGCGACAGTGGAGTTGGAGTACAAACCGGCGCCACGCCTGCGCGTGCTCGAGGAGCAGTTCCCGATCAGCGAATATCCCATACAGGGGGCGAAGGCGAGTGGCGTACAACTGAGCAAGAAGGACGTGAAGTCCATACGCATGGCCTGAAAGTGGAGACGAAACCATGATCCGACTCGTCAGCTTCCTCATGCTCGCCGCCCTCGTGCTGAGTGCGATGGCGTGCGGTCCGAAGATCGCCGCAACAACAAGGCCCGCGGGCGAGAGTGCAGTGGCGCCGGCGCCCCCGGTTGTCGGCAATCCCGCCGCTGCTGGATTCGATGAACTCGGATCCGACCGGCGCGCCATCGAACTGGCGGACCGTGTCATGGACCGTCTTGGCGGTCGTGCTGCGTGGGACGGAACGAGGTATATCACCTGGCGCTTCTTTGGTGGTCGTCGCCACGTCTGGGACAAGTGGACGGGCAACCATCGTTTGGAGGATGGTGATCTGACGGTGCTGTCGAACATTCATGATCAGAGTGGTCGTGCCTGGGAGGCAGGTGTGGAGGTCACCGATCCGGACACCCTGGAGGCAAGACTGCAAAAGGCATATAGCGCCTGGGTCAATGATTCCTATTGGCTCGTCATGCCATACAAACTCAAGGACTCAGGGGTAACTCTGAAATATGTCGGGGACGGCATGACGGAGGAGGGTTTGCCCGCCCATATCCTCGACCTGACGTTCAGAGACGTGGGGCGCACACCACAGAACCGATACCAGGTGTGGGTAGATATCGACAAGAGCCTCGTGCGCCAGTGGTCATTCTATCGCGAAGCGGCCGACGAAGAGCCCCGCTTCATCCGAACCTGGGGCAACTGGCAGGCCTATGGAGATATTCTCCTAAACGATGATTTTGGCCAGAGTCGTCATACGGAAATCGCTGTCTATGACGAACTCCCGGAAACCGTTTTTACCAGTGCGAGCGAAAATTTTTCGCCGAGCCATTAAAGGCCGGGTCTGCGAGGCCGATAAAAGAGGAGAAGCCATCCCTCTCACGTCGCGACCCAATCGCCTTGCGCATAGATCCCACAGTCGGTTCCCAGCTGTTGCAGAAGGCTGGTTTCCCTGCACAAGCAGGTGGGGGATCAACTGTCGCGCCATCTGTGCCTGGCGTAGTCCCCGGCCTCGAAGAGGCGTTCACCCTTGCAGAGCACTGTCT
This sequence comes from Candidatus Latescibacterota bacterium, assembly GCA_003529325.1. Classification (GTDB taxonomy): domain Bacteria; phylum Latescibacterota; class UBA2968; order UBA8231; family UBA8231; genus UBA8231. Next base: position 16,487 of record DPVW01000377.1, on the reverse strand, counting down.
CCACTGTTGGCCATCGGTGCGACGCTGCCGCCGGCATCGGTGCTGGAGCCCCACGGTGTTGAGTCTCCCGAACCGGCTCCCACAGAGGGGGATGCCAGCCTGTCCGATCT
>DPVW01000377.1:8405-16040 GCA_003529325.1 Candidatus Latescibacterota bacterium | reverse complement strand
CCGATCTCAGTGAAGAGGAACAGCAACAGGTCGAAGAACTGGCGAAGCGTGATCTCGAGGTGCGCCAGCACGAACAGGCGCATTTGGCTGCCGCCGGCGGTCATGCACGAGGGGGACCGTCCTACGAGTAACAGACCGGTCCGGACGGCAAACGTTATGCCGTGGGTGGCGAAGTCAGCATCGATACATCCAAGGTTTCAGGCGACCCCCAGGCGACGATACGCAAGGCGCAGATCGTCTACCGGGCGGCCATGGCCCCGGCCGAACCATCTGGCCAGGATCGTAGTATCGCCTCACAGGCGAAGTCAATGGAGATGGAGGCGCGTCGGGAGTTGTCGCAGCAAAAGATCGAGGTCGCTGGCAGCGGGACCGGCAGCAGCGAGCAGACCGAAACACAAGAGGGCGTTGCACAAGCACCCGGTACTGGGGCCGCGCAGGAGGCAGACGATGGCGCCGACGCGGGACAGCTTCTGGACTTGCTCGGCTGAGTATCCGCAGCCGCTACGGCGTCTCGCTTCCTGACGCATGTGGCGGCTTTTTCTATGGACTTGGTGTACGCTCATGCTGCTGCCGGCTGCTCCGGTCGCTGGCAGCGATACCCAGGGCGATCTGGCGGGGCGTCGGGTGGCAGACATCGATCTGTCTGGCAATCGTTACACACAAGCGCATGTGATCACGCGCGAGTTGCGCACCCTCGTCGGTCAACCGCTGGATCCCTCGACGCTCACCGCCGATGTGCAGCGGTTACAGAATCTCGACATTTTCAGCTCTGTTCGTGTGGAACTCGTCAGTGACGGCGAAGCCGTCCGCGTCGTCTACCACCTGCGGGAATTGCCACCGGTGGTGCCCTATATCACTTACGATGTTACAGATCAGGACGGCTGGTCTTTCGGACCGGCAGTCAAATCGGTAAATCTTTTTGGCAAAGACATCTTTCTAGCGGGGTATGCGTTATTCGGCGGTCGCACCAGCTATCTCCTTGATCTGACCCATCCGTGGATGTTCGGCGATCATGTCTCTTTCGATCTCGACGCGTCGCGTATCGTTCGGCAGAACGAGTTCGACGGTTTTGAGGAGAGATCGACGGAGTTCACGCCAAGACTGGGTACGTGGATCGGCGATCATGGCCGAGCGTCGGTGGCCGTCTCCTTGCTGCGGTTTGAATCGGACCTTGCCGGTCACACGCTGTCAGCGACAGACACGGACGATCTGCTCCGTATCGGTGGCAGCGTCGGCTACGATTCCCGCGACGACTGGTCCAATCCCGCCGTCGGTTGGTTGGCCGAAGTGGAGACTTGGAAGACAGGAGGGGTGATACCGGGTGAGGGGGATTTCTGGACGCTACACCTCGACAGTCGCCGCTTCCAGCCCGTCGTCGCCGGGCAAACCCTCGTGTTGGCGAGCCTGCTTTCGGTGCAATCGGGTCGAGTCGGCCGCGATCTGCCTCAGTATATGGACTATCACCTCGGGGGAGCCAACTCGCTGCGTGGCTACACCGTTGACGACCTGGGACATAGCCTGTTCGGCAAGCAACAGCTGTTGACGACGATGGAGTATCGCGTGCCGCTGGTGGCGCCGTCGGAGGTCACTCTATTCGGCCTGACTGCCGATCTAGGCCTTGGGGGCACGCTGTTTGCCGACGGTGGGCTCGCCTGGACACGCGGGCGTGATTTCGAGCTCGGCCGCATGCGCATCGGTGTCGGTGCTGGTCTACGCCTGCTGCTGCCGGCGGTCGATATGACGCGACTGGAAGTGGGTTATGGTGAGGCAGGTTGGGCGATTCACTTCGCCTCGTTTTCGAAGATGCGGGCGCAGAGGCTGCGACTGCGATAAAAAAACCGCCAGCCCTTCCAATCGAGAAGAGCTGGCGGTGTGAACGATGTCCGTGTCAGTTTCTGCAGAACTCGCCGAGCAGATCGCCGCAGCTGTCGCGCAACTTGCTGAGGGCACGATTGCGCAACTGGCGGATCCGCTCACGCGTGACGCCCATCTCATCGCCGATCTCTTCCAGCGTCTTCGGATCGTCTTCGCCGAGACCAAAGTAGGCGCTGACGATCTTATTCTCCCGGGCGTCGAGCACGCCGAGGCAGGAGGAGATCGTATTGCGCCGCTCGTCATCATCGAAGCGGCCTTCGATGCCGATATCCTCAGGAATGGCGAACACCGCTTGCAGGGGGGTGTCTTCGTCGGGGTAAGCTGGGGCGTCGAAGGAAACGTCCGTCTGGCTGACGACCATGGCGTTGTGTGTGCGCTCGGCGCTGATGTCGACGCGCTCAGCGATCTCGGCATAGGTAGGACTTCGACCGAGGGTTTGCGCCAGGGCGCTGGTCTCCTTCTCGATCTTCTGCAGGTCGTTGATCTGACTCATGGGTGGACGAGCGATTTTCCCCTGTTCGGCAAGGGCCTTCAGGATCGCCTGGCGGATCCACCATACGGCATAGGTGATGAATTTGAAGCCGCGGGTCTCGTCGAAACGTTTGACCGCCTCGAGGAGACCGACGTTGCCCTCGGAGATCAATTCGACGAGCGACAGACCGTACTCCTTGTAGCCGCGCGCGACACTGACAACAAAGCGGAGATTCGCTGTGATGATCTCCTGCCTGGCATTCTCGTCGCCAGCTTTGGCGCGTGTGAACAACTCGAATTCTTGCGAACGACTGAGGGGCTCGGAGTCTTTGATTTCTTTCCAGTAGAGCTCCACGGCGTCCACCGCATTGTGACTTCTGACAGTAGCCATTCGCCAAATCTCCACGTAACCCATTGATGTATATGTAGTTATCGCATTTCGTCGTCACCGATATGGATCTCGCAGTAACTTTGACGTCAACGTTAAGGTGCAATATAGACGGGACCCACAACGTTGGCAAGCGTCTTTATGTGCAGACGCCGCAACGTGTTTTTGGATTCAGTCGAGACCAGGGCGGCGGCGCTGAGTTTTCTTCTGGGACTGTCTTTTTTTGGTGTCGAGGCGCCGTTTGATGGCCAAACGACCGGGACGTGTCTTGCGCCGGGGTCGGGCTGGTGGTCGCAGGGCGGTGGCCATCGTCTCGGCGAAACGCGCGATACAGTCGAGTCGATTGCGCATCTGGGACCGGTGCTGCGAAGAGGCGATCACGAGTTCGCCGTGGGAATTGAGCCGAGACTGCAACCGATTGTGGGCTCGGTCGCGCAGACTCTGTGGCAGGGAGGGACTCCGAGCCAGATCGAAACGCAACTCGACGCGCGTACTCGTCTTGTTCACATGTTGTCCACCCGGTCCAGGACTGCGCACGAAGGCAAAGTCCAGTTCGGCAAGTGGGATGCGTACACCCCCGGGCAGATCGACGGCGTCTGGAAGATGGAGAGAGGACATGATAGGCAGTATACTTATGACCCCCGATTCTTACCAAAGAAAGAGACAGGAATATGCCCGCCAGGTATACGGCTGCTATCGTCGGTTGTGGTTCCATCGCCCATGCCCACATGGATGGTTATGCCCTCGTTGACGATATCGACGTTATCGCCATCGCTGACCCTGTAGCTCATGCGCGGAGCCAATATGCAGATACGTATGCAGATCTGCATCTGCAGCAGTTCGATTCAGTCGAGCAGATGCTGGTCACGGCAAAACCAGACATCGTCAGCGTCTGCACCTGGCATCTGCTGCATCCGGCGCCGACCATCGCCGCTGCCAAAGCCGGGGTGCAGGCCGTGATCTGCGAAAAGCCCATGGCCATCGGCATGGGTGCCGCTGACAGTATGATCGATGCCTGCCAGGCGAGTGGGACAAAACTGGTGATCAGCCATCAACGCCGCTTCACCAAGGGTTGGGTAAAGGCACGGGAGTTGATGCAACAAGGTGTCATCGGTCAGCCCTTGTTCGTGACCAACAAAGTCGCGGAGGGTCTGACAAACTGGGGCACTCACTCCATCGATGGCTCCCGATTTGTGCTCGGAGATCCGCAGCCACAATGGGTGATGGGTGCCGTCGAACGGCGTACGGACCGTTTCGAACGGGATACCGCCATCGAGGACGCCTGTCTGGGGTTGGTCCACTTCGAGGGGGACATTCAACTCTTTATTCAATCCGACCTGATGCGCGAGGGTGCGACGGCCGGCTCTTTCCAGATCAAGGGCACCGAGGGCATGATGGAGGTGAGCGAAAGCCGGGTACGACTGATGAATGCCAGCTCCAACGGCTGGCTCGACGTCGAGATCGGTGCCGGCGAGGCAGACCGCGCCATCGGTGGCAATACCAATGCCGCCCAAGTGCGCGAGTTGTTGCAGTGGTTGCAGGGGGAGGTGGAGGAACATCGTGGGTCTGGACGTCAGGCGCGGGTCACGGTGGAGATCATGATGGGGTTGTATGAGTCGGCCAGGCGTCAGCACGTCGTCAACTTTCCGCTCACGGAGAAGGGGTATCCTCTCGAACTGATGATCGCCGAGGATGGCTTGCCGGTGGAAGTGGAGGGTCGCTACGACATCCGGGCATTCCTCAGTTGGGATGGTGTCGATCCGGCGCGCTACAAAGAGCTGGCTGCCGAGGGCAAGGGGCACTCTCAGATCATGCGTCAGATCCATGTGGAGTTAGAGAAAGGGGAGGGGTAGCTCGATGTATTCGGTTTCTTTTGATGGCAACAACAAGAAGGTGCTGTGGCAGGAACTTTTGCGGCATGAGTTCGAGGCCGCCCTCGAGCAGGCCCCAGTGGTCATCCTCCCCATCGGCTCCGTCGAGCAACACGGTCCGCATTGCCCGATGGATGTCGATATCTCCGCTCCCTTCCACATGGCCGTAGAAGTCGCCCGTCGTGTCGAAGACTCCCCGGTCCTGGTGGCGCCGCCGATCTGGTCGGGGTTCACGCACTACAACATGGGTTTCGCCGGCACCATCTCCCTGCGCCTGGAAACTTTCCAGGCTCTTGTCGCCGATGTTTGTCGCAGTATCCACGCCAACGGTTTTGAGCGCATCATCACGGTCAATGGCCACGGTGGCAACGCCGCCCCATGCCGGGCCGTAAGCTGGCAGCTGGCGGAAGAAGACATCTTTACCCTCAGCTTCAGCTGGTGGGATGCCGTCGAGACAGAACTACACGAATGGAGTGCTACCGATGAAGGCGTCGGTCACGGAGGTGAGTGGGAGACGGCGGTGCAGTTGCATCTGCGGGCGCACATGGTCGACATGGCCAGGGCCCAGGCGGACGACACGCTGACAGCACCATTCGGTGGCGCACTGGCCTTCGCGAATTTTGCCGAGCGTCGACGAGATACCGCCGAAGGAACAGGCATCATGGGGGATGCCCTGGCCGCATCAGCGGCGAAGGGGAAACGCATCTTCGATCTGGCATGCGACCGACTCGAAGCGTTGACGAGACAGTACCACGACCTCCCCGTTCGTCACTATCGTCAATTTGGCAGCCATTGCAACTAATTTCCTGTCAGGCAAAAAAAGTGACGCCCCGCCAGTAAGATCGGACGGGGCGTCGCTAGGTTCGACTAAAAACCAAAAAGGAAAAGAGATGCGCCTGGATGGGGCGCGGCATGTCGCCGGCAGAGTGGGTAGCTCTGTGGGTTCCGGCTAAGGCAGACTATTGAGCCAGTCGATCGGGATAGGGTATCAAGGTGGCTGACTTCGTATCAAGTAATCTCATTGGAAGTTATCGGAGTCTCTCCGAATTCCTTTAGGACTAATTCGAACGAGCTCTGAAAACATTGCCCTACATGCCTGTTCTACAACATCTTATATAGTTATCCGCGTGGGTCTCCTACCACAATACATAGAGATGCCAAGTAGTATCCAGAAAATCCCCGCTGTCGCAGGAAGATACAACGGATAACTCACCAATCCGTGTACAAGAACGGCTGCACACGCCCCGAGGGCGCCCCGCTGGATCGTTGTCGACTCCCGCCAGGCCCCAAGCAGACCGGTCAGAGCCCAAAACATCACCAACAGACTCCAGGGCAGTGTGCCTGCGATCCCGGTCTCGGCAAGGGAGTGCAACCACTCGTTGTGGGCAAAACGTGGCACTTCCAGTCGATGCAGTCGTTGCAGCAGGACAACGATGGGATCCTCCGGCATGCCGTCGAGGATTGCGGCACCGGCCTGCTGATAACTTCCGGGACCGGCACCCAGAACCGGATCCTGGACGAAGACCTGCAACGCCGCCCGCCAGAGGATTCGCCGATGCAACACGGTCAGATCGGTCTGCGCCGCCTCGCCAGTCATGTTGGACAGGGCCTGCAGGCGCTCGCCGACGGATACCTTCCCGGCAGGACCCTCCATGATGGCTCGCTCCTGGAGCAGGCGGGTTACCCCCATCAGGCTCATGGCGAGTACGACCAGAGGCAGCCAGGCTGGCCAGCGCGTGCGCAAGGCAAGCGTGCGGGCGAAGCAGGCGAGCACCACGAGACTGCCGGCGAGGGCCGCCCAGATGGCGCCCCGGCTGCCTGCCAACAAAAGGCTGGAGTAGATCGCCACAACGGCAGCACCCAAACCCAGGCGCAGCGTCCAGGGATGTTGTACGTCTCGGTCACACAGGATCAGATACGCCGAGAGTGCGAGGGGCAAAACGCAGGCGACGAGACTGCCCAGGTGGTTTGGATTGAGGAAGGGCCCCACGGCACGCTTGGGGAAGTCGTCCAATCGGGAAAGTGGGTCGAGGCCGAAGTGCTGGAGCCCTGCATGGATGGCGACGATGACTGCGGCAATCACGATGCTGGTGATAACCGGCTGTTGTTGCCCGGTGGCCGCAAGACGACCACCCAGCCAGATCAGCGCCACCGCCAGAACAGGAGGCAGCAGTGCACTCGGATGCCAGACGTCGTGCGTCGCCGCCGATGCCAGCATGGCAACCAGCCACAAGATGGCCAATGCCCCGACGGGTCTCGGTAGCGCCTGGGCGGAGCCCTGACGCGCGGTGCCCGCAATGGCGACCGTGATGGCGATGAGACCGACAACCAATGCGACAGTGGCGCGATCGGCGAGCACGGGGTGCGCCAGGGCGACCAGAATCAGACCTGCCCCGGTGGTCGAACTCAGCCAACCGACTCCTGTGTGGCGTTGCTTTTGCATCCGATCAGGCATATCTTGATAGTCTAATTTAATCCTATTCCACGTCCTTGCAGGAGTGTCCGACATCGCCAGGGTCAATCGCAAAGAATTTACGGCGAAGCTTAAGGCCGAAGAGATCGATTACAAGCGTCTCGACGTGCTGTCCCGGTTTCTTACGCCGATCGGCAAGATCGAGCCCGCTCGCCGCACGGGTGCCAGTCGCACTCAACAGACGCGCATCGTACGAGCCATCAAGCGCGCCCGTTATCTCGGGTTGCTGCCGTACACGATCAACGATACACGCTGATTCGCTTCGCGTCGTAAGGTCGGCGCCGACATGTCCGATACCGCCATCGGGCTCATCGAGACGCACGGTCTGATCGGCGTCTTGGCAGCCGCCGATACCGCCGCCAAAGCGGCCGATGTCCAACTGTTGGGCGTCGAGCGTGTTGGCGGCGGTCTCGTTTCGGTGCGTTTTCGGGGCGATACCGCCTCGGTGCAGGCTGCCGTCAGTGCCGCAAGCGAGGCGGTGCGGCAGGTCTCTCAGCTCGTCAGCGCCCACGTCATTCCCTCTCCGGCAATCGATGTGGAGGCCGCCCTGGCTACCA
>DPVW01000377.1:6469-8093 GCA_003529325.1 Candidatus Latescibacterota bacterium | reverse complement strand
GCCGCCCTGGCTACCACTTCTTCACAACCGGTTGCACCCCCGGTCTCCCCGGAGGCACCTTCCTCCGTGGCAGAACTGGAGGCTCTTCCCGTGACGCGACTCAGGCAACTGGCACGCAAGACGCCTGGGGTACTTCTCCAAGGACGACAGATCTCGCGGGCTAACAAGGATCAGCTTCTCGCAGCGCTACGCGCCGCCGCTCGCGGTGCGTCGGATGCAGACAGGAGATAGCAGTATGGAACGAATGTGGGACTCGATCAAACGCAGCCTTCAGGACGGCGCCGCCATCGCTTTCGACAAGGCCGAAGGGCTCACACAAGTCGGTCGGGCGCGCCTCGATATCGCGGCAGCGAAGACACGTCTGATGCGGCTGAAAGGCGAGCTGGGTGCCGACGTTTTCACACGGTTGGAGGCCGGCGAGGGGAGTGCGATCGCTGAGGACGCCGACATCCGGGCTCTGTGCGACCAAATCCGTGAGGCCGTCGTCACGTTGAACGCTTCGGAAGAGAAATTCGAGCACGTACGTCGCAAGCTGCAGGCGGATGACGACGAGGATACGACCGACGCGGAGCGGGAGGCCCCTTTGGGGACTTGACCAACGAACAAAAAAAACTTCGAGGTGAAAAAAGAAGGGGTAGGCTAACAAGCCTACCCCTTTTTCCTTTTCGCGATCACCTTTTTCTTGGAGCCGGCGACGGCTTTTTTTTATTTCTTCTTTTTTCGGCGGTGGAGCCGCGGGGTCCATGCGTTCCGCTTCCTCGTCCTCCGACAACTCCGGCCAGGAGAAGAAGAAATCCTCCACGGCCACTGTCAGCAGATCGGCCTTGAGATAACGCTCAAAGGTCGTTGCGATGACAGCAGATCGGTGCCAACTCGGGATGTTGCTCGTGCATGACGAGTTCGATGAGCTCGTGGAGCAACAAGGTCTCGATGAGACTTGCTCGACGCCGCCTACTGCGGCCGCATCGGCATCCCACTGGTCACAAGACTTGCGAACCGCAGGCACGATGTGAATATCGCCGTCGCGCTCGAAGGCGACGACGCGGGCGTCGGCGATGGGCTGCAGACTCGCGGAGCGCACATTCTTGCATGGGTGCCCGATGAGGCGGAAAGGTTCGGTGTTGGTAAGATTGAGCTGGTCCGACAGTACCCGACCCTGCCTGGGCTGGACGAGCGAGAATAAAATCGAACAGGGAGTCGACCTGTGGGGACCAAACCTGGGACAAACGCCGTGAGCGACTGGAGGTGACGCGGTTGGAGTTCTCGCCCTCCTGCTGTGGCTCGAAGACAGCGGAGATCAGTTTCTTTTTGTCGTCCGGCGTGGCGGCGGCGGAGCGGAACTTGAAGGTCCCCAACCGCTGCAGGATACCGACCCGCGTTTTGATATGCGATGGGGCAATATCAAGGAGCGCCTCGTAGAATGTGGCGTAGCCGTCCTCCTCGTTCCTTCGTGCGAAAATCGTCCGGAGATCGTTTGAGGATGTCCATCTTGCTGTAGACGGACCGCATCAGGCTGGCGAATTCGCCCTCGATGTCTTCGGGATTGGCCTGGTTGTACAGAACCTCGGGCTCACCGACCTCGTCGAATATGGACAACACCTCTTCCGACGGAGGCGTACGGCCC
>DPVW01000377.1:4883-6086 GCA_003529325.1 Candidatus Latescibacterota bacterium | reverse complement strand
GAGGTGTCACTGGACTTGCAGTGCAATCCCATTCATATAGGCTCTGGAAGAGTCGGGTTCAAGCCGCTTCCCACAGTCGCAACCCGTGGCGGCTCAGGTAGATGGGTAGACTCTTGAAGCCGGGACTGGCGGCTTCGATGGCGCGGATGAGTTCGCGCTTCTGCCATGAGAGGTTACCGGTGAGCAAGGTCAACGAGCCGCCGTCCCCGCCAGCGCCATTCACCTTCCAACCCAGCGCCCCATGGGCTCGTGCCAGATCGATGATGATCTGGGCGTCGGCGCCTACGAGCTCAGAGTGCAGGTCAGCCTGCGCCGCCGTATTGTCGCTCATGGCCTGACCGAGGCTGGCGAAATCCCCAGCATAAACGGCGTCGCGTGACGTACGGGCGGTGTTGCGCAGGGCGTCCAGCTTCGGGTTGTCCGGGCCCGCGCCTTCCAGCTCGGCGATGACCTTTTCGTGAACCGCCGAGGAGGAGTGTGCCTTGCCGAGGAAGATGAGCACGAGACGTCGTTCCAATTCCCACCAGATGTTGTTGTTTACCTGGATCTGCGACACGGCGGCGTGCGGATACTGGAACATCTCGATGTAGTTGATGCCGCCGAAGGCGGAGCACAGTTGGTCCTGGATGCCACACTGCTGTCCGAGCATCTCCGTTTCGATTCGCTGGGCCGTCAACGCAACTTCGTATGGTGTCATGCGTCCTGGCGACAACATGTCCAGGGCGCCGATGACGGCGACGGTGACGGCAGCTGATGTTCCGGTGGAGCAGCCGGCAGGTGCGTCACAATAGATCGTCAGCTCGAAGGCGGCGTCGTCGGGGACCGTCATGTATTCCACCGCCGCTTCGAGCAATGGATGGTGCGTCCACGTACCACCCACGGGGGCTACGGCGAAGCGTTCGCCGTAGTTTTCGGCATGAATGACGATGCGGTTTTCTACTTCGGCGCGGTCGAAGATCTGGATCTGCACTTCGGCGTAGGGGTAGACGCCGATGTTGAAAATCGTTCCATGTTCGGCGAACCATGTATCCGTCCAACCGCCGTTGTCGCAGATGCGGATTGGCGCGACGCTGTGGATGATGCGCTGGGGCTTGCGTTCGATGCTCATCCCTATTGAATACGATGGGACAGGGCGACGCGCAACGAGCTAACGACCTTATGCCGATCTTGACGCTCCCCGGGGGGCACCTATTCATCATATGA
>DPVW01000377.1:0-4550 GCA_003529325.1 Candidatus Latescibacterota bacterium | reverse complement strand
CTGCTAAAGGCACTGGACCATGGCTGACGGATCACGAACAAAGCTGGGCACAGTCCTCGAAGAGGAACGAGCCCGAATCCTGGAGGAACTGCACCAGAGCCAGGAGCGGTATCGTGTATTCTTCGACACGGCCTTCGCCGGCATTGGCCTCACCGACGCCGAGGAGACATTCACTCTAGCCAACACTGCCCTCGAGGAGATGCTCGGCTTTGGCCCTGAGCTGGTGGGGATCAGCCTTGCATCGGTAACCAGTAGCAAGGAGTTCGATCGGTATCGAGCCTTCACGCGGAAGCGACGCCAGGGCTGTTGGAATCGGCCCAGGGCGGTACGGTCTTTCTCGACGAAGTCGCCAATCTGTCGCTGGACCTGCAGGTCAAGCTGGGTCCTGCAGGAGCGCCGGGTCCGGCGTCTGGGTGGACAAGAGGACTTCGATGTGGATTTCCGCCTGGTCAGTGCGGCGAACGAGAGTCTCGAAGAGGCGATGTGCCGTGGACCCATGATCGAACCCGATGATCTGCCCGGCCGTATTCTCGCCAGCCTCACCGGTCCTCGGCGGGGCTCTCCTGACGATTTTGAGGAAGCCCGTCGTCTCTTTGAGCGGGAGTATCTGGAAGGACTTCTACGGCGCAGTGGTGGCAACGTATCGCACGCTGCTCATGCTTCCGGCATGCATCGATCTACATTTATTTATGAAATATATCTACGATGACTGCCGCAATAACACGGCACCTGACGATGTCTATGTAGGTTTCCGTGTCAGCAGGTAACTATATATAAAACAATAAGATAACCACCATATTTCGGTGTCTGTGGCGGCTGGTACGCCAGTTGCAGATCGTCTTCTCGACGATGTTGAGGTTTCTCCCCTTCGGTAAAGGCGGGGACATCGTCATGAAGATCGTAACGGTCTGCCGCCGGCGCGGTGGTGGGAATCGTTCCCTTGGTCATGCGCCGCACCGAGCCTGACCAGCCCCGTTCGCCAGCGGCGGGCCGTTGCTTTTTTCACGGCATTCCAGACAACCAGGCCGGGCCACCCTTCCGGCGGGTTGCACTTTCGATCGTGATCGCCCCAGTCCTTAGCTTAGGGCGGCACCCACCTGGCAAAGGATTCGTCCACCGTGCATCACATCTCCCGCGACTTCGTCGTTTACAGTCTGGATTCCAGTCACAAGCCAGTTCTTGAGATTGAATCTGGAGACCGCGTCCTGCTCGACACCTGGGATGCGCGCAGTGGCACGATCAACTCCACAGCAGATCTATTGTTGCGGCCCCATCCCGTGGGCTCGAATCCAGCGACGGGACCGATCCGTGTACGCGGCGCAGAACCCGGCGACGGACTCGCCGTTCACATTGAGGCCATCGATCTGGCGCCATCCGGATTTCTGGCCGTCAAAAAGGGTGAAGGTCTGTTGGCCTCACGTGCCACCGAGTTCGCCACGCGCATTGTGCCCATCGTCGATGGCACCGTGCACTTCGGTGAGCTTCGATTTCCCGCAAATCCCATGGTAGGCGTCATCGGCACCGCCCCTGCCGGAGATGGGATCTCAACCGGTTACGCTGGCGCCCATGGTGGCAACATGGACAACAAGCACATCGGCGTAGGCGCTACGGTCTATCTACCGGTGAGTGTTCCCGGCGCCGGGTTGGGATTGGGTGACGTGCACGGCGCCATGGGGGATGGCGAGATCACCTTCATCGGTCTGGAGATTCAGGCGCAGGTCACGATCCGGGTTGAGTTGCTCAAAGAGGCCGGATTTCAGCGGCCACTCATCGAGACGGCCGAGCACTGGGTGACGACGGGGGACGGCGAGTCGTTGGCAGGGGCGGCACGTATGGCGGCGGGGGAGATGGTGGACCTGCTGCAGACGCGCCTGGAGATGAGCTTCGAAGACGCCTACATGCTGATGAGCGCCGCCGTGGATGTGCAGATCTGTCAGTGCTGCGAGCCGGGTGAGTTTCCCGTGACGACGAGGGCGGTGGTGTCGAAGGGGATTTTGCCGTAAGTCGTGGCTAACGCGTGAAAATGGTGCCGCGCACGTAGTCGCCGTCGTCGGAGGCGAGGAAGGTGAGGACCTTAGCTACGCCTGCCGGGTCACCGAGGGATTTACGTGCGTCCTTGATCGCAGCGTCGGAGTCCTCACCACGAGCGCTGGCACCCTGGGCGATGTTGAGCAGCTTCAAGGGTGTGGCGATACCGCCAGGGCAGATCACGTGCACGCGCGTGGTGCTCAGATCGCTGGCGAAGTTGTACTGCATACCGTGGATGCCCGCCTTGCTGGCAGCATAGGCGAAGGACGAGGAACCACCACGCACGCCCGCACCCGAGGCGATGAGCAACAGTACCGAGTGCTCCGCCCTGCGTAACCACTGCGCGGCGTATTTCGTCGTCAGATACGTGCCTTTCAGGTTGGTGTCAATCGTGGTGTCCCAGGCCTCTTCCTCAAGGTCGGCGATGCCACTGTAGGCGCCCATCAGTACGCCGGCGGAGCAGACCAGCGTGTCGATGTGGCCATGGGTGGTGCCGATGCGCTCAAAGACCTGTGCCGTCTGTTCGGCAGAGCGTACGTCGAGGGCGTGAAACTCAGCGCGGCCACCGGTGTCGCGGATCCGCTGGGCTGCCGCTTCCCCTTCGGTCTTGTTGTAGTCGATAATGATGCTCACGGCGCCTTCTGCCGCATACATTGCAGCGGTGGCGCCGCCAATGCCCGTGGCGCCACCGGTGACGACGGTGATCCTGTCCTGCAGTCTACCCATCTCATCCTCCCATCATGGCAAACGTGCCCTGAGTTCCAGGACTCGTTGCGCCGACTCATCGACGCGGCGTTCCGCCAATCGCCCGCTGGCGACGAGGTCGACGATCAGATCGGCGGTGCGTTCGGTGATGTCCTCTTCGTACGATGTCTGGTTGGCGAGAGCCAGAATGTCGACACCGGCGCCAAGACAGCGGGCGACGGACTCCTCGAATCCATACTGCTTCGAAATGGCCCCCATGCCCATGTCATCGGAGATGACGACGCCGTCGAATCCCAACTCGTCGCGCAGCAAGCCGTTGATCATCGCAGGAGACAGGGTCGCCGGATAGCTGTCGTCGAAGGCGCCATTGAATACATGCGCCGTCATCATGGCATCCACAAGCCCATGTTCCAGCAGCCGGCGGAAGGGGATCAACTCGTCGCGGGACCAGGTCTTTGTCACGTCTGTGAAGCCCACATGTGAGTCGTTACGGGAACTGCCGTGACCGGGGAAGTGTTTCAGGCACGTTAGAATGCCACGGTCGCGGTGGGCACGGATGAAGGCACCGGCGTGGACGGCGACCTCTTCGGGGTCCGAGGAGTAGCTGCGTCCCTTGCCGGCGATGATGGGGTTGTCGTCCCAGACGTCGACATCAACGACGGGCGCCAGATTCAGATTGACGCCTGCGGCGACCAGGGCGTCGGCCAGCGCGCCGGCCGCTGTTTCGGTGATGTCGGGGTCACCGCGGTCTCCCAACTGTCGTGCCCCTGGGACGGCGGGGAAACCGTGCCGTTCCTTGAAGCGGGTGACGAGACCACCCTCCTGGTCGACGGCGATCAAGGGGGGCAGGCCACCGGCAGCAGCACGCAGACTGTCTGTCAGTGCCCGCACCTGCTGTGGTGACTGAACATTGCGCTCTTTCGAGCCGCTCGGTCCGTCGGTGTCGAAGAGGATGACGCTGCCCAGGCCGCGGTCGCGCAGGTCGGTGACGACGGCATCGTCATCGTCGATGGCAAAGCCGCGAAACCCCCGCATCACGAGCAGACCCGCGCGTTGGCGCAGGTCCTGCTGCGGGGTCATCGGCGCTTCAGCAGCGGGCTGACGAAGGCGGCGACCGCTTCGCCCAACAGACGGCTACCCTCTTCCGAGAAGTGCACGCCGTCCTCCCGCAGCAGCCGGGATCGACCGGCCTGCTCGATGACGGCATGCAGGTCGTTCACCGGGACATCGTGCGCCACCGCCACTTCAGCAGCCGCTGCGTTGTAGGCGTCGATGTCGGCACCAAAGCGGTCGAAACCTTTGTTGCGGTGATGGAGATCCTCATCGACGGGGGTCGTGTTGGCCCATACGAGCTGCGCACCGCTACGCAGAATCCGCTCGAAGACCTGCTCCACATTGTGGCGATAGGCGGCCAACCCCACCTGCGCCAGACCGCTGTCAAAGGGCTTCTTGAGGTCGTGCAAGCCGCAGTTGAGATGCACCAGATACGGGGTGTGGGTGTCAACCCACTCGTCGAGATGCCCCAGGATGTTGGCGGAGTCGCCGCCATTGGCCTCGGGGCTCCAGATGTCGATGCTGTCGAGGCATTCCCGGGCCCTGCTCTGGTACCCCATGCGGATCGAATCGCCGATCAATACGAGGTCGACACTCACCCTGTTGCGCTCACTGCCGTGGTTTCCATTCGGCGTAATACTCCCAGTTGGCGACCTGCTGCAACTCCTCGAGTTCGCGCGTACGTTGACGCAAGGCGCTACGCACCACGTCACCGATGGACAGCAGGCCAATGAACTCGCCATCCTGTTCGATCAGCAGGTGCC
>DPVW01000081.1:1746-3057 GCA_003529325.1 Candidatus Latescibacterota bacterium | reverse complement strand
GAAATACGTCCAGCTTTCGCAAAAAGTGCTGCCATGTAGCCGCAGCATCCCCTAGTCAGCCTCGGAGAGCGCTTCAAGGCTGTTGGCCTCGTTAGCGACCGGCCCCATGATCGAGTCCTCAGAGAACCACAACATCTCGGCGTGCTCCCTGGTTATACGAGATGGGCCCGGAACCTCATGCAGTCTCGTACGGCAGCAGGACCGTCACCGTCGTGCCGCGATCCAACTCAGATTCGACCGTGAGCGTTCCACCGTGCGCTTCGACAATCCCTTTCGTCACAGCGAACCCGAGACCGGTACCGACCGCGTGCTCCTTAGCTCTTTCCGCACGAAACAGTGGCTCACCCAGCCGGGCCACAGTTTCAGCGTCCATGCCGATACCTGTGTCTACAAAGCGGATACACCAGCCGTCTCTCGTCGGATCAGCTGTCACCATCACCGCCCCACCGTTCCTGCCGTAACGACATGCGTTGGACAGCAAGTTCGCTATGACCTGACCGATCCGGACCGAGTCGACAGTCACCTTCGGGCCAGGAGTAACACGCTTAGTGATCGTGACATTGCGCTCGCCTGCTTCGACCGCCAGGTCAGCTATTTCTTTGGTGATCAAGGCAGCTAGGTCGACGTTCTCACGACGCACCAGGTTGAACTCGCCAGAATCCATCCGGGCCGAGTCCATAAGGTCGCCGACCAGGCGCTGCATACGCAGAGCCGATGAGCGAAGGTGCTCAACGGTCGCTGGAACCGTCGTCGGAAGGTCTACCTTGACCTTCTCTAATGTCGCCTCAAGGATGTCGAGCCGCCCCAGCATCGTGGCGACCGGAGCTCGCAACTCGTGGGCGGCAGTGCGAAAAAACTGGCTGCGGTACTGAGTGGCCTCCACACGAGACGTCACATCCGTGAACGACACGAGATAACCAGCTACCTGCGAGTCCTGTCGCAGGTCCGTTCCGCGCGCTTCGAGCCACCGGTAGTCGCCGTCGGCGTTTCGCACCCGCAGGTCCACCGAGTCCGTCGTTGAATCCCACGGTTCGAGAGCAGGGTCCCCAGCCAGGCGCGCCAACGCTGTAATGCCGACCTCCTGGTCGTCTGGGTGTACCAACTCCAAAAGACCGCCCTCGGGTGGTTCCCAGCCGGGAGGATGGCCCAGCATGCGTTCCATCGCCGACGTGGCACCCAGGAACGCCCCGTCGACGGATAGGTGGATCACCCCAGTCGGTAATGCCCCCAGGGCAGTTTCGTACAGGTAGCGGGCGTTGTGGTCTCCGGCACGCAGCTCACTATTGGTCACCAGCCCATCCCATCTAGGAA
>DPVW01000081.1:868-1705 GCA_003529325.1 Candidatus Latescibacterota bacterium | reverse complement strand
CATGCGTTCCATCGCCGACGTGGCGCCCAGGAACGCCCCGTCGGCGCACAGGTGGATCACCCCAGTCGGTAATGCCCCCAGGGCAGTTTCGTACAGGTAACGAGCGTTGTGGTCTCCGGCACGCAGCTCACTATTGGCCGGGCCTACATAGGGATCGGGTGCTGATTCGTTTGCTGACTCGACCGCAGCTTCCTGTTCTTCGGTCAGGTCCTCGGTCCTCACGAAAGTCCCCGACAAGGTGTCCTTTCCGGAGTTCACCAGCCCATCCCATCTAGGAAAGTCGCCAGTGCACTGGGGCCTGATGCTTTGGACACGTAGTGGACGTCCGTGAGGTCACTTTCATCAGCGCCTTCTCCGTCCTCACCGGACACGACAACAATCGGCCCCCTGTAGCCGCCGGCCCGCACAGCGCGGATCGCCGTTATGCCGTCGCCGGGAGGCATGGAACGGTCGACCATGGCAAACGTGGGTTGCTTCTCGAGGATAAAGCTGATCGCCTCCTCGCCGGAAGCGGCCCGGCCTACCACGTCGATGTCTCGGAGCAGTTCCAGCCAGTCGGCCCACATGTCGCGGATCTGAGGATCATCATCGCAGATCACCACGGAAACTGTCATGGTCGTAAACCCTGCCTTCGAACGTGTGGTTGACACCCCCTGGTTTGAAGGGTCTGCACCATCACGGCGTCTCCGGTGGGTCACACCGCGGAACCTCGGCTACGAACACCGGCCCTTGGACACCCCACTGGCCGCCCGCGGCGCTGGCCAGCTTGCACACCGAGTCCAGCAGGCGTCCACCTTTTGCGTCGGCCGGCACCTCAATGGTGATGCGCCACATGTC
>DPVW01000081.1:0-563 GCA_003529325.1 Candidatus Latescibacterota bacterium | reverse complement strand
TCAATGGTGATGCGCCACATGTCCTGCTGGGGTGACAAGGACGCCGGGCAGCCCTCAGGCAGGCGAAGCACCGTCCTGACGGACTTGAACGCCGAGACGAGCGCCAGGGGGTTCATCGACGTCCAAGCGTCGCTTCCATCCGGAAGGCCAGCTTCTACTCCAGCGTCGGTAAGCAGCTCTCCGACGCGGCACACGTCGTGTCCGTCTAACGGTTCACCGACCGAGGCGGCTAACAGGTTGAAGGTGGTTCGAGCTCGCTCCTGGGCGACTTCCAGCAGGTCTCCTGCGTCGGAGAGCAGCGCTGCACTCTTGTCGGCATCGACTTCAACTGACGATGCCAGGCTGATGGCCATTCGGGCAGCCGAGATGTCGCCGACAAGGTCATGGGAGGCCGCTGAGGCCACCGCCAGGGCATGCACTGAACGCTTTTCGGTGGGGTTCTCGTCGGCCGCCACCTGCTCCTGGTCAGGGGAACCAGCCATTCTCTGATCCATGGGGCTCATTTGTAGATCCTACTGGCGCGCTGTACACGGCCAGAATCTGCAGACGATCGACTGGGATCT
>DPVW01000040.1 GCA_003529325.1 Candidatus Latescibacterota bacterium | reverse complement strand
GCAAGTTGCCTACACTCTGACGGGAAGGGACTACACGTTCATCCCAGCATCGAGGACCAAAGACCCCTCAGACGAGGCCGGCTTCCTCGACAAACTGCACCTGACCGGCCAGATCAGCCTGGGCCGCACGGATGTGGGTGACTTCCGGTGGTTCCTGAAAGCAGACTACGGTTACGACTACTATAACATCCGCTTCTTTCAGAAACTGCAGCGCATCTAGCTGGGCATCGTCGGTGACCCTGCGAGCCTGATCAGGTAGGCCCGACGCCACCACTTCCAGCCGGACAGCGACCCGTCTGGCCGGCCTCTGTGCCTGCCCGTAGTTTCTTAACTGATGCTGACGCGACATCTCCTGATCCTCACGACTGTACTGCTCCACGCCGGCTTCCCCGACCAGGCACATCCCACCGCCATAGATCAGGCAGAGGTCGAATGGGACGAGGACCTGACGGAGGCCCTCGCCAACCAACTCCACGAGTTGTCGCTCTCGGTCCGCGACCGGGACCTGGCCGCCATGGGCGCTCACTTCAACGCCGATCTGTCCGCCTCGCTCTGGCCCACCGTCGGCGGCGCCACCGAATCGCAGTCCAGATGGATCGACATTCTCGACGTGCAGATCTCTTCCAGTTCCGTGGACCACCGGGCTTTTCTCGACAGCTGGCAGGACTTGCTCACCGCCATGTCGAGTATCGAAGACGTCCGACTCAAGGTGAAGTCGGCCGACTTTGAAGCGATGAACAACCCGCGGGCGGAGGCTCTCGTCGCCATCTCCATCGTCGGTCGCAATGCTGCCGAACAGCGCACCTGGGTGGAGGCGAAAGCCCATCTTCGTGCCGTCCGCATCGACGAACGCTGGCATATCGACCACTTCGAACTGAGTGAGATGACCGTCCGCGTCGCTCGGGTCGACCTTTTCAGCGAGGTGTCGCTGCCGGCTGGCGTCTACCAGGCAGCCCCACCCTTCGGCACCCCTGGCAACCCGAGTTTCATCGCCCATGGTGTGGCCCTGGGAGATGTCGACGGCGACGGTCGGCTCGATGCCTTTGCCACCGGCAATGGCGCCAACTTCCTGTATCTCAATCAGGGCGACGGCACCTTCACCGATGTGGCCAGAGAGGCGGGAGTGAAGATTACACCCAACGCCACGGCGCCTCTATTCGTTGATGTCGACAACGATGGGGACAGCGATCTGTTCCTCGCTTCAGTGGGGGCGCAGATGTTGTTCGAGAACCGTCTGGTACCCGACGGCAGAGTCGAATTTATAGATGTCTCCCTGACGGCGGGCGTGGATCAGTTCGCCCAGGGATACAGCGCCGTCAGTGCCGATGTGAATGGTGACGGTCGTCCCGACATCTATGTGGCATCATACAACAGGTATGGTGTCGTCATGCCCGATTCCTGGTCACGGGCGACGAACGGTACGGCCAATCTCCTCTTCGTCAACCAGGGAGACGGTATCTTTCAGGAACAGGCACGACAGTGGGGTGTTGCCGATAGCCGCTGGTCCTATGCCGCCCACTTCGGTGATTTTGATGGTGACGAGCGCCAGGACCTGTATGTGGCCAACGATTTTGGCGAAAATGCTCTGTATCTGAATCAAGGAGACCATTTCGTCGATTCCGCCGGTGCCCTCGGACTGCTCGATCCCGGCAATGGCATGGGGGTGTCCCTGGGGGACTATAACAACGACGGACATGTCGACCTCCACGTCACCAACATGTCGTCCACCGCCGGCAAACGAATCCTCAAGCGACTGTTCCCGGAGGAATCAAGTGAGGTGGACGCAAAGCGATTGCTCGGAAAACTCGCCGCCGGCAACAGCCTGTTCCACAACCTCGGAGACGGCACCTATGAGGAGGTGAGTGCCACTGTGGGGCCCCTGTCTGCCGGCTGGGCCTGGGGTGGTGGTTTCGTCGACTTCGACAACGATGGCTGGCAGGACATTCACTCGCCCAATGGCTTCGTCTCCGGCAAGTCTCTCAAAGACACGTGAAGTCTCTTCTGGCGCCACGTGCTGGCGTCGTCGGTGGAAGTCGAAGAGACGGGAAATCAGCAGTACCAGTCCGACCACATGGGCAAGCTATTCGAGCAGGGATTCTCTTTCAGCGGCTTTGAGCGAGATAAGCTCTACGTCAATCAGGAAGGCCAGCGTTTCGTCGATATCTCGGGCCTCTCTGGTCTCGACTCCGTCACCGATGGTCGGGGCGCCGCTTACGGTGACTTCGACAACGACGGTGACCTCGACGTCTTCCTCACCGCGCTCCAGGGCCAGGTCCATCACCTGTTCCGCAACAACGTCGGCGACGACAACGGCTTCGTTCGCATCTCGCTGCGTGGCACCGACAGCGGTACCGACGCCTTCGGCGCCGTCGTCCGCATGGGAACGAGTGCGGGAGTGCAGGCCAAGATCAAGGCAGGAGGCAGTGGGTTTGTCTCGCAGAGCGATCCGCGGCTTCTGTTCGGCATCGGCCAGGACGTCACCGTCCCCTGGATCGAGGTACACTGGCCCTCCGGCACCGTGCAGCGCTTCGACGGGGAGAGCTCTGGCGCCGGCGTCGCCCGGGCGGGTTCGTCGCTGCACATCGTCGAGGGTCAGTTCGACCTGTCCTCCGTGGAGGAGGATCCCTTCTCACTGCCGGATCCGGCCAAACCCGGGGATGTCGTGTTCAATTCGCTTCGTCAGCGGCGTGGTGACGAATTCCCGGCGGTGGTCCTCGTCGACCAGCGGACAGGAGAGACGCACGACTTTGCCAGCTGGCGCCAGCCGGGCCGTCGATATCTGATCAATCTGTGGGCTACCTGGTGTGTTCCCTGCCGTCAGGAGATGCCGGAACTCGAGAAGCTCTATCCGGAACTGCAGGCTGCCGGTGTCGACCTGCTCGGTATCAGCCTCGACACGGGCAAGGCGCGCGCCCGGGTGCCGCGGTTTCTCGACCGTGCCGGTATCACCTATCCCAGCTTCACGACGCAGGCGAGCACGCTGGAACAACTGTTCGCCGGGGATCAGATCTTCGTTCCCCTGTCGTACGTCATCGATGCCGAGGGCCGCATCGACGCCGTCTTCAGTGGCTGGTCGAGAGAGTCGGAGGCGGCGATCCGCCAGCTGATCCGCTAGGTTTCTGGTACACCCGCACGAAGTCGACTTCAAGACGCTGCGGGAAGATCGACTCATCCACGCCTCTAACACCGCCCCAGTAGCAAGGCGCAGAGCTTTAGGGAAAGGCCACGGTCTCCACGACCGTGAAGGATCCGTTTGTCACCCGCCAGATTCGATAAGTACCGCTCAGGATGTCGCGATCGCAAGGGCCCGTTCTTTGGTCACGACCGGGGCATCGTGATGCTTGCTCGTCTGTTCCAGATCATCGAAAAACGCGGGAACAAGCTCGCGAATAAGACCGCCAAGACTCTCCCCGTGGGCCCGCCCCCGCTCGCTCGGCGATCCGCTCACTTCCAATAGCGGTAGCTCAGACGCCATATTCCTTCTCCAGGTCGAGGTAAACCTTGCGCCCCTGCTCGAATAAGTGCAGCACCTCCTGGCGCTGGGCATCGGTGGTAAAGCGGCCAGAGCGCTTGATCAAGCCACTCGACGCCTCGATCCCACGCGCAAAAAAGGCTGCCGACTCGCCCGCCGCCACCGCCGGCACTCCTGTCCCGACATATACCGGGCTGGAATGTGCGTAGACGGCCTGCTGGAAACTGTCCCGCGCTGCACCAAGGACCCGCACCGCGACCCAGCCGTCGCCAGCCAGGTCGACATCGACGGTCCACGTGCCTTCGCGCTGCTCCACCATCTGCTGCAGGAGCCGCTGGTGGAGGACCTCGCCATCGCGCACTACTTCGACCCGGTCCAAAGGATAGTGCGACCGCCACTCAACCTTAGCGGAGACTTTGCCGCGCGTTTCAATCCGTGCCCCCGGGCCCTGCCCGTCGATATCCAACCACAACGCCGGGCCATTGGTAATAAAGGTGCGCCCCGCCTGCAGCCCCTCCAACCAGTTCTGATAGGTGAACTGATCTTCGGTCTGCACATAGACGCGATTGTTCGAGCAGACATACCAGTCCGACCCCGTCGAAGCCGGCAGGCCAATGCCACAATTGAGCAGTTTGTACCAGATATCGTATTCGAGATCCTTCCAACAGGGATCGAAGAGATTGAAGGCGTCGAGTTTGCCCAGACCCGCCGCCACGGGCGCCTCCATGCCATTGCCATTGTGGCACCAGATGACGATTCCGCCTTGCGTGCGCGCGTCGTCGCAGGCGTGGCACAATGGTGGGTAGTCGGGGTCGAAAGCGCTGACCAGATCACCGCGGCTGACGGGCTCGACGAGATTGCGAAGATTGAGCAACATCACGTGGCCATAACCGCCGTGATGCGCATTGTGCCGTGTCTCCTCGCCGCAGTCGACCTGGCGATGATCAGTCGAAAAATCGGTCATAAAGCCGATGGGAAACTTGTTCGAGGCGTAGGGAATCTGCCCCCGTTGCAGAATGCTGATCGCCGTCACGCTCAAGTCGTTGACCTCCGGCTCCAATCGCAAGCGCTCCTCCGGTCGCCCCTCCAGCTCATTATAATGGATATGCGTATTACCCGGATACCAGCGCTGCTCGGGCAAATCAATCCAGCGCTTCAGCTCCAACTCCACCTCGACAGCGCCCGTCGCCGGCGCATATAGCGTATGCCGCAACGGCGTATACTCAGTGCCTCGCTCGACGACAATATCCACCGCCCCGCGCCCGAGATGCACCTCGAACTCCCCGTCGCAATAAAAGAACGGATCCCCCGGGCCGACTTTCAGAATACTGTTGGCGGGATGAACAAAACGACCGCCACTATCGACCACGTGCACCTTGGCGGGAACGCTGACCCCGGAGAGACTATCGCGGATGATTCCTTTGAGTCTGGGCATCTGATCCTATACTCCCGGTAATGGCGCCGTATCGCCCACTTCCTCTTGCCACAGCCTTAGCCTCGCCGCCATCCAGCGCACCCGGTCGCGGTGCTCAGGTCTGTCGAACAGGTTCGTCGTCTCAGCCGGGTCGGTATTCAAGTCAAACAGCTCGCCCTGATCGACGGCGCACAGAGTCAGCTTCCAACGATCCGAAGTGACCACGCTGCGCCACGGTGCCGTGTTCATCCAGTTCAACTGGCGTACCCGTTCGGATGTCATCGTGTGAGAG
>DPVW01000165.1 GCA_003529325.1 Candidatus Latescibacterota bacterium | reverse complement strand
CCGGGTGCCTTCCTGTCCCTGGAGCGAGCGCACATTCTGCGCGCCTTGGTGGCCTGCAATTGGGTGGTCTATGGCGAGGCCGGCGCGTCGCCTGTCTGCTGGAGATCCACCCTGAGAAGCTGCGCTCCCGCATGCGCCATCACGGACTCAAGAAGGCGCAGACTCCCGGATAACCCATCTGGTTACGTGTGCTGACACGATTCGTCGACCGGGAGAAGTACTGTCCACCTATCGCCAACCCGGCAATCGTGTCACCGATGATATGGTCCTCATCATGCTGGCGGCGGTGGAGGCCCTGCCGCCGGCCTATCATCGGGTCGTTAACCTGTTCCACTTCGAGGGGTATACCTGTCAGCAGATCGGCAAGGCTCTTGGCATCAGTCATTATGCCGCCAAGTGGCGGCTGCACGAGGCACGTCGCCGTTTGCGGGTTGGACTCGAACCCGAGTTCGACGCGGAGACTGCGTGAATATTCGGACACGCTCCTTCAGTCCGTCGTAACGATCAGCTCCGGTGCCGGGTGTGGCAGGATTCTGCCGGTGCGCATCGCCCAGCGCAGACGTTTTGCAGTGGTCAGCTGGCTGATCTGGGCAGGATTCACCCACACGGCGCCGACGCCGATGCGGCCTGTCTCCGATCTGTTCGGCGCCGAGTAGTGCCACAGTCGGCTGTGCCAGAATACGGCATCCCCCGGCTGCAGTTCGACATATTCCACCGACAGGTCGTTGCAACGGTCCCGCGGCAATTCGGCGTGAATGGAGTCTTCGTATTCGACGTGCTCGAGAATGGGGCCCAGGTGTGAACCGGGAACGACCTGCAGGCAGCCATTGGCCTGTGTCGACGCGTCGATTGCGAGCCATCCATTCATGGCGTCGTCGTTGCGATCGCGCCAGAGGCCGATGTCCTGGTGCCAGGGGGTGGCGCCACCGATACGCGCAGGTTTGAGAAACGCGGAGGCGTACTTCCTGAGGATGTCATCACCGAGGAAGTGGCGCACCACCTCGAGCACCGGTGCGCCGGCGTACCAGTGATTCCACAATTCGGGCAACAGGTCGAGCTGGTTCAGCTTGCGGAAGCGCTCGTGGAGGGGGACCGAATCGGGACTGGCTTTCGCCCCGTCTTCGAGAATCTTGTCGCGGCCGTAGTCGCCACTGGCGGCAACCTCGCTCGCCTTGCGCATCAGTCCCTGACGGATTGCCTCCGTCTGCTCAGCTGTCACCAAGCCACGACAGATGAAATACCCCGCGTCGTCGAAGGTCCGCGGCACTGGACTATCCCGGAACGCCTGCGGACTCGGCACGTTCCCACTCGCTTGTCAGGCTCTGCACCTCGAGCTCCAGTTCCGAGCGTTCCATCTGCAGTTGTCTGACCTGCCCGGCAGCCGTGTCCTCGTAGAATCCGGGGGCGCAGAAGGCGTCGTCGATTGCCTGCATCCGCGTCTCTGCCGCCTCGATTCGAGCCAGCAGCTTGGACTGCTCCTGCTCAGCCTGGTGGAGGCTGGCCTTGGATCGCTTCGGTTTGCCGCCATTGGGTTGTTTCCGTGCACCGTTGGCTGCCGCTTTCTTCTGCTTCTTTTCGGTCTTCGCTTTCAGCACCACCCGATCGGCGTCCAGGTGATCGTCGCCGCAGTGGTGGACGTAGGCATCATAGGTACCCTGAAAATCACGCACCTCCCCCGGTTTGATCTCGACGATGCGGGTCGCCAGCTGGCCGACAAACCAGCGGTCGTGGGAGACGATGATGAGGGTGCCGGCGAAGGATTTTAAACCCTCCACGAGGGCTTCGATCGATTCGAGATCGAGGTGGTTGGTCGGTTCGTCAAGGACGAGGACGTTGGGCCTGGCGATGGCGAGTTTGCTGAACACGAGGCGCGTCGCCTCGCCACCGGAGAGGGATTCGAGGCGCTTTTCGACGTCGTCGCCGGTGAATAACATCATCGCCATATGGCCTCGGACGAAACCGATGCTCTGTTCCGGGCAACCCTCCCAGATCCAAGTCTCCGCCGTCCGCTGTGGCCGACCGAACTTCTCTCTGTGATCCTGGGCGAAATAGCCGGGATGGGTCTCGTAGCCCCACTCGATCTCGCCCTCGTCGGCAGCCAGATCATTCATGATGATCTTCAGCAGCGTCGATTTGCCGATGCCATTGGGACCCATGATCGCCATGCGGTCACCCCGCTGCACGAGCAGGTCAACGCCGTGCAACACCTCGTTGTCATCGAAGGCTTTCTTGATACCCTTGACGCGGAGCACGTCGCGGCCACTGTCGCGCTGCTGCTGAAATCTGAAGTGTGGATATCGTCGCGACGACGGTGGCAGGGAGACGAGCTCGTCGGTTTTTTTTTCGATCATGCGCGACTTGCTCTGTGCCTGGCGGGCCTTGGTTGCTTTGGCCCGGAAGCGATCGACAAATTTCTGATGGTGGGCGATCTCCATCTCGCGCTTGGAGATCTCTTTCTCGCGACGCTTCCGCTCGCGCAATTTGGCAGCGAGAAAGTCGGAGTAGTTGCCGGTGTACTCCGTCACCGTCTCGTAATCGACGTCGAGAATGTCCGTGCAGACATTGTCGAGAAAACGATGATCGTGGGAGATGACGACGACGGGACCGGCGAAGTCACGCAGGAAAGTCTCCAGCCAGCGGATCGACAGGAT
>DPVW01000401.1:2744-9914 GCA_003529325.1 Candidatus Latescibacterota bacterium | reverse complement strand
CCACCATGTTGACAGGCGCCTGATCGTCGAGTCCGACGATGAAGAATCTGTAGCTGGCAGACGGATCAACGGCATTGCCGTCCATATCGTTTCCGTCCCAACTGATCGAGTTGGATCCGGCATCGAAGCGCGACCCTGGTGAGACGTAAACTGCGTAGTTGATCTCCTGGTAACTGTGCCAGTTGGACTCGCCTTCCACGGTCAGTCCCGGAAGATCCGCATCCGACAGATTCGTGTACACAGCCAGATAGACCGTGGCCGGAGATCCACTCATCGTAAAAGGGATATCGACAGGGAAACTGCTGATGTCCATGTCTTCCACGGTGACTGTCAGCACCGTGGGCATCCTGCTCTCAGAGACCTCGTTCTCCTCGCCGCCTATTGCCCCCTGTGCCAGAACCATGCCAGCGGACAAAAAAAGCAAGGACACTGCGAGATACATCCGTTCTCCCAGTTTCATGCGTACGCTCTCCAGTCACGTTAGGTGACGGTTTGGGATGGTAAAAATCAATCTCCAACGCCCTGGGCCTTCGGAGATTCGGTCAAATCATTTGCGAAGCCAGACATCTGGTCGTAATCACAAGTACTGAACAACAAAATTTATTGAAGCCATACATCTCACAAGTCGCCTGATATTGGCTCATGGTACGGCACCCGGATGAAGTAAACAAGTTTTTTAATGCCATTGCCGGGGTGCCGAACGAGGTGCCGATTTTTTGGGGCCGCAACAGATACCATACATTTACCGCAAAATCTGAACAGCGTCACTTCTGCAGACAGAGAAGAGCAGGAAGGAACCATGCACGAACCGAAGCAAGAAGCGCTAGTGGAACCATCCCCGGGAGTGACGTGGCGGGCCTTCTTCATGGGTCTGATCTGCTCCGCCCTGGTGGCGGCAGGTACCCAGTACGGGGAGATCTATCTGCGCAGCTCTCGCATGTCCGATGATTTCAGTACCGGTGGCGCCCTCTTCGTCTTCTTCTTCCTGGTAGCCGTCATCAATGTGATTCTGAAGTTGATGGGCCCGAAGGTGGCCTTCAACGCAGGAGAATTGATCCTTATATATATAATGATGATGACCTCGTGCGCAGTGACGGGCATGGGACTCACCCACTACCAGATCCCGCTCATGGCAACACTGCACTACTTCTCGACGCCGGAGAACAATTGGGCCAACCTGGTGGGCCCTCATGTATCGGGGTGGATGATCGTCGACGATCCTGAGGCGGCCAAGTATTTCTTCGAGGGCTTACCCGAGGACATGCCGATTCCCTGGGCGGTATGGCTGAAACCCTTCGCTTACTGGAGCTTGTTTTTCGGCGCCTTCTACTTCACGATGATCGCCCTGATGGTCATCCTGAGAAAGCAGTGGACGCACAACGAGCGCCTGATCTATCCCATCATCCAGGCTCCCCTGGACATGATCGGTGATGAAAGCAAGGACGGTCTGCTGTCGGGGTTCTTCAAGAACCCGGTCATGTGGCTCGGCTTTGTTTTCGCCTCCCTCATCACCTCCTCCATCGGCTACCACACCTACTACGACTTCATCCCCGAGATCAATCTCCTCTACCCGGGCACCGTAATCCCCATGCTGCGGGATACGATCCAGCTGCGCTTCATGATCAGTTTCCCGGTACTCGGTTTCGCCTACCTGATCAATCAGGATGTCGCCTTTGGGCTCTGGTTTCTTGACGTGCTGGCCAAGTGCCTGGACGGTGTCTTCAACACGGTTGGCCTATACCTCCGGTTCCGTGTCAATGACTATGGTGGTAGTTCGGGAATCTTCTCCTCGACTGCGATCGGCGCCATGGTAACCCTCGTGCTCTATGGCGCTTGGGTCGCGCGGGAACACTTGCGTGACGTTGTCAGAAAAGCCTTCACCCGGGCACCGGACGTCGATGATTCCGACGAGATCCTCTCCTATCGCGCTGCAGTACTGGGACTGCTGGCTTCGGTGGTCATCATGCTCGCCTGGCTCAACAGCATTGGTCTGCAACTGTGGGCGGGGGCGCTGTTTCTGTTCATCGCCTTCGTCATCTTCATCGCCATCTCTCGCCTCGTGGTCGAAGGTGGCTTGGCGGCGTGCCGCGCCCCCCTGATCGCGTCCAACTTCATGTTATACGCCGTCGGCACACCCGCTCTCGGGGCGCAAGGCGTGACCGCTCTCGGTTACACCTATGGCTGGTCATCCGATATTCGGACGTTCCTGATGGCGTCGATTGCCAACGGGCTGAAGCTTCTCGACGACCCCCGCTTCCGGGGGCGAAAACGACTCGTCTTCGGCTGCATTGTCGCCTCCCTGATCGTGTCCCTGGTCGTGTCCTTTGGGCTGATGTTGAAGCTCGCCTACGATGTGGGCGGTGTGAACATCCACGGGTGGTTCTGCCTCGGTGCGAATCTGTTGCCCTTCAATCTGATCTCGACCGTGGTGAGTCGGCCCATCGACGTCACCTGGGGGCTGTGGGGGAACATGGGGCTCGGCGCTTCGCTGATGGGAATCTTGACCCTCCTGCGGCACAAATACCTGTGGTGGCCCCTGCACCCGCTGGGACTGGCCGTTGCTGGCAGCCGGGTGATGGACTGGACATGGTTCAGCATTTTTCTGGCGTGGCTCATCAAGACCATCGTGCTGCACTACGGTGGTCCGAGACTGTTCCGAACCCTGCGACCCTTCTTTCTGGGCATGGTGCTTGGCCAGTTTGTCTCCGCCGGAATCTGGACCATCGTTGACGGCTTCACCGGCATGACGGATAACATGATCTTCGTTATCTGATGCGCCCGTCTCTGCGGTCCTTGCGCTGGTCGCCATGGGCCTGCCGCTGTCGGCGCTGCCCGCCCGTAGCGAGTCCTTCGTCCTGGTGGACCGCAGTTACCGGCACAGTGGCTGGAGTCGTCTGTACTCCACCTGGGACTTCGCCACGCGCATCCCCACAAATCGCGACGCACCGAAAGACTGGGAACAGCCCGTCGATTTCAAGAACGGCACGTACCAGTTTCGTGTGGAAGTCCTGAAAATGGGCGAACTGGGAGAGAACGCGCAGATCTCCTTCGGCTGGATCAACTCCGGCAGCGATCCCCAGATCAAACACACAACGGGCGACACCATGCTGTTTGCCCAACCGGGCATTTATGAGACATCCAATCGGATTCAGAAATTGGCCATTTACCGGGGGACAACGACCAGCTCACGACCGCATGGGACTGGCACAGTGCATACGCCACCGACTCGATCTACACCATCCTCAATCCCCAGGGCAACCCAGCCATCGCAGGATTTTCTTTCAGCCTCCATGTAACGGTCACGATCTTCTCCGCCGACGGGGCCGTGCCGCAGGCACCTACGGGACTCACCGCCGAGGTCGTCGACTCCCGTCGCATCGATCTACGCTGGCAGGATAACAGCGACAACGGGGAATCCCTCAAGGTCGACCGTCATTGGAAGGGGTCCTGAGAGAGAATTGCCGAACTCCCTGGCGGTACGACCAGCTATAGTGACACGACGCTCTCGCCAGCCTCGAACGCAGCCTCAGGCAGGACCTTGCGGTTGGCGCCAGCCATACCGCCTGACTTTACCGCTGCGGTCCATGGTGATGAAGTTCACTTGCGCTGGTCAGCACCTGGCAAGCCGGAAAATGTTGCTGCTGCGCTGATGGCGGCGACGGCTGCAGCGCCCCCTAGGGTCTACAATGCCTGGAGTCTTCGCAGATATTCGTTGAAGACCAGGAAACCGTTCTCCGCACAGTCGAGTGGGACAGTCGCAGGCGTGTCCTCCGGTCGGTGCCAGAGAGGCAGTTGCTGTTCGTCATAACCACGGCTGTTGAGATCAATGGTACGCACTCCCGCGTCGCTGAAGAACTGGGCTTCACTGCGCACCGCACCCGGATACTCGAAAGCGATGGGATAGGCGGGGTCGAATGTGTTGTGCAACTGCAGATCATCCTGGATCGACGCCATGATCCCCACCAACTGCTCGTCGTTCGAGTGCACGTACAGGTTAAGGCCGTAGGTCAGGGAGTCGAAGTTCACGCAGAACTTGATCCGGTCGAGCGTGCCTGCCGCCGCTCGCCTCTCGACGAAGTGCCGTGCCCCGAAAAGGTTGTACTCCTCGGCACCGGTGCCCATGAATGTCACGGTGCGTTTCGGCCTCGTCCCTGATAGAGCGTGGGCGAGCATGAGGACGATGATAAGGGAGGCGGTGTTGTCGTTGGCGCCTTGCGTGTTGTACTGGGTATCGGCATGGGCGAAGACGACGATCTCTTCGTCGGTCTGTCCAGGCAGCGTACCGATGATGTTGCTGGTGCGGGTGTTGGGCACAGACTCCGCCTTGAAGTGCAGATGCGCCGGCGCGTTGTCGACGACGGCCGCCTCCAGGTAAACGACATCCTGCCTGCCAATGCAGATCGTCGGGATCTGCGGACCGGCTCCAGCCAGATCGATGACCCCCGTCACGGCGCGTCCGTAGGTACTGATCTTCACGTGCGCCAGGACCTGTCGCGATGATGCGTCCACGATTGCGAACGGGGTGTCCCCCTCCAGTCGAACCAAGAGCCCACGAGCACCACCCTCAGGCGGGGCCTGGCTGCCAAAGGCGGCGTAACACTCGAGAGCGTGGCCGCCACAGTAGAAGATGGGCTCTTCCAGCAGTCGCCATCCTTCAAAACTGAACCAGTCCAGTTCCGTCTCTGGTACCGCCAGGTCCAACTGCTCTCGGATCAGCTCCGCGGCGCGGTCGTAGTCCTGGCTTCCGGCGAAGCGAGGACCGAACTGGGTACAGAGCGTGTCGAGCATTCTGGCCAGATACCGGGCTCGATCCTGCGGCGTTGCCACCAGGTGCTGACTGTTCGAGCTGCCGGCGACTGCCGCCAGCGAACTGAAGGCCATGGAAGCGGCCAGTGATTTGCCGATGAACTCTCGCCGTTTCATGCGCATCCCCTGCGATGTTTGCGTGTGTGAATGATCCTGCCTGTCATCTACGGCTCCAGGTTTCTGGCAAGCGATCCCTGCTGGGTGAGAGCGAATACGACAAGGTTGATCCCCATCTTCAGCTGCGGCTCGTTCTCGAAGGGCTGTTGCCAGAATCCGCCGTAGCCCATGTCAGAATAGACGACTGCAAGGCGCCCGTTGACGAAGATGCCCTCGAGAGACTCCACCGGCGGCGGTCGCTGCCGCGCGGCGAATGCGCCAGGCTCGTAATCCCCTCCGAATGGCGGGCCTTGGAGCTCAAAAAAACTGTGGTAGATCGCGTGCCTGTCAGGGATCTTCACCGGTTTCCCCAACCCCGGCAGAGCGGCGGACAGCATGTTCCGCAACGACGCCTCCGCCGGCCCGAAGCCAAGATCGGGGCGGCCGTTGTCGACCAGCACAAAGCCACCACTCTTGATGTATCGCCCGAGGTTTTCGAGTTCTTGGCTCGACAAATCGAAAGCTTCCGCGGCACTGATATAGAGGAAGGGGCGCCGATGGAGTTCAGCTGAACCCAACGACGTGTGGGCCGTCACTTTGGCGCGAATGTGGGTGTCCTTATTCAAGGCCTCGGCGAGAGCGGCGATGGCGCGGGGGTACGCAGGTCGGAGGCGGCTACCCCAGGCGAGAGACAGATAGACGAAGCCCTGGATGTTCTGCTTGGCCTGTGGATCCTCGAGTACCACGCCACCGTACTGCCCGGTGTCGAAGTCGCGTGGCAGCGGACGCGAAGCTGCGGCAGCGACCTCCACGTCCGGTTCTGCGAGACCGCGAAGCGTGGTGCAGGCACAGAGGCCTAGTGCGACGAGCGTCAACAGCCCGGTGTCACTGCCAGGCATTGCTCATCCTGCCACCCCTCTCGGTCATCCGGTCGATGGCGAGAAGATTCAGCATTAAGTGGCGGGGATGATGATAGTTGCCCTTGCGTGCGGTATGGGGCCGATAGGTAACCTTGCGGTCTCCACCCATGCTCCACAGCGAATATCCGTGTGGCTCTAGGGAAAACTTCTGTTGGACGTAGCGAAAAGTCCGACCGAACCACAGCTCGGGCCAATCGAGGTCGGTGTGCTCGAGCAGCATCATCATGCCAATGAGGACCTCTTCCTGGAGCCATAGCACCTTGTCGAATGAGACCGTGCCGTTGACTTCCATGGAACGGAAGAAGCCGCCGTGGACATCATCCCAGGCGACCTCCATATGCCGCTTCATTCGTTCTGCTGCCAGGTCGAACAGCGCTCGATCCCCACGCCGGAGCGCTTCTCGCATGATGATCCAGAACCGTTGCGCACACGATGCAGAAACCGATAAAAACCGTTGACACGAGATGCCTCCGCGAAACGTTGATGGCACCGAATGGACGGAGCATATGTTCAGGGACAGTCAGTGCCCACGACTCGGGCGAGGATCTCTTTTATCGTCAGAAATGCACTCTCCACACAATCCAGTGGCACATTGGCTGCATCATCGGCAGGCGTGTGGTTTGCGGCGAGGGTGTCATATCCGCGGCTGTTGAAGTTGATCCCCGTAACCTGGGAGTTGATCTCTTTGAACGGGGCCGTGTCGTTCATCCAGCAGGGCGAATCGTCGTAGATCGGTTCCGTCGGCAGCTCGAGATCCGCGTGTACGTCTCGGACCAGAGCCATCAAGTCCGGGTCGTGGGTCGAAGTCCAGAGATTCGGGCCGTACGTCAGCGAGTCAAAGTTGATGACACAACGGATGTCGAGGTGAGTACCTTCCTCGAGCCGCCGCCGCACATAGTGCTTGGCCCCGAGCAGGCCGTACTCCTCGCTGCCGGTGAGCAGAAATGTCACGCTCTTTTCCGGCGTTGTTTCTGCGAACACATGGGCGAGCATCATGGCGATAATGGCTGATGCCATGTTGTCGTTGGCCCCTTCCGTCCGGATCACGGAGTCAGTGTGGGCCACCACGACGACTTCGTCAGCACGCTGTCCCGGCACCCTGGCAACGACGTTGTGTATTGGACGCTCCGGTGCATAGACGACACGAAGCCGGGCCTGGACGACGGCGTTGCTTTCGGCCAGCAGGTCCAGGAACGGGACATCGCGGATACCAACGATGAAGGTAGGCGGCCCCAGCACGCCGTCGCCGACTAGGTAGGCGGGCTCCACCCCGACGTCCGCGCTCACCAGAATGTGGGCGTCTAGTGTTCCCGTCTCGACATTCTCGATGGCGTAGGGTGTGAGGAGC
>DPVW01000401.1:0-2459 GCA_003529325.1 Candidatus Latescibacterota bacterium | reverse complement strand
ATTCTCGATGGCGTAGAGTGTGAGGCCCCCATCCGTCTTTCGAATCCGACCATCAAAACCGGCAGCCGATGTACCCGAACAGTTTTCCGCGACACCGACGGCGAGCCGCCGGCCCTGGTGTACGATCTCCGGGCTGGGAACCGTTGCCCAGTAGTCGAGGTACCGGTCGAGTTGCACATCAGCGATCGATGTCGAAAGGTCCTCGTGGATAATGCTGACCACTTGTTCGAACTCGGCAGATCCGGACGGATGGGGTCCGATCTCCGTACAGAGCCGCTCTAGCATGCGTGCCGCATACACCGCTCTGCTCTGAGGTGTTTCCATGGTTCATCCCGTTCTTGACGCGCCAAGGTTGGTACTTCGTCAGGCCCTTCACAAGGCGCGGGTTTCCGTGGTCATCGAAGGATGAGCGCGACACCTTGCGCCGTCGCCTCTCCCGCAATCCCACGAGCGGAAATGTGGAATAGATAACTGCCGTTGGCCAGCCCTTCTCCCGCTTTCCACTCAACCTGATTGTAGCCCAACAGACCTTCTGCGCGCAGCTCGTCCACAGGCGTACCCTCGACGGAAAATATGCGAATGTGAACCTGCGCGGGGACCGAAAGAGTAAAGGTAAAATAGCCCTCACCGGGACACGGATTCGGGAACAACAGTGCATCTGCGACTTCGGGGACGAGGGAGACGACTGCCGTGACCTCATGCTCAGACCAGTTGTTGTGCGTATCCCAAGCTTCGAGGCCGATCTCATGGCTGCCAGGCTCGAGCGGTGGCAGTTCCATCTCCACGCGGCCCAGGCGATAGTCAAGCCCCGTCTCAAACAACGTGGTCACGTCCGTTCGTTTGCCGTCAACGAAAAGGAAAATTTGATGTCCCACCTCGCCGGTAACATTGATGCCATTTGGGTCCTCAATCTGTGCCTGTAAGCGCACCCGAGGTGGGATAAAGTCCCCAGGGTGGAACGCCTGTCCAACAAAGCCGATGGTAATCTCAGGGCCGGCGAAGTCGGCTGCGACACCCGCCGCCGTCCCCGCCATGACGAGGCCTTGCACCGAACCGAAGGCGGATTCTGCGTCGTCCCATGCATAGACACTGATCCGCCCGCGCGTACCGCGGTAGCTAATGTCTTTGGGCACCGGAAAGTCACCGGAGAAGCGCCCTGCGACGACGGGAAAAACGCCGCGGAACAGGGTCGCCGGAGGTCGATCATACACCAACGGCTTGCCTCGCCACCTGTCCCGCCGGGTCACGATCGAGTCGAAGACCTGCACCCTGGCGTGACCGTTAAACCCCTGCCGCAATGTGCCGTCTTCGGCCAGGACCTGGCCGTGCAAGGTCTCAACGCCCAAGGCCTGCAAGGTATCCGGCGCCTGCAAATTGATACCCAGCGTCGGCACCGAGAGCCGGGTAAGGGGATCACCGAACAGGGAGTAGCGTCGCTCGTTCATGCGGTTGATATCGGTGTCGAGCTTCGCCTCCAGCAGAGCGAGCCCCACAGGTACGTTGCGCCTGCCGCTGGTGAACATCCGTGCGTGGAAGTTCCGTGCCAGTTCCATATTGCTGTAGTGGAAACCGATGCGAGTTGCCGCCACCATGCCGATCGCCCCTCCCCGAGACCACTTCATCAGGGCCTCGGGGACGGAGTCCTCATTGGGATCATCGAATACGCCCATTTGACTGGCGGCGGCATACACAAACGGCAGCCGGCGGCCATTGTCGAGCGCTTCCAGATCCGTGGACAACACGAATACATGCTCATGTGCGAACACGCCCGAGTTGCCATGACCGATCCAGGTCAGCAGCACGGCCCCCTCGTTGAAGAAGCGAACAAATGCGTCGCGCGCCTGAGGCTTGAACCTTCCTTCGAAAGGATACTCGATCAGATAGAGCTTTTCCGTATCCAGCTCTGGTGGCAGGTAGCTGCTGGCCAACCCCTCACTGTCATGGGTGAAAATCGTTTCGATTTTCTGTGGCTCATCGGCGTTGAAGGTGTCGTCCGCCACCAGCAGAACCCGTCCCTGCCAACTGCCAAATTCGGGATTGCGGTCGTAGTCGATCAATTTCTCGACGACGAGTTCCGCCTCTGCTCTCGTCTGCACCGACAGCCGGCCAATGGCCATGTCTGGCACTTCATCGTCACCGCTGACGTAGGTGTACCACTCGTCGTAGGTACTCTCCTGATTCTCGTATGGCGGAATCCAGTTGCCGGGGCTGGTGCCTGAATGGTTGCGGTAGTCGTACGTGCCATCACCGAACAGGACGACGAAGCTCGGGGCGAGAGTCCAGTTCTGCTGGGCGTGGCGGAGAAAGTTGCGAATCGCAGTAGGGTCGAAGAGGCCGCCGCCAAAGTCGTCGTAGACCTGAGCCACATCGATGACTGCCGTCACGGGTGGCCGCCCGAAGCGATCATCGTCGCTGCGCCACTTTGCCAATCTCCGGGCGGCAGCGCCAAACTCGGCATG
>DPVW01000259.1:7196-7475 GCA_003529325.1 Candidatus Latescibacterota bacterium | reverse complement strand
CAGGCGCGCAGTGCCTTTGAGAAGGCACTCGAGCTGCAGCCCGGATATGCGGATGCCCATCATGGACTGGCGGGGGTGGAGCTGAGGTCCGGAGCGCCTGAGGCCGCCCTCAACCACCTGCGGTCCGCTCTGCGAGCCGATTCGACCTACGCCCCGGCGCACTACGGACTGGCTATGACCTATCTCCAGTTGGGGGACAGCACCCGGGCCGGGCAGGAGATGCAGATCTTCCGCCGCATGCAGGGCAACAAGGAAGGGCGCCGCACTCAGCCATAGAAC
>DPVW01000259.1:0-6918 GCA_003529325.1 Candidatus Latescibacterota bacterium | reverse complement strand
TCCGGCAAACCTTCCTGTTGGATCGGGCGCCGCACTCAGCCATAGAACTTCTGCACCAGCTCCGCCGGTTTGCCGTCGACGCTCTCCGGGTCGAGTGCATTTTCACCGAAGACGACGGAAAAGGTCTGAGATGTGTCCAGGGTGCGGGTTTCGGCGTCCATGTAGGTGACACTGAAGGCGCGTCGGGCAGCTGCCGAGGTGTTGGTCCCTGAACGGTGCAGCAGAAAATTGTGCAACAGGATTGCCTCTCCCGCCTCGGCCTCCAATTCGATCACACTGCCCTCAGGGAGGTATTGGGCTTCGGCTTCAGGGGGCAGGAAATGTCGCTCGTTGATGATGCCGTGTTGCTGGCTTCCAGGCGCAACCTGCATGCAGCCACTGGTCACCGTGGCGTCGTCGAGAGCGCTCCACACCGTGGTCGTGGGGTTGCTGTCGATACCCCATCCGGCACCCACGTCCTGGTGCCAGGGCAGAGGACGTGCGAGTCCAGGTGGTTTGTTCATGAACATCGAGCGGAAGACCGAAACCTGTTCGCCGATGTAGCGATGGGCGATCTGTTGGAACAGGGGGTGTTGTATGTACGTTAGAAAAAGAGGGTCCTGTTCCAGGTCGTCTATACGCCTGTAGGCAAGTGTCTCCACCTCGTGACCCATGGTCCGCCGCTGTTGACCATCCTCTTCCACGAGTTGCAGGCGCATGTTCTCATACTTGATCTTGCCCAGCATGATGTCGTCGATGCGTTGCTGCAATGCGAGCAGGTCTGGGGGCCCCAATACCTTCCCGAGCCGCAGGTAGCCCTGATCCATGAACTGCTCGTGGTGTTCGTCGTCGAAGGCGGTAAGAGCTTGCATAGTTGTAGTCTCCTCGATCACGGGTCACTAGCTGGAGGCAAGTAGTGGAAATCACGATACGTGCCACGAATCTGCTGGCAGTCGTCGTCGTATTTGCTGCGGCGATGCAGGTTGAATCGGCAGAGCCCCAACGACGGCCTGTGCCAGTGGAAGTTATCGATCCTCCATGGTTGGCAAGCCGCGGACAACATCAACTCGAGGCGGCCCGGGATTACAAGATGTTCTGGAGGTTTGGTTTTTCCGACCAGCTCAGACGCAGCGGTATAACGTTTCGCAACCGCGTCGTCGATGACTCCGGCAAGAGCCATATCCCCGTTCACTACGACCACGGCAACGGGATTGCAGTGGCCGACGTCAACGGCGATGGACTCGGAGATATCTACTTCCCGAACCAGGTTGGCGGGAACCAGCTGTGGAAGAACCTGGGATCGATCCAGTTTGCCGAAATCACGTCCCCCGTTCTTGCCCTCGATCGCGAGATCAGCATCAGCGCCTCTTTTGCTGACATCGACAACGACGGGGATGCGGATCTGTATGTCACCAACATCCGCAGTGGCAATCATCTGTTGGCCAACGATGGCAACGGCACCTTCGAAGACATATCCGTCAGCGCCGGTCTCGACCACAAAGGCCACTGCTCGGGTGCAATCTTTTTCGACTACAACCGCGATGGCGAGCTGGATCTGTTTCTGGCCAACGTGGGCGTCTATACCACCGAAGATCGACTGCCCGTGTCCCCGGTTCCTGGTCGTGAAGGGACCGAATACGAGTACTATCGCGGCCTGGCGGACGCTTTCTCCGGTCACCTCATGCCGGAGCGCACGGAGCAGAGCTTGCTGTTCGAGAACACTGGTGGCACCCATTTCGTCGATGTATCCAGACAGAGACGTCTGCTGGACACGGGCTGGTCGGGAGATGCGAGTCCTCTGGATGCCAACGAAGACGGCTGGCCAGATCTCTACGTGTTGAATATGCAGGGCAACGACGAGTACTACGAGAATGTCGAAGGCCAGTACTTCACCAGGAAGAGTCGTGAGCTGTTCCCCAAGACGCCTTGGGGGTCGATGGGTATCGAGGTCTTCGATTTCGACAACGATGGCCACCAGGATCTGTTCGTTACCGACATGCACTCCGATATGGTCGAGGATATCGAAACAACGGGCGAAAAGTTGAAAGCCAACATGCGTCACCCCCAGGGATTTTTGCGTACTCGTGGCGCCAGCATCTTCGGCAATGCCTTCTTCCGTGGTGCAGGTGACGGCCAGTATCGCGAAATGTCTGACGCTCTCGGAGTCGAGACCTACTGGCCCTGGGGCGTCAGTGCCGCCGATCTGAACGCCGATGGGTACGAGGATCTGTTCGTCACGGCGAGCATGAACTACCCCTTCCGTTATGGCATCAATTCCGTCCTGCTCAACGACGGGGGCCAGGGATTTGTCGATGCTGAGTTTGCCTTGGGTGTCGAACCGCGGCGTGACGGACGCACCGCCCAGCCCTGGTTCGAACTCGATTGTCAGGACGCGGATCGGGAACATCTGCTGTGTCAGACACAGGCCGTGGATCTGACGCCTGGTCGGCGACAGGGGCAACTCGTTGTCTGGGGCGCTCTGGGCTCGCGCTCGGCAGCCGTCTTCGACCTGGACGACGACGGCGATCTGGACATCATCACCAACGATTTTAATTCAGAGCCCATGGTATTGGTCAGTGACTTGGCGGCCAAGAGGCAGCCACTGCGCTTTCTCAAGGTCGAGTTGGTCGGCACCTGCTCGAACCGCAGTGGCTTAGGAGCCAGGGTTGCGGTTCAGGTTGCGGACCACACCTATACGAAGGTCCACGATGGCAAGTCCGGTTATCTCTCGCAGAGCGTCTACCCTCTCTACTTTGGCCTGGGAGATGCCGATCGTGTCGATCGGATCGAGGTTACGTGGCCCTCGGGCACGGTACAGGTTGTCGCCGGACCGTTGACGACCAATGTCCTCGTCGAGGTCGAGGAGGATTGTGTCAGTACGCTACGCTGATGAGGTGTTGCCTGCTTTGTGTACCTGTTTGAGCCTCGACGCTCACCTTGCACAGATAGACACCCGGAGGGACCAGGTTATCGCCCTGGTCAAATCCAGTCCAGCTGAAAAGATATGACTGGTCCGGTTGGAGATGGCCTTCCAGATCGCGAACCAACCTGCCATCGAGCGCATAGATCTGGACCTTGGCGGGAGCATCGGTCTTGAGTACCTGGAAGCGAATTTCCGCCTCGTCGCCGACGCCATCACCGTTGGGGCTGATGATGGACCGCACCGTCAGACCAGCGATCAATCGGCTGCTGCCAGCGACACTGGGCAGATAAACCGTCGTCGCCGAGCGGCTCAGCGGATCGACAGGTTGCCAGATTTCCGGCTGCCGTTCACTGCCGACGAAAGCCTTGAACAGTGTTGCATTGTCCTTGAGGATGGAAGAAAACGTCAATTCCACCTCTTGGCGACGTAACGTGCGTGGCAGTTCCACGAATAGCGAATCCTGGCTGATCGACACCGATGCCGGTACCGTCTCGTCGCCATCGATCCGGAGCACGAGATCTCCGGGCACGACGGGTGAGGGGGTTCGCAGCAGGATGCGGTCAAACCCCGTGTCGCGACTCTCCGGCAGCGGTACAATGCGGTAGGAGAAGAGCTGCTCCACGCCCGGCTCCGCCATGCGTGGCTGGATTTCTCCCTGGACACCCGACAGGAAAGCGTCGGTGAATCCGATTGACATAGAGTGCACGGTCGGCGCTGTTTCGGGACGGTCCGACCCGAGGATCAGCTGTATCTGGAGATAGAGACGGGGACTGGGGGAGCGAAATCGTTCTCCCGAACGTTGGTAGAAATTGCTCCATTCGCTCCAATCGGTGCCAGCACCAATGACCGACTCCGTCGGACCCCTGAGGGCATTGGGCATCTGATCATACTGTTCCTTGGTGACCTCGGTGCCATCCTTGCGGAAGTAGGTGTAAATCTCCTGCAGGCTGTTGCCCGACCGGGTTCGTGCCTGGATGTAGGCCCCCTCAGGCAGATCAGCGACCCAGGAGATGGCATCGATCACCTTGACTCGATTGTCACCGTCAATGCGCCCCAGATCGATGAAGTCGGAGGTCACTTCGACCTGGGCCACATGGCCTGTGGCGTAGACGAGCGTCTCGATCAGAAAACCACTCTGACCCGAGAAGATGACGTCACCGTCGCCACTACTGATCCACTCGGCGGCGATGAATCGGACCGGTCTGGGGGCGAACAGATATGTGACCTGCCCTGGAAATTCGCTCGATGTGGAGAGCAGTGAGGCGGCGTCACCAACGAAGAGTTCTTCGTAGTCGACGGCACCGGTCAGTGTCCTCCTGCCATCGGACACACTCAGACTGTGGGTCCGGATATGAGGTAGGTTGGAACCATAGACGAGGGTGCGCAGAAGAAAGTCCGAGGTGCGAAAGACGATTCGGTCGATCCAGAAAAGTGTGCCCAGATCCCAGTCCCAGGCAATCGGATCCTGGCCCCGCCCCCGTGTCGCTCCCCAGTCTGAATTGGCGTCGCCGTCGGCCATCTTGAACGCAAAACCCCGGCCGGCTCGCTCCTGGATCGTGCCACCCCGCTCCAGCGTGCCCAGGGCGATGTTTTCGCCCGGCGTGTAGACCTCGACTTCGGCAAGGGCAGCGTCAGCTGTCTTCGCATCTACGAGAATGCGTATGAATTGCACCAGATCGTAGTTGGCGTCAGTGGCTGCCCCCGCGTCATCCACCCCTTCTCTGCTCTGCCTGACGCGACGCGCCTCTCTCACGAGTGGGTCGAGCTTGTAGCTGACGAGCGTCTCCTCGATCGGTCTGGTGGTGCCGCCGATCAGATGGAAGGAGAACACATCATTTCGTGTTACACGGCGCCCCTCTGAACCGAAGACACGAAATTCGCGGAACGGTCGTGCCCCTTCTTCGTCCGGAAAGATCAGGCGGACCTCCGTCACCATCGTCGCTCTTCCCAGATCGATTTCGATCCACCAGTCTTCGAGGGGTGCGTCTGCATCGGGCTGCCAGAACGTCGTCGAGTCGCCGTCGATGATTCTATGGGCGGCCGCCTCATTCGAGCCCGCCTTCCACACCCCGCCTGAGACCTGCCTGCCACCGGCAAGTCCATGGGTGAAGGCCCCGACATTGAGCGCGGCGTTGTGGAGACCTTTGTAACGCGCCGGGGTAAGGGAGCCGCTCAGACCGAAATCGAGGGTTCCCGCAGGAAAGGTCCATTGTTGCCACTGGGACCGCCTGTTCACACGATAGACCTGCGTAGCCGCACCTGAGGTCTGCGCGTAGAGCGCGAAGTCGGGCACGATCAGCAAGGACAGGATGAACAGCCAAAGGAGTCGCTGTGAGCGGATGAACCGCTTCATGACAACACTCCTGCTACGTATCCGACAGCGATGATGCACCATTAGTAGACAACCCCTACCGTCCCGAGTCGAACGTAATTTTGCCGTTCGGCATCGACATCCACACTGGCAATGTAGATGCCCACGGGAACAGGCTTCCCAGCGTCGTCTCGTCCGTCCCACTGTCTGGTGGCGGAGCCACTGCCCTGCAAACCGGAGAATAGGGTACGCACCCGTCGTCCACTCAGATCGAGAATCTCCACATCTACGTGAACGGGCTGTCTCAGCTGCACGAGAGTATAGGACAGACCTGCCAGATCGTTGATGCCGTCACCATTCGGGGTCAAGACACCGGGGGTAACCTGGAAGAAGGGCAGCAGATTTCGCGCCGACGCAGCCGTAGTCAATACCCGAAGATCGTTGGTGGAGACCGTGGGATTGGCGTCTCCCGCAAGCACTCTCTGCGGTGCCTCGTCGCTCTGTGTGTCAAAGACCTGAGCGCTGAACAGCGTGGCCTGTACAAAGACCTGCGTCTCGAAGACGATACGCAGGCCATTCGGGGATTGTTCGGTCAGCCTCCGAGAGGGGAAGAACAAGGTCAGGCTGCCCTCTTCCTGGATGAGGCTGTCAGGCGTGACGGGCACGAGCGGATCGCCAATCAGAAAGTCTCTGAAAACCGGTGCTCCCGGAGTGAACAGCTGGATCGCGTCGAAGCCCA
Organism: Candidatus Latescibacterota bacterium; assembly: GCA_003529325.1. Classification (GTDB taxonomy): domain Bacteria; phylum Latescibacterota; class UBA2968; order UBA8231; family UBA8231; genus UBA8231. Next base: position 966 of record DPVW01000259.1, on the reverse strand, counting down.
CGTCGGCGGCGGTGACATCCGCCCTGACATCGTAGGCAAAGGTGGAGGATTCGCCGGCGGGCACCCGCGGTTTGTCGCCCAGGGGGCGAGGGTCTTGAAGTACCGAGATCTCGCCGATCAGCTGTTGGGCCAGAGGGGGAATGGAGTGCTCGACGACCAGTGAGTTGACCCGTAAGCCGCTGAGAATGGATCGGCTTTCGAGGGTTGCTTCCAATTGGAAGTATTGACGCGGACTGGGCAGGTCGATCGGTTCGCCGGGTTCGGTAAATGGCGCCGACCACTCGCTCCAGCTGCTCCTGTCATCCTCGACGGGACCACGGACGTTGGCTTGCAGTTTATTGTATGCATTTTCCGAGACCTCCTGGGTGTCTCCCGTGAAGACATTGATGATCTCGTAGTAAACCCGCGGGGTCTCGTCCTTGCCGGTGCGCATACGGAAGGAGACTCGCGCGTCCCCTTCCGGATCCGTACGGATGGTGCCATCCTCCTGGAGCAGTGTTTCGAAGTCCCACAGCAGTTGCTGAAAATTCGCTGCTTCCCCGAGGTCGACAATCTGTGATCGATATCGTCCTCCCGGGGCAAAACCGGCTCCGAATACCTGAAATTCGGCGATCTCAAAGGGATTGTCAGATGTCACGTTCAGTTGGAGGTAACGAACGAACTGCAGAGGAATGCGTGTTTCGGCGACGCCTTCGTTGGTAAAGTCCACCTGGGAAAGCAACTCGTAGATCGGCAGGTTCTGCGGGGAAAAGCTGTCGCCGTCATTCACCTGGATCTTATAGCCGCGGATGAAGTCGTCGGCGAAGGGGCGTCCTCTGCTGTCGGCGCCATCGGGGCGTGGAAAGAAGACGATACGGTTGACGGGAAAGCGTGTGCCGAGATCGAAAAAGAATCTGCGGCCGCCTTGCAGAAGACCGAATTCCTTAAAGCGAGTGTCGCTGGAGGTAAGCAGGTCGCCGTCGATGA
>DPVW01000095.1 GCA_003529325.1 Candidatus Latescibacterota bacterium | reverse complement strand
GAAGGATGCTCGTGATCCAACTGGTTATACTCTGGCCAGGCTGATGCGCCACCTTTGGCGCCGCTTGGCCTCAGTGCGGACTCGGTGCATGTGCAGTCGATGAACTCACCATGAAAGAACATGACATCCAGCGGCCACTTCACCCGCCACAGCGGGTATGGTCGATCTGGACGCTGTCCGCCATCGCGCTGGCTCTGGCGAGTGGCCCATCGTCGGCGGACGTGTTCCAGTTTCAGACCCGGGCGGACTGGGGGACCTGGAGCTTTCCTCCGGGCGTCCTGGTACAGGGTGACGACGGCAGCATCACACTGAGTCGCACCGATCGCGAGATCAACGCGGTGGCCAATGCCCGCGAGTTTCTCCACGCGGTGAAGAGCACGCGCAATCTCGTGCCCGGCGGTGTCCGCGTGTTTTCCTCAGAAGCGACGGCTGACAATCTCATCGACCAGGATCCCACCACGTGGTGGCAGCCCTCTGCGGATGACGTGCTCCGCGATTGGTGGACTGAGGTCGACCTAGGCCGCATGGTCTACGCCACGAAGATCCGTCTGACCTTCCCCGATACAGTAGATGCTGAGCCATTTCGGAACTTCAGCGTTTACATAAATGACGGAGAGCGTTCCGTCGCGGCGAAGGACATATTCCAGTTCACGCGAATAGGACGCACGACCGAGCCCAATCGAGCGCGCGTCGTCGAATACACGCTGTCGACGCTCGATCCGGGACCGGCAACAGGGGAGCACTTGCTGGCGGCAGACACCCTCGATTACGCTGCCGTCCAGTATGTCCGGTTCGTTCCCGAACATGTTCAGCCAGGTGCGGCCCTGGCCGAAGTCGAGGTCATAGGGATCGGTGACAACATCGCTCTGGGCACCGTGGTACGTGGTGGCTCGGTCCGCGCCGGCACCAGTATCGGCAACAGTGGCGCTTTCAGCGACGGCGATCACAATACATCCTGGACGATGTCCGGCTCCCTCAGTTGGGACGAGAACGGCCACTGGTACGAGTGGGATCTTGGGGCAGCATTCTGGCTCGACCGAATGGTGATCGAGACGGGGGCGCCTATCGTCTACGGCGGTGCCGCCCAGATCAATGGCATAGAGATCTCCACCTCCGACGGCACCCGGTCCGGGGGGCTGACGGCCTCACGAGTCCAAAGCGGATTTGACTACGAGTTCCTGAGTCTGATCGATGCCACAAGGACTCCCGTTCGTTCCCTGTACGACCTGCAGTTTGAGCCACGCAAGACACGGCACATCTTCTTTCACCGCACCTCTATTCTTCAGGCCTTCAAGACCTTCTACCTGATCTTCGAGCAGGCCCTGTACGGCGATGGTTTCGTCGCTGAAGTCGATATGGTATCGGACTTCATCGATCTCGGAGGCTCCAGCAGCATCCGCCGACTCACGTGGGATGCCGACCTGCCCGAGGGTACATACATCGAGATCCGTTCGCAGACGGGAGACACCTTCTTCATCGAACAGAAGTTCCTCAATAAGAATGGCATCGAAGTTTCGGAGGCGCAGTGGAACAAGCTGCCCAAGTCGCAGAAGCAGGACATTGTCGAGATCCAGCGTCCGGGTTCTGACTGGTCCGGCTGGAGCCAGGTGTACCTGGAGTCGGACGGTGTCTTTCTGTCACCTTCGCCGCGCCGGTTTGTGCAACTGGAAGTCAAGCTGGGCAACGACAATCCCGACGTCGCTCCTGTGTTGCGCAGCATCGCTTTGCACTTCGATGACGCCCTCATCAGTGGCGGCGTGACCAGCCGGATCTTTCCACGGCAGGTCGGATTCGATTCACTGCAGGTCTTCAACTACACGCTCCTGCCGAACTTTCGTCCAGGCGACCAGGGGTTTGACCGGGTCGATATCCAGGTCCCCACGGCGGTGGATGAGATCAGCGTGAAAATCGCCGGCGAATCGGTCGAACCGATGGCGGTGACAATGATCGGTGACCTGCTACGGATTGATCTACCGATACGAGTGCAGCGCGACTCGGTAGAGATGGAATTCCAGACGCGAATCCGGGCCAACGCAACATTGTTTGACGCGTGGGTCAGCGTCGCCGGCGAAAACCTGCAGCAGGGAGTACGTCCGGAGGATCAGCATTCGGCTACCGTATTCGTTCCTTCGGTTGCCAGCGGTGGCGAGTTGATTCGTCTGGTGGACGTCTCCGCCATATTCACACCCAATGGCGACGGTGTCAACGATGAGGCACGGATCGACTTCGTGCTGGCCAAAGTGGAGGGTACACCACCCGAAGTGTCGATTCACGATCTGTCGGGACGCCAGGTTCGAGTGCTGCGGACTCGAACCAGCGAATTCCGTTGGGATGGACAAGATGAAAGCGGAACACTGCTGCCGCCTGGCTTCTACATCGTCCGCATCTCGCTGAACGCCGATGTCGGCGAACAGGCCGCTCACAGACTCCTCAATCTGGTCTACTGAGGGCGTCCATGAAGACTCGGTATCGCTCACTAGCCGGCGTTATGATCGCCGCCGCTTCTCTCGCACCCCAGGGGGGTTCTGCCCAGGTCCAGACGCTGGTCATCGGTGAAGGTGGCGTGGACTGGATCGACTCGATCGAAGAGACGATCGGAGTCGACACGACGGCGGTGGCAGCGGGCACGATACAGCCCTTCGAGTTGGATCCCGCCGTCAACATCGCCTCGGGACCGGTGACCGAGAACGGCAACCTCACCAATACCTTCGGCGAGGTCTGGGGCTTCCGGCGCGCCTCCGCCGGGCTCACGGGTACGGCACCGGCGGAGGTGACGACGGACGGTTCGCCCTTCATCTACGGCTCGCGCGGAGCCGGACAGATCGTCGATGGCGATACGCTGCTGGCCTCTGACCCGGATCCGATCGCACACTACACCATCGACCTCGGGTTCCCACTGCCGATCAGCCGGGTGAGCTGGTTCTCACCACCCTCAGGAAGGACGACGACCCGGGAGTTCTCGGGGCAGCTGATCAAGGATCTGTTTCCACGACAGTACGTTCTGTCGGCGTCGCTGAACGCCGCGGAGTTTCTGTCCACACCCACGTCGACAAACTTCGTGGATGTGATCGAGAACAACCCCAATCAGGTCGACCGGGTCGCCGACGTGCGCTTCGAGGCGCAGTTCATGCGTTACGTGCGGGTCCGCTTCCCGACGCGGGGCTTTATCGCCGAGATGGAGTTCTACGGCGAAGGGTTTGTCCCTGGGATCGGTTACGTCTCGCGACTGTTCGACATGGGCGAGCCGGTCAATTTCGGCCGTCTACACTATGAGTTCGAGCGTGTCGAAACGACCGGTTTTGGCACGGAGCACGTTCTGACGCCGGATGCTGATGTGTCCCTGGCCGTGCGGACGCGCAGTGGCCGGGACGACACGCCGTTGATCCACCACGTCGTCACCGAACTGGGCACCGAGTGGATCGTGGACGTCACAGAATTCAACCGCGCCCCGGCGCCCGCAGGCGGCAGTACTAACGCCCCCGGCCAACAGGGCTCGGTGCAGGATGACCTGGCCAACTGGAGCTTCTGGTCGGCGTCACAACTCGAATCGGGCGAGGCCATTGGCGCACCCGACGGGCGCCAGTTCTTTCAGGTCCGAGCCTTCATGACCAGTGAAGAGATGTTCTCCTACGGACGACTGCGGTCGATAACGGTGGAGTTCTCGCCCCTGCTGGCCAATCCCGTCGTCGCGGAAGTGGCTCTGCTGGACGAGCCGAGTCCGCAGGATGGCGTCGTCGAGGTGCCCCTGGGGGAGCCGGTAACCCTCACCTACGACGTGCGCGCCGAGTTTTCCTCGGCCTCACAGGTTGGATTCAACGGCCTTCGCCTGAGCACACCCGAGCCGGCGGAATTCCAGCGCTTCGAGATGGGCGATCCCCTGGTCGAGGTCCCGCTCGACAGCATGTTTGTGCGGGACGAGTCTCTCGAGATCTACTTCCCTTCGAACCCGGTGCAGCAGGGCGCGAACGTCCCGCTGCGGCTGACCTTCGTTACACGTGTGTTCAATTTCAGCACGATCTTCGAGGGTGAGGTGTTCCAAATCGGCGGTGAGAACCTGCCGCAGTCTATCGATGGGGGTAACGCCAGCGACGCGGTGTCGACCAATGACCTGATTGTGATCGCCCCGTTGAACAGGCTCGAAGTATTATCTGAGCTCGCCATGGCCTCCAGCGTCCTTACCCCCAACGGGGACGGGTTCAACGACGGTCTGCGACTGTCGTACTCCCTCCACGGCGTGCAGAGCGCCAATGTCGAAGTAGCGATCCATGATCTGTCAGGTCGAGTTGTACACAGGTTGGCAGACGACGTACTTGGTGCGGGACGGTACACCGACACCTGGGATGGAACCGTAGATGGCACGACGGTGCCACCAGGCACCTACCTGGTGCGCGTTGCCGTCGATACGGACCTGGGCACCTTCGAACAGACTCGTGTTCTGGCCATCGCCTACTGATTCATTCCACAACCTCGAGGGAGTCTCCGACGGTATGAAGCTGAATTCTGCACAGATTGCCCAATTCGAAGCGGAGGGCTATCTGCTGCTGCGCGGCGCGCTTGCCGATCTCGACCCGGTCATCACCGAGTACATGCAGCACATCGACCGAGGGCAAGCTGGTCGAGCTCTATGCAGACGAGCCCTTCGACCGCCGGCTCGTCTCGATCTGCCGGGAGTGCGACGAGATCTACTCGAATCTCGACATCATGCACTTCCGCGGCAGGGCCTCCTTCAAGTTTCTACGCAACGACCATCTGCTGGACATCGTCGAGGGACTGGTCAGACCAGAGATCACCTGCTGCCCCGTCCAGCACACCCGGGCCAAGCTGCCCGAGGGCCTGACCCCGACGGCAGGCGATCCGCACATTGCCCCCTGGCACCAGGACGCCGGTGCTTTTGTTGAGGAGGCGGACCCGCATTTCGTCCTCACCGTGTGGCTGCCGCTGTCGGCGGCCCGACCGGAGAACGGCTGCCTGCAGATCATCCCGCGGGTGCACCGTGAGGGACTCCAGCAGCACTGGCACGAGGGCGGCCTGGTGACGATGCGCGTAGACGAGGAGACGTCACGCGAAGAAGTCCTGACCCTGCCGATGGACGAGGGTGACGTGCTGCTGATGCACAAGGCGGTTCCCCATCGCTCGACACTCAACAATACCGATACGGTGCGGTGGAGCATGGATCCTTCGCTACCAGCGGACAGGGATCCCGTCGGGGCGGCCCCACTACCCGGACTTCGCCGTGCGCAGCCACTGCGACCCCGACTCGGTACTGACAGACTACGACGAGTGGTGCCGGCTGTGGGTCGAGGCACTGGAAGGACGCCAGGTCAGCAGGCCTCCGCGATGGGAGGTGGTCCCATAACACACACGTCCGCCTGCGCTCGACCGACTTGCTACGGGATCCTGTAACAGCATGTCCCAACGTATCCGGACGGGCGATGCTCCTGGGGGCGTCCAGGCCGGAGGTTGGCTCCTCAGGGGCGGAGGTTGTCACCGTCATCTTCTCTATTCCAGGTCTGCAGCATCCAGCGCAGTCCGACACCGACTACGATGAGCAGCGTGACAGCACCCAGGATCAGACCGATGATGGCTTCGAAGTTTGTCATGCTCAATCCTGTCTCATCGGCGAACGAATTCGACCTCCCCATCGAAGGCTTCGCCACTGTCGACAACGGCCTCGATCAGTCGTTTGAGTTCGCTGGTATCCCCGGTGAGTAACACGAATATTCGTCTCATATCTGCAATCCTCCTCCACCACCGACCATCAGGGCCCACCATCGTTCCCGCGATATACGCGCTCGCCACAGACCAGCTCACTCTTGGCATGTGCCTGGGCTCCTGTCAGATCATCGACACTGCGATAGCCTAGAGTCATGCTCATACGCGTGCCATCGGTGTGGTTGGGGCCGATTCGATGAAAGATGAGACTGTCGATGGCTAGCAGACCGCCGGCGGGCATCGACACGGGCACCGCTTGTCCGGTCACCCCCGCGGCAGCGACCCATCCCTCTTCTTCGACTCTGTGCAGCACATCGACACCGGGCAACAGGTGGGTCCCCGGCACGATTTGAGTACAACCATTGTCGAGGTCCGCCGCTTCGAGGTAGAAGATGACGGTCACCAGACCGCGACTCCACTGTGTGCTGTCGCGATGGAAGCTGTCGGAGCGGGTGGAGGAGAGGTTGAGTGTCGCGTGATTGTGACGGTTGTGCACGAGTTCGATGTTGGCGCCCAGTAGAGATTGAAGTGGCTCGAGGACGCGTTCGTCTGTTGCAGCTGCACGAAAGATCGGATCTCGATCGAGCAGGCGTGACAGACGGACCACCCGGCCCTCCGGGTTGCGCACGACGGGCTCGCGGGCGGCATCGACGTCGGTGAGGATCGCCTTGCGCAGGCGGTTGAGCAGATCATCGGGTGACTGTCCTGCCAGCTTCAGGTATCCGTTGTGGCGGAACAGCCTTATCTGTTCTGCCGTCAGCGTGCCGGCCAGACTCAAGACGCGCTGCCTGCGTCGGCACTGCCTGTGTCCGCGTCCTCGGCGTCCGCCTGGGCGACCGCCTCCTTGGCATCTTTCACCTTTTGGGCTCGTGATCCCCCGAGGCGTTCGATCAACTCCTCGACGGCTTTTGCCCCGTGGGAACGCACGCCCAACTCCAGATATAACTTGCGCGCCTCATCGAGCGCTTCCAGGGCTTCATCCCGTCGTTTCATGCGCGACAACAGGCTGCCCAGATTCGTCAGTGCCGTCGCGCGCCCGTGGGGATTGCCGATCTGGGTGTGGATGCTGAGTCCACGTTCGTACATGTCCAGCGCCTTGGCATGCTCGCCCTGGCGGAATATCTCGAGGGCTGCTTTGTATGAACGCTGCGCCTCGTCGAACTTCTGCTCGCGTAAACGTACGTTGCCAATGTTGCTCAGCGCGTTGGCACGTCCCACGGGGTTGCCCGTCTGTTCATGGATCGCCAGCGCCACGCGGTGATGGCTCAGGGCCTGCTCCAGGTCGCCGGTCTGCAGACAGAGGTTGCCCAGATTGCCACGCGCATTGGCACGCCCCATGTCGCTGCCCACCATCTGGTGGCATTTCATCGCCGCCTCATAGGTCTTGCGCGCCTTGTCCAACTCTCCCTGGTGAGTCTGGATGTTACCCAGGGTCAGCATCACATCCGCCTGGCCCCGGCTATCGCCACTCATGCGGAACAAGTCCACTGCCTGTTCACAGACTTGCTGGGCACTGGCCAGTCGGCCCCGGCGACTGTGCACGACGGCCAGATTTGCCATACTGATAGGCTGCGAAGTCCTGTTCCCCCGCAAGAAAACAGGCCTCCGCCTTGTCACCGGCGACATACCCATCCTGGTCGGCGAAGGTGGTATGAGATGCCTTCTGCACCAGCTCCTCACCGGGACCTTCGACGGTGACGATTGCACCTTGGGCTTGACGCCGGACATTGAGCGCACGGCGCCATAGGCGACCCAGCAGAACGACATCGTCATCAGCGCCGGCCCTTGCAGCGGTCCGAGAAAGGACAGGGCATCCACCGAAGCGAGGGCCATGACGGCGACGGTCATGCCCGTCGTCGCCAGGGACAGATTGCGCATGTACTTGCGGAGAGGATTCAGATTGGCCACAGCTCAAACATACGCAACCGACACACTCCACTGCTTGACATTGTTGCACTTCGGCCAGACAGACTGGCCGCGACGGCAGGTCCGGATTGAAGGAGATTTGATCATGCACCCCTATCGTACCCACACCTGTGGCGAACTGCGCCGACAGGATGCTGGCAAGAGGGTGAGACTCGCCGGATTCGTGCGCCACCGAGCAGGAAAACCGGACGATGCCGACAGGGGAAGTGGAAATCCCGCTGGATGAACTGACGGTGTTGTCCGTCGCCGAGTCGTTGCCATTTCCCATCGACGACGGGCATGTTGTCGGTGAGTCGACGCGACTCTACTGGCGCTTCGTCGATCTGCGAAGCGACGCACTCCATCGTCGAATTCAGCAACGTGCTGCCGTCGTCACCGCCATGCGGCAACGACTCGAAAACCAGGGCTTCCTCGAGGTCTCGACACCGATCCTGACGAGCAGTTCGCCTGAAAGTGCTCGTGACTTCCTCGTGCCGAGCCGCATACATCCGGGGCATTTTTTCGCCTTGCCTCAGGCTTCGAGCGTTATTTCCAGATCGCGCCATGCTTCCGCGACGAGGATGCCCGCGCCGACCGTGCGCCCGGGGAATTTTACCAGCTGGACCTCGAGATGGCCTACGCAACCCAGGAGGATGTCTTCGAACTGGTAGAAGAGCTCATGGTGGGATTGTTCCGGGATTTCGGTCCCGGGTGGAGTGTGCCAACCCCCTTCGTGCGCATCCCGT
>DPVW01000466.1:6165-33368 GCA_003529325.1 Candidatus Latescibacterota bacterium | reverse complement strand
TGGCGGGCGCAACCGGTGGGGTCTGAAGATGCCGGTTTTCCGGCGCCACCAATCGGGAATCGCAAGCGATTCTATGGATCGGATCCTGCGCTCGCCTTCGCTTGGCAGATCAGGACACGAATTTTCGAGAAGAGACAGGAGAGATGAGCAAGAATCTGTTTGAGAAGGTTTGGGACGCGCACTCGGTGAGAGAGTTGTCGTCGGGACAGACGCAGTTGTTTGTCGGGCTGCACCTGATCCACGAGGTCACGAGCCCACAGGCATTTCAGATGTTGCGTGAACGGGGGTTGAAGGTGATGCACCCCGAGCGCACCTATGCGACGGTGGACCACATCATTCCCACCGATATGCGCGATCGACCGTTCCTTGATGATCTGGCCGAGGAGATGATGGTCGCCATCGAGACCAATGCCAGGGAGTTCGAGGTGCCTCTGTTCGGCATGCATGACCAGCGCCAGGGGATCGTCCACGTCATCGGTCCCGAACTGGGGTTGACGCAGCCAGGCATGACGATCGCCTGTGGCGACAGCCATACGTCGACCCACGGCGCCTTTGGAGCCATCGCCTTTGGCATCGGCACGAGTCAGGTGCGAGACGTGCTCGCATCACAGTGTCTGGCCATGGAACAGCCTCAGGTGCGCCGCGTCGAGGTCAATGGCACGCTCGGAGAAGGGGTGTACGCCAAGGACGTGACCTTGCACGTCATCGGCGCGCTTGGTGTGAAGGGGGGCGTCGGTTATGCCTACGAGTATGCAGGTGAGGTCCTCGATCGCATGACGATGGAAGAGCGCATGACCGTATGCAACATGTCGATCGAGGGTGGCGCCCGCTGCGGTTATGTGAACCCAGATGAGACCACCTTCGAGTATCTCGAAGGGCGAGAACATACACCGAAGGGTGCCGATTACAGTCGGGCCGTTGACTGGTGGCAGAGTACTGCCAGTGGTCGGGATGCGGAATACGATGATATCGTCAAGATCGATGGTGGTTCCATCCCCCCCACCGTCACCTGGGGCATCAATCCCGGTCAGTCCTGCGCAGTGGACAGCAATCTGCCCCGCCCGGAAGAGGCCAACGGGGATGGCGCCTCCGTGGCGGAGGCGCTGCAATACATGGGTTTCGAAGGCGGCCAACCCATTGCCGGCACGCCGATCGACGTCGCCTTCATCGGCTCCTGCACCAACTCGCGGATTTCCGACCTGCGCGAAGCGGCAAAGATCGCCAGTGGGCGCAAGGTTGCCAGCGGCGTCAAGGCACTCGTGGTGCCAGGTTCGCACGATATTCGCGACCAGGCGCAGGCTGAGGGACTCGATGAAGTGTTCCGTGAGGCGGGTTTTGAGTGGCGTGAGGCGGGTTGTTCCATGTGCCTGGCGATGAACCCGGACAAACTCAAGGGACGAGAGATGTGCGCCTCGTCCAGCAACCGAAACTTCAAAGGTCGCCAGGGCAGTCCCACGGGTCGTACCCTACTGATGAGCCCCGCCATGGTCGCCGCCGCAGCTGTACGTGGCGTGGTGAGTGACGTGCGCGAACTGCTGACTTAAGACGGAACAGAGGACGAAAATGACGACAGATAACCCCGCCTCGAGCATTCGCAGTCGGATCTCCGGCCGCGTCGTACCTGTGCGAGGCGACGACATCGACACGGATCGCATCATCCCGGCCCGGTATCTGCGAACGGTCACATTCGACGGCCTCGGTGAGCATGTTTTCGAAGATGATCGCGCCAGTAGCAGCCACGTCTTCGACGACGCCAACTATGCGGGCGCCACGGTGCTGGTGGCGAATGAGAACTTCGGCTGTGGCTCGTCGCGTGAGCATGCCCCTCAGGCACTTCTGCGTTGGGGGATTCAGGTCTTCGTTGCCGAGTCTTTTGCCGAGATCTTCTTCGGCAATTGCGTCTCTCTCGGCTTGCCTTGTATGAAAGCTGAGGCGGCGGACGTCGACAGACTGATGGCCGCAATCGAGGCAGATCCGACACTCGAGGTGGACTGTGACATCGCCGCTCAGCAGGTGCATTTCGGCAGCGATCACATCCCAGCGGTTGTGCCTGCCAGTTCTCGCCAACAGTTGCTGGAGGGGAGCTGGGACGCCCTCGGACAGTTGATGGACGAGCCGTCTGCCATCGAGGCCGCAGCCTCCCGCTTGCCTTACATCAACGGTTTCTGAGAAAGGAATCCACGTGACGTACAAGATTGCAGTCCTGCCCGGCGACGGGACGGGACCTGAGGTGGTGGCGGAGGGGTTGAAGGCGCTGGAGGCGATCGCAGGTAAGGTCGGCTTTCAATACGAAACAGAGACCTTCGATTTCGGTGGCGAACGATACAAGCGCACGGGAGAAGTGCTGCCTGATACGGCAGTGGAGGAACTGCGCCAGTTCGATGCCATCTTCCTCGGAGCCATCGGCCACCCGGACGTCAAGCCCGGCATTCTTGAAAAGGGCATCCTGCTGCGTCTGCGTTTCGAGTTGGATCAGTATATCAACTTGCGGCCCGTCAAATTGTATGCAAATGTGCCGACGCCGCTGGTCGGCAAGGGGCCGGCGGATATCGACTTTGTCGTCGTGCGTGAAAATACCGAGGGGTTATACGCCGGTGCCGGTGGCAATCTGAAGAAGGGCACGCCGGACGAGGTCGCCGTGCAGGAATCGATCAATACGCGCAAGGGAGTTGAGCGTTGTCTGCGTTATGCCTTCGACTACACCCGCAAGCGCAACAAGGACAACACCCTCACACTCTGCGGTAAGACAAATGTCCTTACGTACGCTTTCGATCTGTGGGAACGCGCGTTCCACGAGGTTGGCGACGCCGACTATGGTGACATCAAGCGTGACTACGCCCACGTGGACGCTATCTGTATGTGGATGGTGAAAAATCCGGAGTGGTTTGACGTGGTGGTTACGGACAACATGTTCGGTGACATCATCACCGACCTGGGGGCGATGATTCAGGGGGGTATGGGAATTGCCGCCGGTGGCAACATCAATCCTGAGGGTGTGTCGATGTTCGAACCCATCGGTGGTTCGGCGCCGAAGTACACCGGTCAGAATGTGATCAATCCGATGGCCGCTATCGGTGCCTGTCAGTTGATGATCGATACTCTTGGCGAACACGAGGGAGCGAAGATTCTCGAGGACGCCATCGTTTCGACGCTGCAGAAGATGAAGGGTATGGGTGCGGGGCAAATGGGGTATTCAACAAGAGAAATCGGCGATCTTGTCGCCGAAACAGTGGCCTCGTCCTGAGGCCGAGTCGTTCAAAGTGAGGAGCTTGTCCATGGCAGGTACAGTAGAGATCTATGACTCCACGCTGCGCGACGGCGCGCAGGCGGAGGGCATTACCTACTCACTGCAGGACAAGCTGGAGATTGCCCGACGTCTGGACGATCTCGGTGTGCACTACATCGAAGGGGGTTGGCCGAATCCGACAAATCCGAAAGACCTGGCTTTTTTCCGCGAGGTTCGGCAACTGAACCTGAAGGCGACGGTCACCGCTTTTGGCAGTACGCGTAGAGCGACCAACGCTCCGGGGGAGGACGCGACGCTGAACACCTTGTTGAAGGCGGAGACGTCGAGCATCACGATCTTTGGCAAGAGTTGGGATCTGCACGTTACCGAGGTGCTCAAGTCCACGCGCGACGAAAATGTGGCACTCATCGAAGATTCCGTGGCGTATCTGGTTGCTGAAGGGCGTGAGGTCACCTACGACGCGGAGCATTTCTTCGACGGCTTCAAAGCCGACGCCGAGTATGCCCTCGAGACTTTGCGGGCAGCCGAACGGGGTGGTGCGCGCATCGTCGTCCTCTGCGACACGAATGGCGGCACGTTACCCGCCGAAATCCAGCACATGTGCACGGCTGCGGCGCAAGCTATCGATAATCCCCTCGGCATTCATGCGCACAACGACTCCGGTCTGGGGGTGGCCAATACGATCGTCGCCGTCGAACTCGGCGCCCTACAGGTGCAGGGCACCTTCAATGGCTACGGCGAACGCTGCGGCAATGCCAATCTGTGCACAGCGATTCCCGTTCTTGAGTTGAAGCTCGGCTGCACGACGATCGGCGGCGACAAGCTCTCAGAGTTGATGGATTTCTCCCGCTTCCTCAGTGAGACGGCAAACGTTGCCCACGACCATCGTCAGCCCTTCGTCGGGGAGAGTGCCTACGCTCACAAAGGGGGCGTGCACATCGATGCCATGACGAAAGACCCCCGGTGTTACGAGCACGAGGATCCACAGGCGACGGGGAATCGGCGTCGTTATCTGGTCTCCGATCAGTCTGGCGGCAGCACGATGGTGGCCAAACTCGAACGGCATTTCCCGGATCTCAGAAAGAAGGACCCCGTCGTCTCTGAGGTGCTCAGCGAGGTTAAACGTCTCGAGCACGAAGGGTATCAGTTCGAGGCGGCGGAGGGCTCTTTTGAGTTGCTCGCCCGACGCACAATGGGTCTCTATCAGGATCTGTTCAAGCCCCTCAGCTTTCACGTGTCGAGTCGCAAGAGCGCCGATGAAGAGGGTGGAGAGGTCGCGGAAGCGATCGTCAAGGTCGAGGTCGATGGCAACACATATCACACTGTCGGTGAGGGGGATGGACCGGTAAACGCCATGGACCGAGCTCTGCGTCAGGCGCTGGAAACCGTATTCCCCAGCCTGGGCGCGGTGCGCTTGGAGGATTACAAAGTGCGTGTCTTGTCGAGTGGCGATGGTACGGCAGCTCGGGTACGGGTGCTGATCGAGTCTTCTGATGGCCATGACGTCTGGGGCACTGTCGGCGTCTCCGAAAATATCATCGAGGCAAGCTGGATCGCTCTTGCCGACAGCCTGCACTTCAAGCTGATGCGTGACGCCATGCAGGCGAGTGCGGGTCCGGTAAGCCACGCGGCAACGGCATGAAAGAGATCACAGGGGGGAGTGTCACGTCGCCGCAAGGTTTCCAGGCGGCGGGCATCGTCGCCGGTATCAAGCCTTCGGGTAAAAAAGACCTGGCCCTGATCGCTTCGGATCAACCGGCTACGGGCGCTGCCGTGTACACGACCAACCGCGTCCAGGGAGCGCCCATTCCCGTCTGCCGCCAGCATCTGGCAGATGGCTACGCGCGAGCGGTTGTCATCAACAGTGGGATCGCCAATGTCTGCAATGGTGATGTGGGTCTTGCCGACGCGCGGCGCATGTGCGCCGCCGTGGCCGGACAACTGAGTCTGCAGGCAGAAGATGTGCTCGTCTGCTCGACCGGCATTATCGGTGTGCCCCTGCCCATGGAGGCCATAGAGAGTGGCATCCCCAAGGTGGCGGCTCAACTCCACGCCGATGGTGGCCCCGCTGCGGCGGAAGCGATGATGACGACGGATACCGTCGCCAAACATGCCGCTGTCGAGGTCGATCTAGACGGTACACGAGTTGTCGTTGGGATCGTTGCCAAGGGTGCGGCGATGATCGCGCCGAATATGGCGACCATGCTCAGTGTGGTGACCACGGACGCTGCCGTACCAAACGGTCAACTACAGCAGTTGCTAGTACGTGCCGTGGGGCGCAGTTTCAACTGTTGCACTGTCGACGGTGACATGAGCACGAGTGACTCCGTGATCGTGCTGGCCAATGGCGCCGCCATGGGCGGGGTCGACGGGGCAGCCGAACTCTCGGAGCAAGCCCTCGAGACAATGGCCCAGGCCATGGAGCACGTCTGTCGAAAAATGGCACGGGCCATGGCCGCCGATGGCGAGGGCGCGACAAAGCTCATCACGATCCGCGTCAGTGGCGGGCGCACGGAAACCGAAGCGCGTCAGGTAGGACTGTCGGTGGCCAATTCAAGCCTGGTGAAGACGGCCGTCTTTGGCAACGATCCGAACTGGGGGCGTATCCTCTGCGCCGTGGGTTATTCAGGCGTCGATCTCGACCAGGACCAGGTGGAGGTGTCGCTCTGCGGTACACCGATCTACGGACAGGGGAAGGGGATCCCCTTCGACGACGGGGTCCTCAGTCACGCTATGGCGGCGAAAGAAGTCGATATCGACGTGGATCTGAAGTCTGGTGCAGCTGCCATCGAGCTTTTCACCTGCGACTTGACGTATGAGTACGTTCGCCTGAACGCGGAATACACCACATGAGTAGAGGAGGACTATGAACGAACGGCTGTCAGCATACATCCAGGCGGTGGCGCCGTCACCGACCATGGCGATTACGGCCAAGGCCAACGCCTTGCGTCGAGAGGGTGTCGATGTGATCACCCTCTCTGCCGGCGAGCCCGATTTCGACACGCCAGAGCATATCAAGGACGCCGCCAAGCGTGCCCTCGATGAGGGGTTCACGAAGTACACTTCCCCCCCATCTGGCATCCTTGAGTTGAAGGAGGCGGTGTGCGCCAAATTCGACGGCGATAACGGTCTGGCCTATGGGATCGACGAGGTGGTTATCAACAATGGCGCCAAACATTGCCTGGCCCTCGCCGTGGCAGCGGTGATCAATCCCGGAGAGGAAATGATCATCCCCACACCGTACTGGGTGACCTTTACCGAGCAACCCAAGCTGGTCGGAGGCGTCTCGGTGATTGTCGAGACGAAACCTGAGAATGGCTTGAAGCTGACTGCAGATCAGTTACGCGCCGCAATCACCCCGAAGACAAGGATGGTCTTGCTCAATAGCCCATCCAACCCCAGCGGCGCGGTCTATACCCGCAAGGAGATGGAAGCTCTCGGTGAGGTCATTCTCGAGAATGACCTCTACGTACTCGGAGACGAGATCTATGAAAAACTGATCTATGACGGTGCCTGTCACGTGTCCATGGCCCAGGTCAGTCCCGAATTGAAGGCGCGCACGATCGTCGTCAATGGCGTGTCGAAGACCTACGCCATGACGGGGTGGCGCATCGGCTATGCCGCCGGACCTGAAGAGGTCATAGCGCTGATGGACAAGGCGCAGAGCCAGACCATTTCACATCCTTCGTCGATCTCGCAGAAGGCCGCCGTGGCAGCTTTGAATGGGCCGCAGGATATGGTGGAAACGATGCGTGTCGAATACGACAAACGGCGTCGCTTCATGGTCGAACGCCTCAACGGACTCTATGGTGTGCAGTGCGACTTACCTTTGGGAGCGTTCTACGTGTATCCGGACGTCTCGAGTTATTTTGGTCGACGCGTCGATGACCGGAGCATCGAAAATAGCAGCGATCTGTGCGACTATCTTCTTGACGAGGCGCGGGTCGCCTGCGTTCCCGGTGTCGGTTTCGGCACGGAGCCGCACCTGCGTATGTCGTATGCCACTTCCATGGAGAATCTTGCGCAGGCGATGGACCGACTTACCGAGGCCCTGGGGAAGCTGGTGTGAACAAGGGGAGGCGAGGCAGTGTCTATGTGCTGGCAGGGCCTTCGCTCTACCGTCCCATCATCCACCGAAAGTAACCGATGAACGATAGCAGCTTCCACCTCGATTTCGAACGACCCATTATCGAGCTCGAGAAGCGCATCGTCGAGCTGGAGCAACAGGCCGAGACGGATGGTTTGGATCTGACTCGGGAATTGCACAATCTCGAGGAGAAGGTCGAGAAGCTCCGTACGGAGATCTATTCGAATCTGACCCGCTGGCAACGAGTGCAGATCTCTCGGCACCCTCAACGTCCTTACGCGCTGGACTACATCGAGCGAATGCTCACCGATTTTACCGAACTCCATGGGGATCGGCACTACGGCGACGACAAGTCGATCGTCGGCGGACCGGCGCGTCTCGAGGGTGATCCGATCATGGTCGTCGGCATCCAGAATGGACGTGACGTCAATGAAAGAAAGGTGCGCAACTTCGGTATGCCGCACCCAGAGGGATACCGCAAGGCGCTGCGCCTGATGCAGATGGCGGCGAAATTCAATCGACCGATCCTGACCCTCGTCGATACATCAGGGGCCTTCCCCGGGATCGAGGCGGAGGAGCGCGGCCAGGCCGAGGCGATCGCCCGTAATCTCTTCGAGATGTCGCATTTGCCGGTGCCGATCATCGTGGCCATCATCGGCCAGGCTTTTTCCGGGGGTGCTATCGGTGTCACCGTGGGCGACCGTATCCTCATGCTCGAGCATGCTGTCTATTCGGTGATTGTACCAGAGAGTTGTTCAACCATTCTGTTCCGCACACGAGATCGCAAAGAAGAGGCGGCTGAGGCGTTAAAGCTCTCCGCCGAGGATCTGCTGGCGGAGAAGATTATCGATCGCATCGTGCCTGAACCCTTCGGGGGCGCGCATCGAGACTTCGACGAGGTCGCCGCCGGACTCAAGCGCCATATCCAGGAAGCACTCGCTGAGTTGCGCGATCTGCCACCGACTGATCTCGTCGATCAGCGGGTGGAGAAGTTTGGCCGGATGGGTGTGTACGAAGAGTAGTTAGTAGACTAACGCCCCCGCCTTCTGCAAAGAGGCGGGGGCGTTTTTATTAATTATCTCGACGTCTAACCGCGGCGGATGCGATCGAAAAGTCGCTCGAGACGATCAAAGGCGAGACGAATCATGTCGTCATCCCAATCGCCATCGACACTGACCCGCAGGACCGATTTGAGTGTATCGAGGTAGGCTTGCTGGGCCTCGGTCAGGGGGCGATTGCTCGGCACGCGCTCAGCATCGCGCTCACCCCGCTCCTCGCGGTCATTGCGATCATTACGTCCGCCCCGCCCGCCGCGACCGCCACGCTCAGGACGGTCCTCTCGCTCTCCCCGGCTACCGCGATCGTTGCGATCTCCACGCTCGGGGCGCTCTTCCCGTTGTTCTCCCCGGCCACCGCGATCACCACGAGTGGGACGGTCCTCCCGCTCACCCCGGCCGCTATGGTCCGGGCTGCCACCACGCTCGTTGCGATCATTGCCTCCACGCTGTGAGCGAGTCTGCGCGCTTCGACCTCTCTCTACCTGTGGGGCCGGCTCTTCTGCCTCCGGTTCTGCTTCCCTGGCGACAACATCGTCGGTATGCTCTTCCGCCTTGTCTTCAACGACCTCATCTGCTTTGTCGGATCCGGCCTCTTCGGCGGCTGCAACGGGTGCGCCATTGTTGGCATTCTCATCTGCCTCAGACAGCAGATACTTGAAGAACATCTTCATCTTGTTCGCCGAGTCGTTGCCCATACCCGTCTCGTTACGGAAGAAGGTGACGATGTCACGATCGGCCATCTCCCCTTCCGTTTCCTGCATTTTCTGCAACAGGGACGGATAGAGATCGCGCACGACCTCGCCCAGAGCCTGCTTGCGGGTGTCCTTCTCCACGAGGCTGCGCAGACGATCGGTGGGACGTTGCTCCGCGTCGATGAGACCCATGGCCTCGACGCCGCGGAGGAATCGGTAAATCATGGACGGGGTGCGGATAATGGCGCGTACATAGTCCCGGTCGATTTCGTCAGGAATCTTGCTTTGCAGGCGCGACAGGAACTTCTCGAATTGCGTCTTGGTGATGTACGGATACCAAGGCTTCTCCTTGCCGTCACCGTGATCGGCGACGACTTCCTCCTCATCCCTGGATTCTTCTACCATGGAACGCTCCAATCGTTGTGTTGTGGAGCCGCTGTGATCTGGTCACCATCCCCGGTGCGCCCTTACGACGCGGGGTAGGTGACCGTGACCTTCGTGGTGATGCCTCCGCGCGCCGAAAAGTCACCAATGACGGTCATCCGTCGAGGCGCTGAGGCGGTCACGAGGTGGTCGAGAATCACGTTTGTTGCGGCTTCGTAGAAGATGCCCCGCTGACGATACGACTGCAGGTACAGCTTGAGAGATTTGAGCTCAATACAGCGCTCGTCGGGGACATAGGTTACATGAATGGTGCCGAAGTCGGGATGCCCCGTCTTCGGACAGACCGAGGTAAACTCGGGACAATCGATATCGATCGTGAAATCCCGCCCCGGATTGGGGTTAGGGAATGTCTCGAGAAGCTCTTCAGCGGGTTCGCTCATACAGTATAGTCACGGCAGAAACTAGGGGATTTCGACGGCTGAGCAAGTCGGCCTGGGGCCGCGACCTGCAAGCGGGCGCCCCACAGAGGCGGATTCAACGGGAGAATCGTCGCAGGACGTTGGCCGTCATGCGGGAGACGACGTCGTCCACGAGAATGGAAGCGGGCCAGGTGATGGATCCGACGGAGAAGACCTGGCCATCGCTCGGGGTGTCGAAGTGGACGATTTCGCCGCCCCCTTCATCCGGATTCGTGCCCCGTGCAATGACGTGGGTATTGGCGGGGGAACTCGGGGAGCGCTTGTCGGTTTCATGCCCACTGGCGCCACCGGGGATCCGCATGTGCAGACTTTCGCGTCCAAAGATGTCTCCCGCCTTCATGCCGGTGCCCTCAAGGGTCCAGTGATCCGGGTCCAAGACCTGATACGGTGCTGCCGTCATGATCCCGGTTTCGGTGAAGACGACGCCAAGCAGGTTGGCTTCTGACTCCGCATACAGTGAAAAACGACTCTCAGCGCCTCGCGCCTGCTGCTGGCGGGCGTCCCCATTCCACACTTTCATAGTGCTGTCGTCGAGGAATTCGACCTTGCAGTTGAGGCCATTTCCTCCCAGATACATCAGCCGGCCCCCACGCTCGAAGACCCATTTCTTCACCCCGAAGTACATCTCCTCCGACCAGTATTCGGGGTGGGTAGTGATCACCAGCACCTGATAGTCATCGAGATTCAGCGCACCCTTGTGCAGCTGACTTTCCGACCACAGGTCATAAGCGAATCCTTCGCGCTCCATCCACGCCAGATAGCGCCATTCCGCCTCGGCGACGTGGCAAGCGGCACGGCCCTCGATCGGATCGGTTGCCTGCACATGGAGAGGGATGTGATTGATTGGCTCCGGTCGATCAAAGGACAAGGGGGCATACTCCTCCTTGTCATAATTGATATGCTCGGGGTTGGTGTATCGATTCAATTCAAGCCTTGCATTGACCGTAGGTGTAGGCGGGAAGCCGTCGGGGTGGATGTAGTTGCTGCGGCCACCAAAATTGTTGTAGGCGTTCCAGTTCATGTCGTTTGCCAGCACGGCGATTGGCGCCGACGGTTGGGCCGGCGCGACCACCCATGGAAAGGAGAAGAAGTCACCGTCGGCGGTGCTCGCATGGAAGTAGTACAATCCCGAACGCTCCGGCGCAGTCTGATACTGTTTGTGCGTTGGGCTGGTGTAGCCGAAACGGTTCCATTGGATGCCGGTCTGCGTATAGTCGCCGTCCGGACTCAACTGCACCGTCGCTCGCGGGCCATGTTCGTCATACCAGCCGATGGTCTGGATGAACTCTTTTTCGATGCCATAACGGAATAGTTCGAGTTTGTAGGCTTTGTGGCTGTGCACCCGAAACTCGGCCCGGTCACCGGCCTGCACGCAGCGTGGCCAGGCGTAGCCGAGCAGACTGTCGATGAGCAGTCGGAACTGGTATGGCCGACCATCGATGACGTTTATCTGTACCCGTTTGGAGCCGTAGCCCTGGCGCGCCAGGATGACCTCGTAGGGGCCGGGAGTCAGGTCTGCGTAGACTGCACCAGAGGCTCGTGATCGTGTTTCGACAGAGCCTTGTTCGTTGATGAGTTCAACAATCGTGTCGGGTAGCGCGATGTATCGTTCGTCACTGACGTAACCGATGAGCATTGGCACAGTCTCTCAGTAGGAGGCCAGGGGGTCGGGGATGCCCGCGGCAGCAAAACCTCGGGCTCGAAGATGACAACTGTGGCATCGTCTGCATGGCTGGTCTTGCCGTTCGTAACAAGACCAGGTCAGGTGCAGAGGCGCCTGTAATCTGTCACCGCGTCTGACGATCGCTTCCTTGTCCAGGTCGAGAAGAGGGGTGCGCACGACGATCTGGGTTGTCTGCGGCGTACCCTGGCGTGCGACCTCATTGAAGGCGGTGAAAAATGCCGGCTGCGTGTCGGGGTAGGCGGAATCCGCCGCATGTGCGCCGCAATAGACTTCCCCGGCACCCAGAACCTCGGCCCAGGCAACGGCTGCCGCCAGCAGGCTGGCGTTGCGGAACGGGACGTACGTCGTCGGTACGGCTGCCGTGTCGTCGGCGCCAGGAACAGGCTGGGACGGATCCGTCAGACTCGAGCCACCGATGTCACGCAGCCACGTCAAATCGACGGCAAGAAAGGTGCCCAGCCCGTAGTGAGCGGAGATGGCGTGAGCCGCCTGCTGTTCCCGCATGGCGGTACGCTGGCCATACCCCGCATGCAGGATCGCCATGCGTGGGCCGTACGCCTGCACCGCAATGGCAACCGCCACGCAACTGTCCAGGCCACCGCTGAGAAGCGCAACGGCCGCCACGTCAGGACTCATAACATCCCTGTTTTGCTGGTATTTGCGGGGGATTTTGCTGCATCGAGGAGCAATGTAGTCAGATTGACACCCCCC
The DNA here is from genome assembly GCA_003529325.1 of Candidatus Latescibacterota bacterium. Lineage (GTDB taxonomy): Bacteria > Latescibacterota > UBA2968 > UBA8231 > UBA8231 > UBA8231. The sequence continues at coordinate 21,026 of DPVW01000466.1, read as the reverse complement.
GGGGGTTGCTTAGATTCTCGCGCCATGGCCTTCAAGCAATTCGACCGCGTGCCGAATCACTACGCAGGAGCGGTGATTCAGCGTATCAAAGACTTCCGCCAGGACATGGGCAAGCGCTCCCTGGCGCCTACGGTGCTGACTGTAGGCGAGCTCGAGGTGCTGGTGCCGCGACATTTCGGTTTCTGCTTCGGCGTGGAGCGCGCCATTCATATGGCATTTTCGGCCCTGGAGCGTCATCCCGAGCGGCAGATCAACCTGCTGAGCGAGATCATCCACAACCCCCTCGTCAACGACGACCTGGAGCAGCGCGGAATCCGTTTCATCCACGACAGTGACGGTCAGCGTCGCATCGAAGAGAGTGAGATCCGTGCCGAGGACGTGGTGCTGATTCCCGCCTTCGGCACCACTCTCGAAATCGAACAGTCCCTGCAGCGTAGCGGCATCGACACGACGACGCAGGAATTTCGGGAGCATTTCGACACGACCTGCCCCTTCGTCTCCAAGGTCTGGGATCGTGGGGAGGAACTCGGCCAGGAAGGTTACACGATCGTCATCCACGGCAAGTTCCGGCACGAAGAGACGCAGGCGACCCACTCGCATACTAAAGAACATGGCAAGACACTGGTGGTACTCGATCGCGATGAGGCTCAACAAGTCGCCGACTTCATCGCAGGAAAGATGAGTCTCGAGGATTTCCACGAGCACTTCTCCGGCAAGTGGTCGGAAGGCTTCGATCCGGAGACCGACCTGCAGCGAGTGGCGGTGGTCAACCAGACGACGATGCTGGCTGAGGAAACCAAACAAGTCGCCCGGATCCTGCGTGATGCGTTGTCTTCCCGTTTCGGCGAGAGCGATCTCGCGCATCATTTTGCCGATACCAATGATACGCTCTGTTACGCGACGAACTGGAACCAGAATGCGACGAAGGCGCTACTTGATGCCGAGCCTGATCTGGCCGTCATCGTCGGCGGATACAACAGTTCCAATACGTCGCATCTGGTCGAGATCTGTGCACAGGTCATGCCAAGCTTCCTGATCAGCTCCGCCGACGAGTTGCTGTCGCGCGAGCGGATTCGGCATTTCGATCTCCACAAGAAGGAGTCCGTCGAGTCCCAGAATTGGCTGCCTGAGCAGATGCCGGTACGTATCGCGATCACCTCTGGTGCGAGTTGTCCTGATGTCCTGATGAACGCCGTCTTTGAACGGATTGCTGATTTCTGCGGCTACGATGCCCAGGACATTGCTGTCGGCCTCGATCGACTGGCACTGCACGAACCCCTGGCAGTGGGCTGAAGGTTTGATTTTCGCACGCGTAAAGGGTCAGGCCGTCGCTGCTGCCAAGGTGGAGAATCTTGATGGCAAGAAGCTGCTATTGGTAGAACTGCTAAGCCTTGCTGCTGAAGGGGTGGTTTTTACCCGGAAGCATATGGTCTGCGTCGATGCGGTCGGCGCCGGCGAGGGTGAATTTGTGCTCATCGTTCAGGGCAGTTCCGCCCGGCAAGCGCCCGAGATGCGCAATGTACCCGTCGATGCGCTGATCGTGGGAATCGTCGATTCTGTGTCAGCCCTCGGTCAGCGACTGACAGTCGAGGCACTGGCGGCATGAGGGTTTGCACGGTCATAGGTACCGTCGTAGCAACGACCCACCACTGTGCACTTGGCGGCAAGAAGATTCTGGTTGTCGATGACGGTGATGGCGCAGCCGGTGGTGTACAATTGGCAGTCGATGCTGTCGGTGCCGGTACCGGGTGTCGGGTACTGGTCTCCGATTCCGGGGCAGCCGGCAGTGATGTGACGGGTCTCGAATCTCCACCCGTACGAAGCGTCATCGTCGGCATCGTCGATGCCTGTTCGGCGGACACGACCGCGGCAGACGAGGGGTTGGCAGCATGAAGCTTGCCCGCGTGCTCGGTCACGTCGTCCTGTCGCGTGCCATCGAACCGTATGCCGACAAGACATTACATGTTATCCAAGACGTAGACGCCGACCTGCAGCCCGTAGGCGAACCGGAGGTCAGCGTTACCTGGCAAGCCATGGACGAAGACGACCTCGTCGTCGTCGAAGTTTCCCGTGAGGCATGCAACGCTTTTGACCAGACGATTCCGGCGGACGCCGTCATCATTGGACGCGTCGACCAGGTGCGCATCGAACATCCCATAAACGGCGTCTGAGGCGCCGCCAATACCACCCAACAGGAACGAGCACAGCATGGCAGATGCACTGGGGATACTGGAGACGACGGGGTTGACGGGGATCATTGCGGGAGGGGACGCGATGGTGAAAGCCGCGAAGGTGGAGCTTACGGGGTGGGACCGGGTGGGTTCGGGGATGGCGACGGTTTTCTGCCGAGGTGACGTGGCGGCAGTGAAAGCGGCAGTCGATGCCGGGGCTCAGGCGGCAGCAAAGGTGGTGGATGTGCACGCCGTGCATGTCATCGCCCGTCCGCATGAGGAATTAGGCGTTCTCATTCCGTTATCGGATGGCGGTTTGGTCAGCGGTGTTCGTGCTCTCGGAATGATAGAGACCCGGGGCGCAACCGGGGTCATCGAGTCTGCCGACGCGATGGAGAAGGCGGCGGATGTTGAGCTTGTCCAAGTCCTCGACATTGGTGGCGGTTTCATCACTGCTCTGGTCACTGGGGATGTGGGCAGCGTGCAGTCGGCGGTAACCGCCGGGGCGGAGGCAGCAGAGCGGGTGGGTGAGATCATCACGCGTCACGTGATCGCCCGTCCAGCGGAACAGATGTTGTCTCTTTATCTAAAATAACCCGCGGAGGGAGCATGTAGATGAGTGCACTAGGCATGATCGAAACACGGGGGTTGGCGGCTGCGGTGGAAGCTCTGGACGCGATGCTGAAGACGGCGGATGTGACATTTGCCGGGCAGAAGCGTGTGGGCGCGGGGTTGGTAAGTGTGATGGTGGAGGGGGATGTGGCAGCGGTGAAATCGGCGGTGGATGCCGGCGCCGAAGCGGCACAGCGCGTGGGTGAATTGCGCAGTGTGCACGTGATCCCACGACCGATCGACAAACTCAAGAGCAGTATCGGAATCTGAGGGGCGACTGAATCGTGACCCAGGTAAACGAAGAACACGTTCGGCGTATCGTCGCAGAGGTCGTGCAACAGGTTGTTGGTGGTGCGGGGAAATCCCCGGTTACCGCCGCCTCGCCACGCGGCTCTGGAGCCGGCGTGTTCGCCACGGCGGACGAAGCGGTCGCTGCCTCAGATCGTGCCCAGAAGGCGCTGGTCGCCGGTACCCTCGAACTGCGGAAGCAGGTCATCGAGGCTATCCGGCAGACGACGCGCGACCACGCGGAGTCGTTTTCCCGTCTGACGCTGGAAGAGACGGGCATGGGTCGGGTCGACGACAAGGTGACGAAACATCTACTGGCTGCCGACACGACTCCGGGCATCGAGGATTTGCAGTCCGTGTCCTGGACCGGTGATCACGGCCTCACCGTCGAGGAAGGGGCGCCTTATGGTGTGATGTGTGCGATCACACCATCAACGCACCCCGTGCCGACACTTGTCAACAACGCTATCAGCATGATCGCCGCCGGCAACTCCGTCGTCTTTAATGCGCATCCCAGTGCAAAAAATATCTCTGCCCACGCGGTGCAACTGTTGAACGATGCCATTCTCCGTGTCGGTGGGCCAGGCAATCTTATCACCTGTATTGAGCATCCGTCGATCGAGAGCGCCGATCAACTGTTTAACCACAAGGGTGTGCGCCTCATTCTGGTTACCGGTGGCGCCGCTGTGGCCCGCGCCGCGCTTGGGGCGCCAAAGAAGTCGATTGTCGCCGGGCCAGGGAATCCGCCCGTTGTCGTCGATGAAACAGCCGACATTCGCAAAGCGGCGCGCAACATCGTCGATGGTGCCGCCTTCGATAACAACGTGTTGTGCATCGGTGAAAAGCAGTGCTTCGTCGTCGCCTCCGTCGCCGATGAACTCAAGCGGGAGATGATCGCTTATAGTGCTGTCGAACTCGACACACGTCAGATCGAGGCTTTGACTGCGGTCGCCCTGCCGAAGGGTGATGATGGAGAGCCACATCCGAATCGCGACTTCGTCGGCCACAATGCCAATGTTCTGGGCCGGGCCATCGGACTCGACCTACCCGATGAGTTACGCCTCCTCATCGGCGAGACCGACGCCAACCATGCCTTTGTCAATGTCGAGCAGATGATGCCCTTCCTGCCCATCGTCCGAATCCGGGATGTGGACGAGGGTATTCGGCTCGCCATCGAGTCCGAACATGGCTACCGGCATACGGCTGTGATCCATTCGAAAAATGTGGAGCACATGCACAAGATGGCTCGTGCCGTCGATACGACGATATTCGTCAAGAATGGCCCGTCTTATTCTGGACTCGGAGTCGATGGTGAGGGTTATTCCACCTATTCGATTGCTGGACCCACAGGCGAGGGGCTGACGACGGCTCGCACCTTCACCCGCCGGCGGCGCTGTTCGCTGGTGGACTACTTCCGTATCACGTAGGGACTGTGGGGAGTCCATGCTTATAGCCCAGGTAAAGGGGCACGTCGTATCGACGGCGAAGGTCGACAATCTGAGCGGCCGCAAACTGTTGCTTGTCGAAGTAGTGACGGTGCGCCCTGATGGACTGCACGGTACCGGCCGCGACATGGTCTGTGTCGATGCTGTCGGTGCTGGCACGGATGAGGTCGTGCTCGTCGTCATGGGATCATCAGCACGAACGGCACCCGAACTAGGTTCGGTGCCGACGGACGCCGCGGTGATCGCCATCCTCGACACGCTCACGTCGGCAGGCCAGTCTCTTGATCTGGGTCACGTCTCCGAGGCGGCAGGTTAGGGGCGTGTCCGAGTATCCCATTTGGGCTACGGCCGCGCCCTTGACGCCGCTCACGGCGTTGCGCTCGCTCTCTGAATCCGGAGGCAATGGACCGAAGCGCTACGCGCTTCGGCCACCTCCGGCCAGTTCACTCGCTCGCCTTGTTACCGACCCGTCTGCGACGGGTGCCCCGCGCCATGACACGACCTCGCCTACAAAGCGAATACTCGGACACGCCCCAGGGTTGGGGAGACGTCGATGTCGGCACCCGTAAGCAGAACTCAGGTCGAGGCCCTCGTGCGGCAGGCCTTGCAGCGTCATCTGCCAGAACTGTCGGCAGTTGTCCCCGCGCCGGAACCACCCCGTTTGATCGCGAATATCTCTGCCAGACACTGTCATCTGGATCAGCAGTCTTTGGACATATTGTTTGGCCCCGGTCGGAGCCTGACGGTGCTCAAGACACTATATCAGCCAGGAGCGTTTGCGGCAGAAGAGACCGTGACCATCTTCGGTCCTCGCAAACAGATGATTTCCAATCTGCGTGTACTCGGGCCACTGCGCGATGCCTGTCAGATCGAACTGGCATTTTCCGACGCACGCTTTCTCGGCATCGACGCCCCCGTGCGCATCAGTGGCGACATCGCTGGATCCGCCGGTTGTTACCTCGTCGGTCCTCACGGTGGTATCGAGCTGTCCCAGGGCGTGATTCGCGCCGCCCGGCATGTTCATATGAGTCCAGCTGAGGCTGAGTATTACGGCGTGTCGGAGGGGGAGAGTATGCGTCTTGTTGTGACCAGTGATCAGCCTGGCATCTACGATGATGTCATCGTCCGCATGGGGGTCGATCTCAAACTCGAAGTTCACCTCGACACGGATGAAGGCAACGCCGTAGACCTGGTCGGTGCTCGCAAGGTCACCCTCAGTCGAATATGACCGGAATCCGAGGAACCATAAATTGACCGATCTCAAGAGGAACGCGTAAGCATGGCAGAGGCACTGGGGATACTGGAGACGACAGGTCTGACGGGTATCATCGTGGGAGGAGATGCGATGGTGAAGTCGGCCAAAGTTGAGCTTTCCGGCTGGGATCGTGTCGGCTCCGGCATGGCAACCATTTTCTGTCGCGGTGATGTTGCGGCGGTGAAGTCCGCAGTAGACGCCGGCTCCCAGGCGGCGTCAAAGGTGGTCGAAGTGCGAGCGGCGCACGTGATCCCCCGTCCGCACACGGATTTAGGCGTGCTCATTCCCTCCACCGGTGGCGTTACGGTGAGTGGTGTGCAGGCTCTGGGTATGGTGGAGGCACGGGGTTCGACAGCCGTCATCGAGTCGGCGGATGCGATGGAGAAAGCCGCCGATGTAGAGGTGCTGAAGGTGCTGGAGATTGGTGGTGGTTTTGTTACGGTGCTCGTCACCGGTGACGTAGGCAGCGTCCAGTCGGCGGTGTCGGCGGGATCTGAGGCAGCCGAACGAGTAGGCGAGGTGAGCGCCAGTCACGTAATCGCTCGCCCATCGGAACAGATGTTGTCCCTTTATCTTGACGGCGCCTGACGGTGATCCATGAATCGACGCGGGTCTGGCGCCTAGAACCGTCGATTCAAAAAGCCGAATCGACACGGCTGGTCATACTTGGCATCGACCTGAGAGTGATCGTTAAGCGAGTGTAATACTTGGCATCAAACTATGAGAAGGATCGTTAGATGAGTGCATTGGGTATGATTGAGACTCGGGGGTTGGCGGCGGCGGTTGAGGCCCTGGATGCGATGTTGAAAACAGCGGATGTGACATTTGCCGGGCAGAAGCGGGTGGGGGCTGGGTTGGTGAATGTGATGGTGGAGGGAGATGTGGCGGCGGTGAAGTCGGCCGTGGATGCTGGCGCGGAGGCGGCTCAGCGGGTTGGGGAATTGCGTAGCGTGCACGTGATTGCGCGGCCTATCGATAAACTCAGACAGAGTATCGGTCTGTAGGGGTTGACTGTGGCTGCAGGACTCGACATTGCCGCGGTGGTGGTGACCGAACAGGTTCTGCGTGCCAGTCACACGAAGGAGGTCGAAGTGCATGTGGCCGTGAATGCGGTCGTTACGCCATCGGCCTGGGACTATCTGCGTTTTCACCGTCTTCGGCTGACACGGAGTGCCTCAGGAGCAGGTCGGTCTGACACAAACAAGGCTGTGCCCACCGCGGATCCGACGTCGATCACCGAGGTGCTGCCGCCCGGGTCTGAGGCGGGTGTGCTGTCGCGAGGGCGTTGCGACCATCCAGATCAGGCCTATGGGTGCCAGACTGAGGAGTTTGGCTCGGGTTTCGTTCAACCTGCCGCCTGTTCGGAGTGTGCGATCAAACAGGCACAGCAGACCGGGAGGACAAATTGTGGTTGTGGTGGCTGCAACAAAGAGGTCACCGATGATGGTGTCGATGCCCTCGTACAGCAGCTGACGGACGAAATCATGAAACGATTGGGGACGGGCTGACGTGGCGGATGCGATCGGCATGATAGAAGTGGAGGGAGTCGCCGGGATCATCGTCGGCGCCGACGCTGCGGCGAAGGCGGCCGACGTGGAGCTGATGGGTTGGGAGTCGATCGGTGGCTTTACGACCCTGTTTTTTCGTGGTGGCGCGGGGGAGGTCGATAGCGCTTTGCGCAGCGGCGCCGCTGCGGCAAAAGAGATTGTTGACCACGTCGTCAGCGCTGCAATGCATCAGCCGCAACCGGAGACGGCAGGATTCATCGGTTTTCCACTGCTGGCCGGTGGCGATGCAACCGCTCAAGATCTGGCGTTGGGCATGGTTGAAACTCGCGGTTACGGCACGCACGTGGTCACCAATGACTCGATGGTGAAGGCCGCTGAGGTCTCTATCGCCAACGTTCTGACCGTACACAATCGTGTCGTCTGCACCTTGGTGACGGGATCCATCGACGACGTTGAACAGGCCGTCGCGGCGGCGCGCGAAAGTCTGGCTGGCAGCGAGTGGTTTCTTGGGGCAGCGGTGATCAGCCATCCCGTGGCGGATGTGATGCGTGCTTTCGTGCAGACGTCGGCAGGCGCTGGGGCCAGCTGATGGCGACGGCAGCTCTCGGTATTCTCGAAGTGCGCGGCATGGTCGCCCTCGCCGCCGCCGTGGACGTCATGTTCAAGGCAACCTCCGTACGACTCGTCGGGCGACACATGATCGGCTCGGGTTGGCTCACCGTCGTCATCGAAGGGCAGACGGCGGATGTGCAGGTCGCCATCGACAATGGCCGCCAGGAGGCAGCGCTCCGCGGAGATGTGATTACCGCTGCGGTTGTGCCGCGGCCAGAGGCTGATGCCCTTGGATCGATGCCTCATGGCGCCAGTCTCCAGGCTGGTGGCGCCAACGGCGAGTACGAAGCTCTTGGTATTCTCGAGACAAAGGGTGTTGTGCCGCTTGTGGCGGCCGCCGATGCCATGGTGAAGGCGGGGGACGTCGATCTGGCGGGCTGGACCTTTATTGGCGGTGCCCTCGTCCACGCTTGTGTCACCGGCAGTGTGGGTGACGTCGAAGCAGCGATCGCCGCCGGTGAGTTGGCCGCTCAGCGTGCCGGCGAGTTTCATGCCGCCCTGGTATTGAGTCAACCGGAAATGGAGCTCGATCTGTTGCTGCCTCCCCGCCCCGCAGGGGAAAGACGAGCCACGGGAGGACTGGGAATTGTCGAGACCACCGGCTACGTCGGCTCCGTCGCGGCCAGCGATGTGATGGTGAAAGATGCTGATGTTGCAGTGGTTGGTTTGACGATCGGCAGCGGTGGACGTGTAGCCACCCTAGTAGAGGGCCGGCTCGACGACGTGACGGCAGCCGTCGACAGCGGTTCTGCCCGGGCTGGAGAAGCGGCTGAACTGAATGGCCAGATCGTTATCCCCCGTCCGGACGAAGCGGTGATGGCCGCCTTTGCACATCCTGTGGCTTCAACGCCGCCGCGGTCCCATGCAGATACGGCGATGGGCCTCGTTGAAACCCGTACCACCATCGGTCTCGTCATGGCCCTGGATGCAATGTTAAAAAACGCCGACGTGACGTATGAGGGCCGCTACAAAGTGGGCTACTTTCTCACCGCTTGCGTCGTGCGTGGTGAAACGGGGGCCGTGGAAATGGCCCTGGATGTCGCTCGCAGCACGGCGGGTCAATATGGAGAACTCGTAGCAGCACACATCATCCCCCTTCCCTACGACACCATGGAGAAGCGGCTACCCCACGCGTGAGGTAGCCCACCGACTGAGTCATGGTCCGAATCGATGATCCCGTAGTGACTGCACAGCTGCTGGCCAGCCGTCTCGGTGATACCGACAAGCAGGTAGAGATCTGCCCCCGGGCCAAGATCACCCCATCTGCCCACGACTTTCTGCGGGACCGTGGTGTGCAGGTCGTCCATGTCGGCGCCGCCCCCGCACGCACCGGGGGATCGCCAGCGGCGACGACGTCAAGATCGGTGTCAACGCCAGGGGTGCCGGCTGCCCCGGGCAGCTCAGAACGCAGTCGCAGATTCAGTGGTATTTTCACGCCGAACATCGTCATCTATGATGCCTCGGGTGCGATCAACTACAAGGAGATGGAGCGCTACATCTGCTGGCTGATCGATGCCGGCATCCATGGACTCTATCCAAATGGATCCACCGGAGAGTTCGTGCGACTCTCCTCAGAAGAGCGTCGCGATGTCGTACGTCTCATCGTCGATGTCAACCAGGGACGCGTGCCGATCCTTGCCGGTGCCAGCGAGGCGAATGTGCGGGACGTGATCCAGATGGCGGAGTTCTACACCGACATCGGCGCCGATGCCATCTCGTTGGTACCACCTTACTACTACAAGATCTCCGAAGCGAGTCTCTACGAGTACTTCGCCGAGATTGCGCGCAATTCGCCACTCGATATTCTGCTGTACAACATTCCGCAGTTCACGCAGGAACTCACCCTCGACATCATGGAGGAGTTGCTCGCCTTCGACCGCATCTTCGGGACGAAGGACTCGAGTCGTGATCTGCCCCGGCTCATCAACACGATGCAGCGGTTGCGGCAGCACCGACCAGACTACGTGGTCCTCAATGGGTGTGAGGAGAATCTGTTGCCGTCGATCATCATGGGCGCCAACGGTGGCACAATCGCCACGTCTGGGATCATTCCGGAGATCATCGTCGAACTCTATGAGCGTGCGGGTGCCGAGGATCTCCAACGTGCGCGGGAATTGCAGTATCGTATCCTGCCATTGATCAACCTGATGCTTCTCGGTGTGAATTTCCCTGAGGGCTTCAAGACGGGCGTTGCGGTACGGGGTTTCGACGTGGGGCCACCACGCAGCGTGCTCAGCGGCGAGGAGCGCGAGTATCTCCTCCGCCTCGAGTCGGAAATCGGCTGCATCCTCGGCGACATGGGATATTCAGTACGCGGCGCCCGCGGCTGTCCGGTAACCCACCTGCCGGCACTGGTACATCGCCAGCGCCGTGACTGACTCCGGTCCGCGCGTTGTCGTCATCGGCGCCGGCATCATCGGTCAGTCCACGGCGTACTACCTGGCGCATGCCGGTGCTGCCGTGACCCTGATGGACAGCGACGATGGACCGTCACCTACCTCCCGTTCCTCTCTCGGCGTACTGACCCATGCGTATGGCGCCGATGATGCGTATTCGAGCTTCTATCGGGACTGCCACGCCCTGCACGAGCCCCTTTCTGCGCTGTTGTTGCAGGAGACCGGCATCGATGTGGGTTGGCGCCCGCTGGGCGGCATCGATCTGGCCTTCGATGAAGGGGAGGCAGGCACACTCCGCGACTGGGTCGACCTCAATCTCAGCCGTGGTGCTGAAGCGGAGTGGTTGGATGAATCAACCCTGCGTGAGGCCGAACCTGGCCTGACCACAGCGGCGTTGGGCGGCGCGCGATTCCCGCAGGACGGGCGTGTGGATCCCGTGCGGCTCGGAACGGCGCTACGGGTGGCCGCACAGAAGCGAGGTACTGTGGTGCGTACGTCGACGACGGTTACGGAAATCAGGCCACTCGATGGTGGCGTCGACTGCCATCTGGCGATGGCTTCGGGAGAATGCACGGAGAGCTACGATGTCGCAGTGGTCACCACGGGGGCGTGGACCGGCGAGCTGGCTCCGTCCGTCCGCGTGCGTCCCATACGTGGCCAGAGCGGGTTTTTTTCGGGGGTGCACGTACGGCACGTGCTACGCTGGGGCGGACTACACGCGCTCCCCGATGGCGACGACACCCTCGTTGGGGGCACCGTCGATGAGGTCGGCTTCGATCTAACGACGACGGATGCCGCCCGCCAGGAGTTGATGGCCTGGAGTGGAAGGCTCTTCGATCCGGCGCCATCACTTCGTCAGCTACGTGCCGGCCTGCGGCCAAAACCGCGCCGAGGGCGCCCCGTGATCACCCCCCTGGAGACTGGGACACTCTTCGTTGCCACCGGTCACTACAAGAGTGGTATACTCATGGGGCCCCATACAGGCCAGGTTGTGGCGCGTTGGATCATGGAGGGGAGTCCTGGCCGGGACATGTCGCCTTTCACCATCGCCCGTTGACAGTCCTCGATGCCTGTCACTACTGTATCATTTTAGCCAACATAAAACAGCCATAAGTCAACTAGAAACATCCAGAAACATCGGACCGGAGATCGAATGACACTCAGTAACCAAGCCCTGTTGGCCGCCCTCGACACCGTTATTTCGATTCCCATCGTGCCCTTTTCGGGGGGCGCGATCGACTATACGGGCCACGGCAAAAATATCGATTACCTGCTGGATAACAATCACCTGGACGGTGATCGTTCTCGGGTCATTTCCATCGCCGGCACGAGCCTCGTCCACCATATCAGCATCGGGGACCAGCTGAAGTTGATGGAGGCGACGGCGTCACAGGTTGCCGGTCGAGGTATCTTCATCTCCGGTGTCGCACCCAATCCGGTAGCGGATGCCGAAGGCCTGATTGCGGCACAATGCAGACTGGCGGCACCCCCTGACGCTTTCCTGTTGATGCCACTGACCGGAGTCGCCGATCCCGAGGGCATGTATCATGACTACATGGCGTTAGCTGAGCGTCTCGGTGGCGAGCACGGGGCTCGGTTTCTGTACTATCTACGACAGCCGAATCAGGCGTCTATCGCCGTGCGTCTGATCAACGACTCCCCACACTTCGTCGGGGTCAAAATCGGCACTTCCCCGGATGATGTGAAACCGATCGTCGAGGGTGTCCGGGATGGCGCCGGTATTGTCATCTGGGGGATCGGGGACCGCAGCACAGGGCCAGCCGAGGCTGGCACCAAGGGACACACGTCAGGGATCAACGTCGCATTCGTGCGGGCCTCAGACGAGATCAACAATGCCCAGCGCCGAGGTGACTGGGCGGCGGCGCGCGTCATCGAAGGGCTGGTGACACCACTGGAGGAGGTCCGCTTCCGTGACAATCGGACCTACAACTACTCCGCCGTCGTCGAGGCCATGCATCTGAGTGGCTTCGATGACATCGAAGGCGGCGAGGGCGGGCCCTTCAATCCGCGAGTTCCTGCCGCGGTGGCCAAGGAAGTGGAAGCTGCAATCCAACCGCTATTGGAATACCACTAGGAGACTGATGGCGCCACGACACAGAGGACACCGTAGACGTTCAAATCTGCGACTCTACGCTCTGATGACCCTGGTCTGCGGCGTCTTGGCCGTGCTCGCTCACTTTCTCTTCGAGGCGCCGGCAGCAGTGAGAAGTTACGCAGAGGACTAGATCAATTCGGCCGTAAGCTCCGCCGTCCGCAGCCAGGTGAAGGACGCCGCTAGCGGGCAGCAGCTGTCTACCATACCGAGGTAATCAACCGGCGCGTATGCGGGCGAGGTGCTCGTCCCACTCGAGGGGGAGTAGATCGCGTTTTGCCGAGTTGCAGTCCTTGCAGCAGGGTACGACGTTGCCCTTCTCGGTGAAGCCGCCGCGTACCAGGGGCACGACATGGTCCATGGTGAGTTGACGCGGTGGGACGGTCAGACCACAGTAATGGCAGCGTCCCTGGCCCAACCGGTTCTTCCACCATTGGCTGCCGCGCAGATCGCGGCCCCTGTCCTTCTCGCGGGCGATATGTTCGTCCGACGAAGGTGTGTAGTATTCTCCCATGTCCGTGCAGAACCTACCCGATCCCCCGACGACCGGCAATGCACCGAGAAATCATCCCACTCTTCCCGCTCTCCATCGTCGTTTTCCCCAGTCACCTTGTACCGTTGCACATCTTCGAAGTGCGGTACAAAAAGATGATCACCGACTGCAGGGGTGATGACGGCCACTATCAGGCCTTTGGTATCAGCTACGAGAACGATGGCGAAGTCGCCGGTGTCGGTTGCGCCGTCACCGTCGTCCGCCGAGCCGAGGCCAAAGCGGACGGCTCCTTCGATATCGTCTGCAGGGCGAAGTCCCGATACCGCATTGTGGAGTTGTTCGAGGATGAAGCTTATCTGCGGGGCCGGGTAGAATTCTTCGACGATGATGAGGATGACGAGACTGATCCCGCGTTGCAGGAATTGGTCAAGACCCGTTTTCGCAGCCTCGCGGATCTGGCCGCCCAGGAGGCAGGAGCGAAAATCGTCGATGGCGAGGGCGTCGAAGAAGAGATGGGACGGGGACTTGAGGAAGGGGAGAGTTGGGATATCGCTCAGCGCACCGGCATCGAGGTGGCACGCAAGCAGCGGCTGCTGGAAATGACCAGCGAGAATGCCCGACTGCAGAATCTGGCGGAGTATCTCGAAGAGTTGCTACCCGTACTCGAGGCACGGTTGTTGCGCAAGACGCGGGTCAAGACGAATGGTCACACGCCAGAGGCGTGATCGCCAGGAAATTCCTATTCCAGAATATCTACGAAGATCGCTTCCGCCGCCTCGAGGCCGATGTGCTGCTCGCCGCCTCTTGTGATATCCAGACGGATCGGCCCGCGAAATGGCGCCTTCTCGGCGATGCGAAACTCCGTGCCGAGTATGAGACCATTGCGGTCGAGGTATCGTAGAAACTCCGGGTCACGGTCACTCACCTGACGAATGCAGGCGCGCTGGCCTTCACTCAATTCGGACAGCCGGGCATACTCAGGTTCGGCAATGCTGCCGTCTTTCGTGGGAATCGGCTCGCCGTGGGCACCCACCGTGGGAAAACCGAGGGCCTCGTCGATGCGATCCTCGAAGTCCTCTGAGATGGCGTGTTCCAGCCGGTCTGCTTCAGCGTCAACGGCATCCCAGTCGTATCCGAGCGCCTGGCGCAGGTAGAGTTCGAGCAAGCGGTGATGGCGCACGATCTCAAGGGCGACTCTGACGCCGGCCTCCGTCAACTCCACGCCTTGGTACGGTCGATGTTCAAGGAGCCGCATCTCGGAGAGCTTCTTGACCATATTCGTCGCTGACGCTGCCGACACGCCCATACGCTCAGCGATCAAGGTGGTCGATACCATGGCGCCTGCCTCCGGTCCCCGGCCCAGCTTGTAAATCGACTTCAGATAATCCTGTACTGCTTCGCTGAGCATTCGTTCTCCTGTGGGCCAGAGCCTGTCTCCAGATAACTACGGGAGTTTCGGAAAATTAGCAAGTGGTTGACTATGGGTTTAGCCTGTGCTAAATTATCTCCACTCCGCTGATCGGTTCCCGGCGCTTGACGTCGGTTGGCACCGAATCTAAGGTCGGAGTAAAATTTAGCCACATCTAAAATTTAGCCACATCTAATAATAAAGTTTGCCACTATGGACATCTCTTACGCTCTGTATCCGCTGGCCCTTGCCATACTCGCACTACTTCTGTGGCCGCGAAGAGGCTACGTGTGGCGTTGGCGGCGCCTGGCGCGGCTGAGTGGACGAGTCCTGCTCGAAGACGGGCTCAAGCATCTGTACGACTGCGAGTATCAAAGACGATCGGCCAGTGTGGAGAGCCTCGCAGGGGTTCTGGAGGTGCCGCGGAGCAGGGCTGCTGTGGTGCTTATCCAACTCGAGTCCATGCGCCTGGCATCTTCCACCGTGGAGGCCGGGGTGGGGCTTACCCAAGAGGGGCGGGACGAGGCCTTGCGGATCGTGCGCATGCATCGTCTGTGGGA
>DPVW01000466.1:3346-5842 GCA_003529325.1 Candidatus Latescibacterota bacterium | reverse complement strand
GGGAACGACACCTGGCAGAGCGGACCGGTGTCAGCAGAGCCCGCTGGCATGAGGAGGCGGAACGGCAGGAACACCACCTGTCGGCTGAAGAGACAGAGACGCTATCCCAGGAGATGGGACACCCCGCCTACGACCCGCATGGCGACCCCATCCCAACCGCCGAGGGCGAGGTACCCCCTCGAAGCAGCCGGCCCCTGACGGCACTCAAGGAAGGCGAGCTGGGTCGAATCGAGCACGTAGAGGATGAGCCGGAGGAGGTCTATCAACGTCTGACCGAGGCCGGCCTCCATCCAGGTGTGCGCGTCCAGCTGACGCGGATGAATGAGGAAGAGGTGCGGCTCGTCGCCGACGGCCAACCCCACAGTCTGCCGCCAGTCGTGGCAGGGAATCTGTTCGTGCACCCCGTCGACGAAGAGATGCCTGGGCCATACGACTCCCTCGATGATCTGGCACTGGGCGAGAGCGCCAGTGTCGTACGCATTTCGCCTGCTTGTCGTGGCCTGGAGCGACGGCGGTTGATGGACATGGGGTTGGTCCCAGGCACGGAAGTCTCGATGGAGATGCGCAGCCCCACCGGCGACCCCACGGCTTACCAGATTCGAGGAGCCACCATCGCCCTGCGCCGGCATCAGGCGCGCCACATCCAGGTACAACGCGATCTTGCCGAACAGCAGGTTGACCACCATCCCAAGCAAGTGGAAAAACAAGGATGAGTACAGAAGAGAAAGTTGCGTCCCCGGCCGTTGCCGACAGCCCCTGCGAAGCCTGCCCCGCCCACCACGCGGGAAATCTGATCAGACTCGGTGTGAACATGGCCAACTGGGACTTCGTAGTGGCCCTGGCGGGCAATCCAAACACCGGCAAGACGACCGTGTTCAACAGCCTCACGGGGCTACGCCAGCACACGGGCAACTGGCCAGGCAAGACCGTCGTGCGCGCCGAGGGAGGTTTCGCCTACGCCGGGCAGCGTTATAAGCTGATGGATCTGCCTGGTACCTACTCACTATTGTCCACCAGCGACGACGAGGAGGTGGCGCGCGACTTCATCCTCTTCGGCAGCCCTGATGTCACCGTCGTTGTCGTCGATGCGACCGTCCTGGAGCGCAATCTGAATCTGGTGCTCCAAGTCCTGGAAATCACTGACCGCGCCGTCATCTGCCTCAACCTGATGGACGAGGTGCAACGTCGCGGCATGGAGGTGGACGAGCGCAGACTCGCCCGTGACCTCGGGGTCCCCGTGGTGCCGACAGTAGCTCGCAAAGGCGAGGGGATTCCGGAGTTGCTGCAGGCCGTGTCCGACGTGGCTGCTGGCCGCGCCATCTGCAAACCGCACCGGATCGAGTCGCCGCCGGGGCTGAAGAATGCCCTCGGAGATCTGACCGACGAAGTAGCCACCGCTTTCCCCGGACTGCCGAATGCCCGCTGGGTGGCACTGCGCCTGCTGGAAGGGGACGGACGCATCGCTGAGGCGGTGCGCTCCGGAGAGATCGCCGACCTGGGCCGCCACCTGTCGAGTCGAGTTCCGTCTGACGCCGGCCTGGTGCTACAGGAGATGGAGGAATGACACAGCTGCAGGAACAGCCCGAAAAGATCCTGGAGCGGGTCGGGTCCGCACGTTTTGAGGCGGGTAGCAATTTTCACGACGAACTCGTCGAGTCACTCTACACCGAAGCTGCCCGCATCGCCGACCGGGCGGTGACCCGAAAGGGCGAACGCGGACGCTTCGACACGGACCGCACCATCGACCGGCTCGTGACCAGCCGCTGGCTCGGATTTCCGCTGATGCTGTTGATGCTCACTGTCGTGTTCTGGCTGACAATCGAGGGGGCAAACTACCCTTCGGCGATGCTGGCGACATTGCTCGTCGACATGATTCATCCCCTCCTCAACAGCGGTGCTGACAGCATCGGCGTGCCCTGGTGGCTGAGCGGGCTGCTGATCGACGGCGTCTATCTGGCCATGGCCTGGGTGATCAGCGTCATGCTACCGCCCATGGCGATCTTCTTTCCGCTGTTCACCCTGCTGGAGGACTTCGGCTATCTGCCCCGCGTCGCCTTCAACCTGGACGGCCTGTTCCGCCGAGCCGGGGCGCATGGTAAGCAGGCACTGACGATGGCCATGGGCTTCGGCTGTAATGCCGCTGCCATCGTCTCAACGCGTGTCATCGACAGCCCGCGGGAGCGTCTGATCGCCATCATCACCAACAACTTCGCCCTGTGCAATGGCCGTTGGCCGACGCAGATCCTGGTGGCGACGATCTTTATCGGTGGCCTTGTGCCCGCTCACCTGGCGGGTCTGGTCTCCGCCGCCGCCGTCGTCGGTGTGGCGGTGCTCGGTATCTTCCTGACTTTTGTCGTCTCCTGGGGACTGTCGCGCACGGTACTGAAGGGTGAAGCCTCTGCTTTCAGTCTGGAGCTGCCCCCGTATCGGCCACCTCAGATCCTGCGCACCATCTACACCTCGGTGATCGACCGCACGCTGATCGTGTTGTGGCGG
>DPVW01000466.1:0-3023 GCA_003529325.1 Candidatus Latescibacterota bacterium | reverse complement strand
GGTGGTCTTTGCCATCCCCGCCGGTGCCGTGATCTGGCTGGCGTCGAATATTCAGGTGGCAGACAAGTCCCTGGCGGAGCACTTCATCGACTTCACCGGACCCTTCGGTACGTTCGTCGGCCTCAACGGTGTCATCCTGCTGGCCTACGTCGTCGCCATCCCCGCCAACGAGATCGTCATCCCCACGATCCTGATGCTGACGGTGCTCACTGCACGGATCACTGGCACGGGTGATGGCGCGGGCGTGATGTTCGAGCCCGATTCGGTTGCAGCCAACGCCGACGTGCTGCGCGCCGGTGGCTGGACCTTGTTGACGGCGGTGAACCTGATGCTGTTCAGCCTTGTCCACAATCCGTGTTCGACAACGATCTACACGATCTACCGGGAAACGAAAAGTGCCAAGTGGACGACAGTGGCGTCGTTGCTACCGGTGGTCATGGGTTTCGTCATGTGTTTCGTCGTGGCTCAGGTATGGCGCTGGTTCAGCTGACTTCTCAGCAATCCATGACAGTTCAGCCGTAGGCACCCGACGGCAGAAAACCGAGGAGCCGACGCCGACGCTCATCGGCCCCGGCAAAGACGTGTTCCGGCATCTGGTAATTCATGAAGGGGGCGTACTTGTGCCCGACGAGGCGACGTGCGTAGCTGACCTGGGCCATGTAGCGCACACGGTCGCTTGTGTTGGGTGCCCCCCGATGCCACACCTGATTATTGAACATCACCACGCTGCCCGACGGCCCCAGGCAACTGCTCACCAGTTGCTCGTATTCGGTACCCTCTACCGGGTTTTGCGCAGTCGCACCAAACAGATGTGATCCTGGGATCACCTGCGTCGGGCCGTGTGCCACCGTCTCCACGTTGGTCAGATAATAGTTGGCGGTAAACAACAACACGGGGAGGCGTACATTCGTCGGCGGTTCACCATGGGTGACGATGTAATGTGGCGGATCGTCCTGGTGCCAGGCGCTGAGACCAGCGCCACCGGTGGGTGTCCGGAAGTTGTTGTTGTGGATCACGTGGCAGGTCGGATCGATGAGGGCTTCGGCAAAGCTGACAATCGGTTCCATGTCGAATAACGACAGGTTGGTCGGGCTCGTTTCAAACATGCGCGGGTGCAACTCGATGCGGCTGCCACTGGACCCCGGCGCCCGATTTTCCAGCGCCTCATCAAGGTCGGCGCGTAGTGTCGTGGTGGTATTCTCGGTGAGCACCCCAGGAAGAAACAGATACCCATCGCGGTGAAACTGTTCCACCCAGGACTGGATCTGCTCTGGGGTTGTGGCTCCCAGGGTGCTGGTCGTCACGAGTCTTCGAATCGCGCCGCGGCGCCGGCTATGAGATCTGTCATTTGGCAAGGCTCCAATGAGGGGAACTCTGAGTTGCAGCGCTGATGGTCTGCCCTCAGCGCCGGGTAGTCAACTCTGCAACAGTCCGACTGCCTTGTCACCAACACCGGTGAAGGCGAGTTTTAAGCCTTGCTGAGAGCGATTATTTGAGCGACAACAAGCCGGATGCACCGGGGAGCCCCATGGCGGCGATGCTGGGTGGCGGCAAGAATCGCCTCGCCGAGTTCGTCGCCAATCCTCGACGAGCCGTTTGGGTGCTGTCCCTGCCGGTCATGGCAGGGATGGCAATCCAGACGCTGTACAATATCATCGACATGATTTTTGTTGGTCGGTTGGGGGGCGATGCCCTGGCAGCTCTGACCTTTAATATGCCGATCAGTTTTTTTGCCATGGGTGTCGCATTTGGGCTCGGTGCGGGGGCGACGAGTGTGATCGCGCGCTATATCGGTGCAGATGACAAAACCTCTGCGGATAACGCCGCCGAGCACGCCTTGCTCGTCGGTCTCGGTACCGGCGCACTGTTCGTGACGGGCGCAGTGGTATTCAAAGTGCAGATCTTGGATCTGCTTGGTGCTGACGGTGAGGTTCTGAGTCTGGGGACCGAATACTTCGAGACCGTCGCTTTCGGCTTTCTATTTCAGATTCTTAATGTGAGCTTTAGCGCAGTCATGGGCGGGGAGGGGGATACCCGCACGCCCCTGGCACTACAGGGCAGTGGTACACTGGTCAACATGCTCCTCGACCCAATCTTCATCTTCAGTCTCGGTATGGGAGTGCGCGGAGCAGCCCTGGCAACCGTCATCAGTCAAGCCCTCGTGCTGGTCACCTTCATCGGCTATGTCTTCGTGCGCAAGGGCACATACGTACAGTTCCATTTCCGCGACTTCCAGCCGTCGGCGCGAATCGCGGCAGACATCCTGCGTGTTGGTCTTCCGGCATCGGTATCGATGGTAATCATGTCCGTGGGGGGCATGTTCTACAACCGCATCGTTTCTGCCTTTGGCGCCCACGCCGTCGCTGGTTTGGGTATCGGCGGTCGCATGGATGCCTTGTTCTTCCTACCTGTTTTCGCACTCGCTACCAGTCAGGTGACGCTGGTTGGCATGTTTGTCGGGGCCAACCGCGTAGACCTCATCCGCAGCACCGTCAAGTACACCGTGCTGCGCGCCGAAGTCTTCGCCATCGTCATCGGTATATCCTTCTGGGTCTTTGCGCCACAACTGGCAGCGTGGTTCACCCATGAACCCAGGATCATCGACATCGCAGTGGGGTACATTCGGGTGATCTGCTGTGCCTTCCCGTTCCTCGCGGTGGGCATCGTCTGTGGGCGGGTGTTTCAGGGGTTGGGGAGCGGCATGCCGGGTTTGCTGCTGACGTCGCTACGCATCGTGCTGATTTCGGTACCTCTGGCGTGGACCTTGACACACCACTTTGGTTATGGCTTGCAGGCGGTGTGGATTTCCTTTGCCATCTCGGGGCTGTTCACATCGATTCTCGCCGTCACCTGGGTCCATCTTCGGCTGCGACGTGTGGAGCTAGAGGTGGCAATGACACGCGCCTAATTCACCGCTTCCTGACCGAGGGCGGCTGCGTGTTGTATTGACTGAACGAACTGGATCGATCCATGGACGTAGAGTCACTCTACGGGACATACGAGACCGTCGGGGTAGCTTTGGC
>DPVW01000244.1:490-3767 GCA_003529325.1 Candidatus Latescibacterota bacterium | reverse complement strand
AAATTCACCATACGACCGATGGAGAAATCGTCCGTGTCCTTACCCGCCAACTGCCTTCGTATCGCCATGGTCCTGCTTTGTTGCGTCCCGCACGCGTACTCCGACTGGACCCACTGGGGGGGCGACGCATCCAGCACCAAATATGCCCCCTTCGATCAGATCCACGAAGGGAACGTGGACAGTCTGAAGATCATGTGGCGCTATCGGCTGCCGGTGATCGATGGGGATGCATCAGGGACGTACAAAGGAACGCCCATCGTCGTCGACGGCGTCCTCTACACGCGCACGCCAGGCAATCTGGCGGTGGCACTCGATGCGGAGACGGGGACGGAATTGTGGCGCTTCGACGCAGGTGGACAGGACGCCGGGTCGCTCAATCGAGGCGTCGCCTACTGGAGCGGTACGGATGGTGCGAGGCGGATCCTGTTCGGGACTATGGCGGACACGCTCTACTCGCTGGACGCCATAACGGGATTGCCGGATCCCAATTTCGGCGCCGATGGGCGCGTCGATCTGACTCAGGGCATGCGGGCCCCCGTGATGGATGCCGACAGGTTCGGTCTGGCCTCGCCACCCACCATCGTCGGCGACGTGGTGATCGTCGGCTCGATCATCGACGACTGGCACGACGGCACCTCACCCGACCAATACACGGCCCCGGGAGACGTGCGCGGATACGACGCGCGCACGGGACAACTGCTGTGGACCTTCCACACGATCCCACAACCCGGGGAGATGGGCTACGACGAGTGGCCGAGCAATTCCTGGGACTACTTCGGCTCCGCCAACGTGTGGGGGACGATCAGCGCCGACGAGGAACTCGGCATCGCCTACCTGCCTGTCAGTTCGGTGAGCCATGACCGCTATGGCGGCGAGCGTCTCGGCAGGAATCTGTTCAGCGACTGCCTGGTCGCCGTCGATGCGCGCACCGGCAAACGACTGTGGCACTATCAGTTCATCCACCACACGCTGTGGAACTATGACCCACCCGCCGCACCCGTGCTGCTCGACGTCGTCGTCGACGGTCGCCCGCGCAAGATCGTCGTGCAGCTGACCAAGCAGGCGTTTGCCTACGTGCTGGACCGGGTGACAGGAGAACCGATCTGGCCGATCGAGGAGCGTCCTGCGCCGCAGTCCGATGTACCGGGGGAAGAGTCGTGGCCGACGCAGCCCTTTCCGACAAAACCCGCCGCCTTCGATCGTCAGGGACTCAACGACGACGATCTCATCGATTTCACCCCGGAGCTGAGGCAGGAAGCACTCGCCATCATCGCCGAATACAAGTATGGTCCCCTCTATACGCCTCCGTCCCTGCGCGGTACGATCCAGGTGCCCGGCGAACTCGGGGGCGCCGACTGGGTCGGGGGTAGTGCCGATCCCGAGTCCGGGGTGTTGTTCGTGCCCTCCAAGACGATGCCATTTTCGACCGAGTTGAACACGATCGCGGATCCCTCGGCGTTGTCGGCCTACGGGGGCGTGGCGGCGACCGTCGCCGGCCCGCGGGGATTGCCGCTGACGAAGCCCCCGTACAGTCGCATCACCGCCATCGATATGAACAGCGGCGAACACCTGTGGATGCGGCCCATCGGCACCGGGCCCGTGGATCACCCCGCGTTGCGCGACGTGCCGGGTGTGCCGCAGGAGTTGGGGTGGCCCCAGCGTGCCTTTCTGCTGACGACGCCGACGCTGCTGTTCGCAACCACGGGAGAACCGAGTTCAACCGGCGGCGGGTACTTTGTCGACCGCGATGCCAACTTGCACGTCTACGACAAGAAAACGGGCGACCTGCTGGCGCGGATTCCGCTGCCGGACAACACCGAGGGCGGCTTGATCTCGTATGCTGTCGGCGGCCGTCAGTTCATCGCCGCGTCTCTCGGCGCGCGGTCAGCTCCGCTGGAGATCGTCGCCCTGGCCGTGCCGCGAACAGGCGAACTGGTGCCGCCGCAGGCCTGGAAGGGGTACGCCGCCGAACATCCGCGATTCGAGGAGGCTGTGGCGCTGCTCGACGCCGGAGATGCCGATTCTCTGACGGCACTGCTGACCGCCGAGCCTGATCTGCTCACGGCGCGCGGTTACCTCGACGAACTCTATCCACTGCCGAGTCTGGAGGGGGCCAGCCTGGTGCACCTGGCAGCTGGCTCGGACCGCGCGGCGCTACCGGACAACATTGAGCAGATCATGGATCTCCTACTGGACCAGGGGGCCGATCTCGGCGCGCTGACGGCGGACTCGACGTCGACACTCGACCTGGTGGTGATCTCGGAACAGCTGGGATGGATGGGGATCCGCAGTGGCATGATCGCCACGATGATGGAACGAGGTGCCAAGGCGGGTCCACGGCTGATGTGGAACGCCCTTGTGGGCCCGACCATCCGGCGCGACGAGTTTCCGGACGGACATTTCGAGATCGCGCAGGACCTCCACGCTGCTGGCATTCAGGTGGACCTGCCGTTTGCCGCCGCCCTCGGGCTGATCGACGACATGAACGGATTTCTCGACCAGGATGGTGGCCTGTTGCCGTCGGCCAATGCCCAGTTCCGGCCGAACATGGCTGACACACCAACAGATCAGGAGATCCTGGACCTCGCCTTGAGTTACGCTGCCTATGGTGGTCAGGCAGATGCCGTGGACTGGCTGCTGGAGCATGGCGCCAACATCGACGGCCATCCCACCGGCTTTTTCGAATGGGAACGGCTGGACGTGTTCTCACCGATCCTTACAGCCATCTACGCCGACGACGGTGACATGGTGCGGCATCTGGCGAAGCGCGGCGCGGATCTCGAGTTGCCGCATGCGAACTTCGAGTTTACGCCCGCATGGCTGGCGAACTTCCTGACTCGCATGGAGGCGAAGAACGCGTTGCGTGAGGCGATGGCTGAGGAATAAGCCAAACGAACTTCATCCGCCGCGCCGCCGCGGTCCCTGCCGGGAACTGCCGGCTGGTCCATGTATAGCCGGTAGCTGTCCCCCCGATAGAGCGCATCGAAGTCATCGGGATCCCTGTCGCTGAACGGGAATTCAGCAGCTCACGCCGAGTCGGCGCTTTTCGTTATACGGATCGCCATGAACGGTTTCCCGACGAGGGCAATCTCGCATCTGCCGCTCAGCCCCTCGCTGGCGACCTCCATCTTCATTTCCCAGGTGTCGATACTCTCCACCCGGAAGCGGCCCTCCGCCGGCAGATCGAGCCCGACTTTGGCCGGCTGTCGAATGCCGAAGTAGGCCAGGTAGTAGTCCGGCGCCTTGCCAACACAGGGGAATCGGACCACGCCGGCTT
>DPVW01000244.1:0-160 GCA_003529325.1 Candidatus Latescibacterota bacterium | reverse complement strand
GCTCTAGCCCCAGAGCCGGTCCCGCCTCGACGAGACTGCGCAGGAAGGCGATCCGCGCCGGACTCTGGCCGTGCAGCAGACCGCCCCTGGACCACCACAGCACGTCCTCGGGATGCAGGTAGGTCTCGCCGTGGCCGACGTATCCCCCCTGCACGGTCCC
>DPVW01000445.1 GCA_003529325.1 Candidatus Latescibacterota bacterium | reverse complement strand
CATCGGCATGATGGGCACCGTGGTAAACAGCCTGCTGCTTCGCGGTGTGCTTACCGCAAAGTCCGACGGTCAGGTTGAGGTGCGGGTGATGACGTCCATCGAGATCAATACCGTCGCCGAGCCCTTCATCCGCCTGCGTGCCATTCATCACCTGGAACAGGGTTATATCGTCATCTTCGCCGGCGGTACCGGGCAGCCATACGTGACCACCGACTACACCGCTGCCCAACGCTCCCTCGAGATCCGGGCAGAGGCGATCCTATTCGCCAAGAACAAGGCGCGAGGCATCTTCACCTCCGATCCACGTACCGATGCATCAGCGCGAATGTACGAGCGCATGCACTACAGTACGATCCTGACCAACAATCTCACCGTCATCGACCAGACGGCGATCATTCTCGCCCGCGATCACGGCCTGCCCATTCACGTCTTCGACTTTGATGAGACGGGCACCAGCCAGCAGATATGCGCCGGGCAGGATACGGGAACGCTGGTGGCGGATGTCAACGAGGACGTGCTCGAAGCCTGACCACGAAAAAGCTCGCTTGACCTTTCCCGAAGCTCACGTAATTTCCTGTATTCACTGAAGTTTCGCACGATTTCTCCGGATCCATGGACAGGAGCCAGGCGCTTGGCGCAGAAAGCGGATCACATCCGCTGGCACGAGGGCAACGTCGATCGCCCGCGCCGGGAGGCCCTGCTCGCCCAGCAGGGCGTCGTCCTCTGGTTCACAGGGCTTTCTGGCTCGGGCAAGAGCACGATCGCCTTCGCCGTAGAACATGCCCTCACGGAGCGTGGGCGCCTCGCCTACGTTCTCGATGGTGACAACATCCGTCACGGTCTCAACAACAACCTCGGTTTCTCTGCCACAGATCGCACGGAGAATATTCGGCGCATCGGCGAGGTCAGCAGGTTGTTCGCCGATGCCGGCCTCATCACGCTCTCCAGTTTCGTCAGCCCCTACAGGTCAGATCGAGACAAGGTCCGAACCCTTCTTGATGAGGGCGACTTTGTTGAAATTTTCGTCAACACACCGTTGGCATTGTGTGAGCAGCGTGATCCCAAAGGTCTGTACAAGAAAGCCAGGTCCGGAGAAATTCCAAACTTCACCGGCATTTCCGATCCATACGAACCCCCCACCACCCCGGAGCTCGAGATCCACACCGCCGAGCTTACTGTGGAAGCGGCAGCGAGCCTGGTACTCGACCTGCTCGAACAACGTGGAAAGATCGCGACAGCATGAACTTTGTCGATGAACTGATCTTCGGCAGTGACGGTCTGCTCCCGGTGGCCGTCACCGATCATGACACGGACCGTCTACTCGTTCTCTGCTTCCTCAACCGGGAAGCCCTCGTAAAGACCGTCGAAGAGGGCATCGTCCACGTCTTCCGACGCTCAAAGGGAATTGTCGTCGCCAAGGGCACAGACTCGGGGCACGTACAGCGGCTGCGCGAGATCCGCGTCAATTGCGACAAGAACTCTCTCGAGATCCGCGTCAAGCAGGAGATCGCCGCCTGCGCCCACGGCTACTACTCATGTTACTACCGACGCTGGAACGAAGCAGAGGAGAACTGGGATGTGATCGACGAAAGAATCTTTGACCCAGAAGAGGTGTACAGCTGAAGTCGTTCGTGCGCCTTGCCATCAGTCTGGGATTGATGGCGGCTTTCCTCTACTGGGCATTTGGTGACATCAAAGCGGGCTCGCTGTGGGCGGCAACCACCGGCGTTTCGGGATGGTGGCTGGGCGCGGCGGTGGTCACGATCCTCATCACCGCAGTGCTGCGCGCCTGGCGCTGGAATGTCCTGCTGCGGCCCGTTGCCCCCAACGTCACGCTCGTCGATGCAACGTTGGCATTGTGCATTGGCTATGCGGTCAACCTCGTCAGCCCCATCCCGCGCGGTGGCGAGGCAGCCCGCGCCTTGAGCTTGCGGTGGACCCGGGGCGCGAACATCAGCGCCGTCGTTGGCACCATCGTCGTGGAACGCGTCATCGACATGCTCTGGCTGCTGCTCTTCATCGCCGCCTCGGCTGCTCTTCTTCCCGGGCAGATCGAGCAGCTCTTCCCCTGGATGCGCGCGGCAACGATGATAACTCTCGCCCTCGCGATTCTGGCCGTCGCCGGTATGGTTGTCGTGTCCTTCTACAAGGATCATGGTGTCGCCTTCGTCCACCGCCTTCTCGCCCACCTGTCGGAACGACTGGCGCAGACCGTCGCCGACCTGTTGTCACAATTTATCCACGGCTTGGTCGCATTGCGGACGCCATCTGCCTATCTGGAGATTCTGCTCAGTTCCCTGCTGCTCAATGCGGGATACATTCTTATCACCTACTTCTCCTTCGCCGCCTTCAACTTTCAGCATAGTCCTTGGCACCTGGGTGGCGAAGCGGCGCTGGTAGTCATGGCGGTCTCATCGATCGGCTTCGTGCTGCCCGCCCAGGGAGGGATCGGCACCTATCACTTCTTTTATGGGACCTCCCTGAACAAACTGTTTGCCATTCCCCAGGCATCGGCTATGGCATGTGCCACCGTCGTGCATGCGGTTTCGAGTTTGACCTACTTCGTTGTGGGCGCCCCCGCCCTGTTGCTGCTGCGCCACCGTCACGGCAAACGTGGCACTCTCAAGGAAGAACTCGAGCAGGCCTCCTAAGAGTTCCGGCGGGGCTTTAGTATTGCAGCGCAGATACGGCTTTGCTGACCATGGCCAGGGCAGCGCAGAACATGCCGATCAGCGACATGCCGACGCCGAAACCGACGGCGAGCACCATCGCGTATCGACGCCATTCCTGCTTGCCATAACGCTTCCAGAAATAGAACCGAGCCAACAAAGCGCCCAGGATCTGCGGTAGCAGATTGTGCGGGATGCCGAGCACACTCTGTACGTAGCCCCAGATGAGGAACACGGGCATCCCCAGGAAAGACATGGAGAAGTACACGAACAGGCCAAAGCCGCCGCCGATGAGGATGATCGGCCACTTCCAGCCTTTCAGTGGATGGCGAATATCCTCATCGACCGCACCGTCGCCATCGTCATCACGATTGTTGACGAGCTCCTCATCGATGCGGCCATCCCCGTCATCGTCACGCCCGTCGCCCGTGTAGGTCAGGTCACGCCACAACGTCTCGAACAGCAATGGCCGATCCGCCGACCTCTGCAGAAACTCGCCATCGAAGGTGATGAGGCGGTCCACTTCGAAGAAGAAGTCGACCGAATCCGCAGCCGTCCCGGCAATGGCTCGAAAATTCGGATTCGCCGTGACCACAACGATTCCCGGCTCGGGCCACACTCTCTGTACCGTCGTCACATCTGCCACGGGTGGGCCTCGCAGACTGTCCCTTTTGGCCGCTGATTGGCGAGCGATGTCCAGCGCCACCAGCATTGCGCCCGGTACTTCTTCGGGCACCTTGCCATCACCAAAATTCGTGTAGAAGTGCCCGACGTCCGACCACGCACCATACTGCCGTTTGTTGGGGTCAGGGATGTCGACGTCCAGCGTCGCCTTCACGCGCCAGTACCACCACTGCTCATCCTGTAGATTGGATGGACTCCAGACCGCCGCTCCCGGTGCTACGAGGGCGCCATCCACCTCCTCCCCGCCGCGCCACATTCGGCTATACATCGTACTGGAGAAGAATAGCGCTCTGTCAAAGGCCTGCAG
>DPVW01000430.1 GCA_003529325.1 Candidatus Latescibacterota bacterium | reverse complement strand
GTGGACCCACGGCGCCTATTGCCTGGGGTGTTGTTGGTTCCTCATGGGACTGCTATTTGTCGGCGGTGTCATGAATCTGTATTGGGTCGGAGGACTGGCGATTTTTGTGCTGCTGGAGAAGACGATCCCCTATGGGCATTGGCTCGCCTATTGCACCGGTGGTGGCCTGACCGTCGGCGGTCTGGTGCTCGCTGCACAAGGGTGGTAGGACTTTTCCAGCACTCGTGGAGCCAGTTCGACTATACCTTACGCAGTACCCAATTTCGTGGAGCGCTCGCCAGTGACTGTGAAAACCTTTACCTACAAGAACGTGAATGGCCTCGAGATCCGTGCTGATGTGCACGGGGCGGATGCCGGCACCGTGCGTCCAGTGATCATGTCCATCCATGGTGGCGCCTTGATGATGGGGAGCCGTGAAGGGATCGATGGCCAGCTGAAATCCATGTTGCTCGAAGCAGGCTACGTCATCGTCTCCGTCGACTACCGACTGGCGCCGGAGACCATGTTGCCCGGCATCATCGAGGATGTGGAGGACGCTTATCAATGGACGTTGCAGGAGGGCCCACGATTATTCAATGCTGACACGACGCGGATTGCCGTCACCGGCAGCTCCGCTGGCGGCTATCTGACACTCGTCACCGGTCATCGGTGCGTGCCTCGACCGGCGGCGTTGATCTCCTTCTTCGGTTATGGTGATCTCATCGGCAGCTGGTACAGCTCTCCCAGTCCCCACGCCCGCCACCATACCACCACCATGTCCGAAGCAGATGCCCAGGCGGTGGCCGGTGGCCCACCCGTGTCGGAGGCCAGCCATCGTCATGGGGACGGTGGTGCCTTCTACCAGCACTGCCGCCAGCGTGGCACCTGGCCCCGAGCCGTCTCCGGTTGGGATCCGAAGCTCGAAGCAGAGGCGTTCCACCCCTACATGCCGGCGGTGAATGTGGACGCCAGTTATCCGCCGACGCTGCTGATCCACGGCACGGCGGATACCGACGTGCCCTACGAACAGTCGGTGATGATGGCCGACGCCCTGGCGCGCAATGGCGTCGAGCACACCTTGGTCTCGATCGAGGGGGGTGAACACGGCTTGGGTGGGGGACCAAAGGAGCAGATCGATGCCGCGTATCAGCAGGCCTTTTGTTTCATCGAACGACACCTGCCAGCTGGCGTGACCAGCTGAATCTGCCGCCATCAAGCTCCCCCCTCATCAGGAGGGCTCGGAGAAACCGGGTGTAATCCGGCGCAGTAGAGTAGAGACCGCCACCACCCGAAAAGAAGGCGGGTGTACTCGGCGTCTTCCATTGCGACTCCTCCAGGCTTCCATCTTTTTGCCTGTCGTGCCTGGCAGCCAACCTTGGATGATCACGGCACCGTATCTGGCTTCGAGGATATGGCGCAGAAGCTGAAGCTGAAATCGTGGGATGAGATTCCGGAGCGCCAGGTCTACGGCGGCATGGCAGCAACCGATCCGGCGGGCGCGGGAGGCGCCGCCGATCTGTGAAGCAAAGCAGTTGAAGGTGGCCAGCCGCTGCAGGAAGGACGGCTACTGTCTGGAGCTGGCCCTACCGCGTCAAGTGCTCAATGGCTTTGACCCTGAAGAGAATTCACGACTTGGTTTCGCCTACCTGGTGACCGACCACGAACATGGTGAGCAGACGTGGTCGGTGCCCGGGCGGTTTCCATTTCATCCGTCAACGTGGGCGGCCGTGCAGCTGAAGGGCAAATGACGACCGCCTCGGTTGCGCTTACTTTGGTAGCATGATATCGATCCCAATCATCCTGTTGCTACTCGGTCTCGTCGGCCTGGTTGACGCCGTCTACTTGACGCATGCGCATCTTTTCGGTGTCGCCGCCTGTGGTGCCGGCTCCGGATGCGACGCCGTCATGGCCAGTCCCTACGCCCGGATCTTCGGCATCCCACTCTCCGCCCTAGGCGTTGGACTGTATCTGGCCATCATCGGTCTCGCCTGGCGTGCCATGGTGCCCGACGATCGTCACGAGTCTGTGCGTTGGCTGTCACTGCTCAGCCTCGTCGCCATCGTGCCTACCGTGCCACTGCTCTATCTGCAGGGCTTCGTCATCGAAGCCTGGTGCCCATTCTGCCTGCTCTCGTCCGCCCTGTTGACGACGATCCTCGTGGTCTCCTGGCTCGACCGGCGTCGCCACGATCTGCTGGTGCCTGGGCTGGGCGAGTTGCCCGGTTGGCGCCAGGCACTGCCCCTGCTTGCCGCCTTGTGTGTTCCAGCCATTCTCTTCGCCAGCATCGATCGCCAACTCTCTGCTGCAGCACCCCCGGCAGTACAGGAATCGAATCATGTCGTTGCCCGGGTGGGGGCGCGCCAGATCACCCTGGCCGAGATGGATCGCGCCATTCAGCTCAATCTGTCCGAAACGCGCACCGAGATGCGCAACGAGTGGCTCGACCTGCAGGTGTTGGAAGCGGCGGCGCGGGAAAAGGGTGTGGAGGTACGCGTTCTGTTGCAGCAGGAAGTCGCAATCGAACCCGTGACCCAGCAGGAGATCGACGACTTTTTCGATGCCAACAAGACGCGCATGCCGACAGGCGTACCACGTGCGCGTCTGGACCCTCAGATCCGCGATCAGTTGCGTCGAGAGGGTGGCCAGCGGGGACGGATCGAATACATCCAGTCTCTGCGACGTCGTTTCTTCACCGAACTGAGCCCGCCCCCGTCCGAGCGCTTCGGCATCGATGCCAACCCCAGGGGCGGTCCAGAACGTGGACTCGCCAACGCGCCGGTGACTATCATCGCCTTCTCCGATCTCCAGTGCAGTTACTGCGCCCGGGCACACCGGCGTCTCGACGCACTGCAGAACCAACGACCCAATGATATCCGCCTCATCTACCGTCACTTCCCACTCGATATGCACGCCCACGCCCGCTATGCTGCCGAGGTTGCAGCCTGTGCTGATCAGCAGGACCAGTTCTGGGATCTCGCGGATGTGATGTTCAACAACCAGAAGCAGCTCAAGGGCGCACAGGTCCGCGCGTATGCCAAGGAACTGGGCCTCGACATGGAGCAGTTGAACACCTGTCTGGAGTCCGGCGCTGGCAGCGCCGCTGTCGCTGCCGACGTCGCCGAAGGGGACGAACTCGGCATCCATTCCACACCGAGCTTTTTCGTCAATGGCCACTTCCTGAAAAATCTGCCGTCGGAGGCCGGAATGGAAGCGCTGATCGATCGCCTGGCGGGCGTGCCGACAAGTCCCTGATGACGACCGACGCCCCAGGCAATTGCAGCCAGCGGCTGCGGTGGTTCAGCGATCTCGGCTTCGGCTTGTTCATTCACTGGAGTATGGACAGTCAACTCGGCGCAGTGATCGGCCACTCCATGGCCGGTGCATCGCGCCATTACCTGCAGAGATTCATCGACGATCTGCCTGCCACATTTTATCCGAAAAAATTCGACCCGCAACAGTGGGCGATACTGGCCAAGCTGGCAGGTGTGCGTTACGTGGTGTTCACGACCAAACACCACTCGGGTTTCTGCATGTTTCATACCGAGACCACGCCCTTCAGCCTCGCCAATACCCCTTACGATGGTGACATCACCGCCGAGGTCATCGAGGCCTTCCGCCAGCACGGCATCGCCATCGGGTTGTATTTCTCACCAGACGACTTCTACTTTCTTCATGGCAAAGGGTTGCCCGTGCGTCGGGGTGTCCGACCCGAAGAATGCGCCGGTCTGCTGGACTACAATCAGGCGCAATTGCGGGAGTTGCTGACGCAATACGGCAAGATCGACATCCTCTTTTTTGATGGTCATTCCGATGGGCTCAGAGAGGTCTGTTGGGAGATGGATCCCGACATCGTCGTCACACGTGGTGCCATGCCGACGCCGGAGCAACAGATCCCGGGGATTCAGTCAACCGAGCCGTGGGAAGCCTGCGTCACCATGGGTACGGGGTGGCAGTACAAACCGACGAATGAGCAATACAAGACCGGGACCCAGCTGATCGAACTGTTGATCGAGACACGGGCCAAGGGTGGGAATCTGCTGCTGAATGTCGGTCCCAAGCCGGACGGTGAGTTGCCCATCGAGCAAGAGGCGCTGCTGAGGGAGATGGCCCTGTGGAACTTCGTCAATGGGGAGGCGATCCACGGCGTCCGGCCCTGGCGGATCCCGAACGAGGGGGATGTCTGGTTTACGGCGGCCAAAGACGAGGGTGCTGTCTATGCCTGCATCGAGGGCGAGACGCCCTGGCCGCAAGGCGGACGCAGAGAGCTCTGTCTCTCCTCCGTGCGGGCTGGAGAACATACCACTGTACATGTTCTGGGTCAGGCGGATGACCTGCTTGCCGCGGATGGCCCAGCCATCGAATGGCGGCAAGAACAGGATCACCTGCAGATCCGCGTCGCACGGATGCAGCGACTCTACAACAACCGACGCTGGCCGAATCCTGTCGTTCTCAAGATCACCGATGCCCATCTCGGGCAGATTCCACCGTCGGTGGTGACCGGACTGGCACATGTCGACGACGATGCACCGGGATGTCGGCTGCACGGACGCCTCGCCGATCTTGGCGAGGGTGACGCCGTCGAGGTCGGTTTCGAATTCCGGCTGCGTAAGCTGCTTACGGAGTCAGCCGACGCGTGGCAGCAGAGCGAGCGTCAGAATCTGCAATCGACTGGCGATGTCAGCGCTTATGTAAGTGATCTGCAACCCGGCTCCGTGTACGAATTCAGGCTGTTCGCACAGCATCGAGCCGTTGTCGTGTACGGGGAACACGTCACATTCAGGACGCCAGAATCCGGCACGGAGTAGCGAATGACCTCGACGGCAACGTAGACACTTGTATGTCGAGAGTCGCGAGCAACTTGCCGTCGAAGCCGCCCTCGCCAGCACCCAGGCTCGCCGTTGGACTGGGGATGCGTTTGCCATTGACGGTCACCGAGTTCAGTTGCGCATTCAGGCCGTGTACGTGGACGAACTCCCCCTGGCCCTGATCCCTGTCGATGGCGATACCCGGTAGACGCTGTACGGTCTCGGCGGCGTTGACATCCGGAAATCGCGAGAACAGTTCGCTCGAGGCGACGTGGCGGATGTTGGGCGACTCCTTCTGCGCGTTGAGGGCTTGTGCCTGGCCGATGAGTTTGCCGGTGATGACGACCTCGTTTAGCACATAGTAGGCCAGCGTCGCATTGAGGACGGCGACGTCGGTGAGGGCCACATCGAGGGTGTCCGTCGCATACCCGAGATGGGGGAGACCACGAGGCGATATTGCCCAGTTGGGATCCCGTCGATCCGATAACGTCCATCCGCATCCGCAAGGGCCGACAGTGACGTGCCGCCGACCTCGACTTTGGCGGCCAGGGGTGTATCATCCGTACCCGAGATTCGGCCCGACAATATTCCAGCGATTGCTGGCTGCGCCACAAGGATCATCAGGCAGACAGAGAGCGCACGCAGACGTCCTGTCCGACACACCAGCATGGAGCCTGCATCGTCCATCAGACCTGCACCGGCTCCAGGTTGAGCAACACCAGAAGCCACACTCTGTGCCAGTAGGCGCTGTTGATATACGGATTCTTTTCCGAGGGCCAGTTGGTCCAGTATGTCTCGTTGTGGGGGATGCGGTGATACCATTGCAGAATCGGGATCGACGGCAACTCGGCAAGCCAGATTTCCATCGCCTGGCGATACAGTCGTACTAGCTCAGGATCGCCGGGTGCCACCGCTGCCATTCTGTCGACGATCCTGTCGTAGTCGTCGTTGGCCCAGCGCCAGAAATATTCCGCCGGCTCGTTGGTGGGCTGCACGAAGCGACTGTGGTAGAGTCGGAGGGTGAAATACGGATCGCGCACACTGCCGCCGTGGCCGTTGATAAAAGCCCGCGCCCGGCCTAGCGCCATCCGCGTGTAGGCGTCGGAGGTCATGCGGAAATCGGCGTCGAAACCGGCCCGATGCAACTGCTCCACCAGGATTGGCGTCACGTCGTTGAAAATCGGGAAGATGTCGATGACGATCTTCAGTGGTTTGCCTTCCTGGGTCCAGAATCCGCCGTCGATCCGTTGCCAGCCCTTACTCTCCATCAGCTTTGCGCACTTGGCGAGATCGAAAACGCCGACCTCGTATTTGGCCAGCAGATCTTCGACCTCGCTGAAGTAAGGCCGTAACGCCGGATAGTCGGGAAAGGGCAAGAGGGTCGATGACCCCGCCCCTCGCCAACCGACGGCTACCAACTGATCTCGATCGATGGCGTAGTTGATGGCTCGCCGCACATCAACATCGGAAAAGGGCTCCTCCAGATTGTTGAAGCCCAGTGAGATCGGCCAGAAGTCCACGTAACCGAAGGGCGCCTCGCGCCCCGTCCACGTCGTCACCCGTGGATTGCTCTCCAATACGGTCAGGATATTGGGTGGGCGTAGATCGAGGGAGGTGTCCATCTGATTGGTAATCAGATTCTGCACCCGCTTGGCCTCTTCCATATATGTCAGGTAGATGAGCCGCTCGACCTTAGGCAGTTGCTGGAATCCCGTCTCGGCCGCCCACCAGTCTTGCCGCAGATCCCAGATTCGTTGCTGAGGTGTCGACATCGCCAGGCGATAGGGCCCGGTAAAGACCGGCCATCCCCGTTCGGTATCGAAGTTGTCGAAGGTCTCGGCATCTTGCCCTTCCCATACATGTCTGGGGACGATGGGCACGCCGATACCGAAATTGCTGGTGAAATAAGAGAAGATGAAACGAGGATTTGCCGCCGTCAGCGAAATACGCGCCGTCAGGCTGTCGATGGCCACTGCCTCCGTAACCCAGTTCTCCATGTCGGTCGAATAGGTCAGGGTTGGCGCATACTCCCTGAGCATATTGATCGTGAAGACCAGATCGTGCGCCGTCCACGGGGTACCGTCGTGCCACTTGACCCCTGGACGGATGTTGATGACGACTTCTGAATAGTCCTCGTTGAACTCGTGGCCGGTGGCGATCCAGGGGATCATTTCCCCCTTGAAGGCATTGTAAAAGTACAATGGTTCGTAGAGGAAATTGTAGCCGATACGGGATGTCGTGCCGGGTATATACGGATTGAATGAATTGTAGTCCTGAATCTGGCCCGCGCAGGTATTGCTCTCGGCGCAGTCCATAATCAGGGTCCGGTTCCGCGGCACCCGGCGGAATGTCCCTGACAGGCCCTCCGAGGAACTGTCGCCACAACCACCCGAGAACAAGGCGCCCAGCAGAATGTAGAAGCTCAGTCTCATGTAATCTCGAATAGTTCTCCAGGTGTCCCGTGCGCTACCGCTACGCTTGCCGATGCAAAGATGAAAGCATAGCGCCAGAGTTACCACAAGTATTCTTCGAGCAGGCTCCGTCAGTCTGCTTTTCGAGGGACCTTTCGATACATGCGCTGCTCGGGTTCACTCAAAGAACTGTAGAACGCCGGGTCGATGGCGTTTTCGACCATATGCCCGGTACGTTCGTGACCGGCGCGGTCAAATCCCAGGACGGCGACGCCTCGGGGCATGTCGGTCCTGTTCGGCGTGCCGCGATGAATGCAACGAGGATCCCGGACAAGCACATCGCCAGCCTTCATCATCAGTGGCTTGAAGGCCAATTCACCATTGTTGAGCTTTTCAATCGCGTCAGGAATATGATGGCTACCGTCGCTGACCTCGAAAGGACCGTTCTCCGGCGTGATGTCGACAAAGGATGTATTTGCGGCGATGAGCGTGAGGGGCTGCAACTGGCCGTCCGCAGAGAAATTCCTGGTGGTATCGGCATGCCAGTCCTGGTAGATGCTTCCCAGTGCGGGTGTATCCGAGGCGAACTGGGCACAGACAGCATCTTCGCCGAGCAGGGCATGGACAATGGCAAAGATCTCGGGGCTGCCGTTAAATGCGGGCTGATAGAATGGCGGTTCGAAAGGAAGAACGATGTAATGGCGCATGGAGCCGCGGTTGGGATTGTTGCGGATGGTATCCAGATTCGACCGATAGAGTGGCTCGAAGGCAGCCGCCATTGCGGTGATAGCAGTTTTCGGTATCAGATTTTCGAGGATCGTGTAGCCAACCCTGTCTATCTTTTCGAGATGCTCGGTCAGCTGATCGTCGGCGAAAGGTTTCTTCATGGACACTCCTAGGGACTGCCAAACGTGCTAACAAAAGAACAGGTAGAGACGTTCCGGGAAGACGGCTTCCTCATCGTCAGGGGCCTGCTCGACGGTCCCCGCATCGATGTGATGAAAGCGCGTGCCCACACCATCGCAAGGGGCGAGGCGGATCATGTCCCTGAGGGTCAATTACAGGTTGAGCCCGGTGTCGTGAGTGGCGAGAGGGACGCCGACGACTACGCCAATTCGTTGCGCAAAATGAGTCACGTCGCCTTCATCGATGACGTCTTTCGTAACCACGCCAAGGACGTCCACATTCTGGACTGCGTTGAGGCTCTGCTCGGACCTGACCTGAAACTCTACCAGGACCAGCTGTTCATGAAGCCGCCGCGGATCGGTTCACGGCAGCCCTATCACCAGGACCAGCCACTCGGCTTCCACGTCGATCCACCCGATCGCATGGTGACTTGCTGGGCAGCCCTCGATGAAGCGACGATCGACAACGGCTGCATGTGGATGTTACCCGGTACGCACAAAAACGGATGGATCGAAAAGGAAAGATGGCAGGAATACGAGCGTCTATCGGTCGCCGGAGAACTGCCGGTGGAAAGGGCCGTTGAATTGCGCCCGGGTGATTGCAGTTTCCATCACGGACATATCCTGCACTGCAGTCGGCCGAATCGAACCGACCAACGACGCTGGGGGTATGCCACGCACTACGTCAGCGCCCACTGTCGCTACATCGGCGCGAAAACCAGCGATGCTCTGCTCGTCCGCGGTCAGTCGATCGCGGGTTGCATATGAAAAAACATCACTTCGACTGTTGTGAGATGTGCTCCTTCATTTTGACTATGAGGTCATCGTCATCGACGCAGGAATTCACCAGTTTGGTGAAGGCGTCAGACGACATCGCCGCTCCCTCCAGGAAGCGCTCGTCCGCGCCTCACGGGTAGACGTAGGCACCGAGTCGACCCGCTGCTCGGGCGCGGGCCTTGTCGGCGATGCGCGCCAACCAGGGCAGTTCCCCAATGATGAGACCCCTGGCGCGTGGTTTGAACTCCAGACTGTCCGACTCACTCATACCAATCACTCCTCGAATGGGTTCCAAATCGGCGGGGGAAATCAACGTGTTTGTGCCCCTCCCTTCAAGCGTTGCGGGCTCAGATTGGATGGGTTACGATCAGGCGAGAGTTTTCAAGAGAATCTCAGATTGTGCGGAGGGATCCGCGGGAGAGGCAAGATGTCGAACAAAGTGACGGTCTTTGGCGCCGGGAGTGTCGTGTTTTCGCTGGGTCTGGTGAAGGATCTCTGTCTGACCAAACAATTGAGTGGCAGCCACATGTGCTTCATGGATATCGACGAAGAGAGCCTGGATGTGATCTACCATCTGGGCAAACGATATGCCGAAGACTTTGGCGCACAACTGACATTTGAAAAGACCACCGATCGTAAGGCCGCTCTGCAGGGAGCCGATTTTGTCATCAACACGGCGACGGTGACGCACAACGAGTATTTCATGCAGCGGCGACGCAGGCTGGCCGACGAGCTGGGTTACTTTTACGCCCGCACGGGGATGCCGGAGTATCACAATCTCCAGCTGATGCTGGACGTGGCTAGAGATATGGAGACAGACTGCCCGGACGCCTGGATTCTACTGGCTGGCAATCCCGTGTTTGCTGGTACGACGCTGATGACGCGGGAGACATCCATCAAGGTTTGCGGCCTGTGTCACGGTCATTTTGGATATGCAGGCGTGGCGCGCACCCTGGGGCTGGATCCGGATGAGGTGACGTGGCAGGCGCCGGGATTGAATCACAACATCTGGCTGACAGACTTTATCCACGGAAATCAGGACATGTATCCAAAGCTGGATCAGTGGATCGCCGAAGAAAGCGAAGCCTACTGGGCTGGCCTGGAGGCAGAAGGCAAGTCGATTCCGGCGCAGATGTCACGCGCGGCGATTCACCAATACAAGATGTATGGTCTGATGCCGATCGGTGATACGCCGCGTAGTGGCGGTTGGTGGTATCACACGGATCTGGAGACACGCAAGCGCTGGTACGATCCCACGGGTGGAGGTGGTGATACACCTGCAGGACGGGACAAGATCCTGGAGGGCAAAGCGGAAAAATTCGAGCAGATGAAAAAAGCGGCATACGACGAGAAGGTCCGGCCGATTGAGTTGTTCGGTGACAAAATGACGCACGAGCAGCACATCCCGATCATGAATGGCCTGGTGAACAATGTGGAGGGTCAGTTCCAGGTCAACGTGCCGAACCACGGTGTGCTGCCGGGCATTCCCGATGATGTAGCGGTGGAGGTGC
>DPVW01000176.1:33090-33339 GCA_003529325.1 Candidatus Latescibacterota bacterium | reverse complement strand
AAAATTGACATAACCTCTTTACCACACTATCTTTCGGACACATGACGAGTTCTCCGTTCACTCATTTTTTATGGGTAGCCGGACAAGTTTCGGCCGGTCGAGCGCGATGATCTGGACCATCGTAGCGGTCATGGCGGTGTTGGCGACAAAGTTTATCACCGCCTTGCGCCTCAAAGATTTGAAAGCCAAGCTGGAGTCCATCCAGCCTGACATCCAAGAACTACGCGTCAAGGTCGCTGAATCCGAGGA
>DPVW01000176.1:31330-32759 GCA_003529325.1 Candidatus Latescibacterota bacterium | reverse complement strand
CGAGGATCTGAGGCTGAAGGAATCCGCCGCCCAAAGTCGTGTCACCCACCTGAAAGGGGTCGTCCAATACCTTGAGAATCAGGTGAAATCGGCTCCCGCCGCCGCCAATGCTCCGGACGAGCGGGGGGCGATTCTCCAGGCTGCCGAAAGCGTCGAACGCTGACAGCCACCACCTCCCCTTGATCGAGCGCCTCCGGTCCTGCCCCCAGCCGCGGGCAGGCCGCTTTTTTATATGACCACCGAGACTCGACTCTCCGACTATCGAACGCACTATCGTCGCGATGCCGAATTCATCGAAGATCCGGCGACGCTGCACCCTGTGCGCTCCGCATCCGAACGGCGACGTCTGCAGACGATTCGTCGTGCCCTGCGGCTGCAGCGGGGAGAACTGCTTCTTGACATGGGTTGTGGCTCTGGCTGGTTTGCCCAATTGTGCCACGAGGTGGGGGCGCATGTCGTGGCGACGGACATCGCTCCAGCAGGGGTCGCCGGTGCGCGGGACCGTTTTCCCACGGCGGCGCGATTCGCCGTGACCGATGCCTATCATACAGCCCTGGCGGATGAGAGCTTTGACGCGGTCGTGCTCTCCGAAGTCGTTGAGCATCTCGACGACCCCGGTGCAGGATTGGCCGAGGCTGCCCGGGTGACGAAACGAGGAGGGCGTGTCCTTGTCACCGTGCCCTACCGAGAGACCATTGTCGACCACCTGTGCGTGCATTGCAATCAGCTGACGCCTGCCAACGCACACCTGCACAGTTTTGACGACGAGGGTTTGTGTGAGGTGCTCGCCAGCGTCGGTCTGCAACCGGTGCATACTCATCACATGACGAACAAACTGTTGGAACTGGCAGGATTTCCCAACATCAGTCGGCGTTGGCCGTATTGGCTCTGGCGAGTCATCGATGGTCTGTCGAATCGCCTCATGGGCAAGTCCGCCTTTCTGTTGTTGGTGGCCAAAAGGGTCTGAGAATCGTGGGCCTATCGAGGCAGGTCGCCATCGTCGCCGCTGGCCGAGTGGCGACGATGGCGAGTATTTTTATCGTCAATGCGTTGTTGGCTCGCGCCTGGACGCTTCCCGAATTCGGCCGCTTCTCGGCTGTCTGGATTCTCGGCAACACCCTGGCACCTGTGTTTCTACTGGGCGTGCCCACCGCCCTGCTCTACATATTTCCACGGCGTTCTCCCGGTGACCCACGTCGAATACTGGTGTGGCAGTCCACCGTCGTGCTCTCTGCCTCCGCCTGTCTGCTGGTCGCTCTGTTATGGTTTGCCGGCGGGTCGATCTCACGCTGGCTGTCATCGCCGGCCAGCACGGACCTGGTCATTCCGTTCTTGCCGTATGTCTTCAGCGTGGTTGCCGCCGGTCATGTTGAGGCCGCTCTTGTCGCCAGTGGTCGGGCCACATGGCAGGCGGGCCTGTCCCTGGGGT
>DPVW01000176.1:23929-31011 GCA_003529325.1 Candidatus Latescibacterota bacterium | reverse complement strand
TGGTTGGTGCCGTCGGCCTCGTCGCAATCGCAGTACTGGCTTACGGTCTGGACTGGGGGATACGAGAGACGTTATGGTCGCTGTCCGCCATCGGTGCTGGTCGTTGTGGTGTTGGTTGGCTCGCCCTCGCACTCAGCATGGGTTCGCCCGGCACCCTCTCCATGTCTGGCGTCGGTACGTTGCTTGGGTATGCGAGTCGTATCGGTCTCAACGATGCGGTTGGCAGCCTCTCTCGTGCTGTCGATCGTATGGTGGTGCTCACATTTCTCGGGACAGCTGATCTGGCGCTGTATCATGTGGGTGCCATCGAAGTACCGGTGAGTCTGATGTTGGCCGCTGTGGTCACCGTTCTCGTACCCGAGGTGAGTCGCCTAACCGCTGCAGGGCAGCTTGATGCGGTGGCCGAGTTGTTTCGTGGAGCCGTCGGACGCCTCGCCCTGTTGATTCTGCCCCTGTTCTTTTTCCTCTATGTGCATGCTGAGACCGTGATCGAGTTGTACCTGCCCGCCGAATATTCCCGTACTACCGAAGTCTTTCGCATTTTCCTACTCGCCCTGCCACTGCGCTGTGCTGTCTACAATCCCATTCTGGTGGGCACAGGGAGAGCAACCTGGGCGTTGTATGGATCACTGGGTGATCTCTGTGTCAACGTCGCACTCAGCCTGTTTTTCGTGCAGGCCCTGTTACCAGCACACGCACAGTGGGCGCTGTTGGGCCCCGCGGTGGCCACGGTACTGGCCACATGGGGACAGGTCGCCGTCCTTGTCACTCTCCTTGCCAGATCCCTTGGGCAGTCGTGGCGGGTCGTGTTGCCCTGGGCCCGCCTCGGCCGAGTGAGTGTGGTGTCGTTGCTGGCCGCCGCCACCAGCCTTTCAGTCACCCTTGGTTGGCAAGGCTCTCCGGCGCTACGCCTCGTCATCGCCGCCATCCTCTTCTGGGTCGTCGTGACGGCATTGCTCTGGCGCTGGGATCGCTCGGATTGGGATGAACTGATCGGCCTCGGTCGAGTTCTGCTGCGGCGGGAGGGTGTCTCGTGACGCGCCATGTGCTGACTTCATGGAGAGTGCCCGTAGGGTTGGTGTTGTGGGTATTTGTGCTCTACGCCAACAGCCTCGGTAACAGCTTTCACTACGACGATTCCCACTCCCTCGTCGACAACCCTGCTGTGCGCTCGCTGGCCAATGTGGGTCGGTTCTTCTCAGATACCGGTAGTTTCTCGGTCCTTCCCGATGCCCGGATGTATCGACCACTCCTGCTGCTGACGTATGCCGTCAACCACGCCGTCGGTGGGTATGAGGCCTTCGGGTATCATCTGGTCAATCTGCTGCTGCATGCGGTGAATGTGTGGCTCATGTGGTCCCTTGCCCGCCGCGTTCTGGGCGGTCCGGGCAGCGCTCTCGTGGCGGCGCTGATGTTTGCCACCCACCCGGTGGTCTCCGAGCCGATCAATTATGTCAGCAGTCGGTCGACGTCACTGTCGGCGCTGTTCGTGCTGGCTGCCCTCATCGTGCTGATCGATGGTGCCCGGCGTCCCAACTGGCGACACCATATGGCGCTGACCGCCCTCGCAATAACCGCTCTTCTGTCCAAGTCCGTGGGCATCGTGCTGGTACCGGCCGCCGGGTTGTGGTTGTGGCTGCTCGGACCCGGGGGGCGTGGGTCCTGGACATTGTTGACGGGACCAGTGCTGGCATCGGGCGTCTATGTCCTTGGCACGCGTGCCATTGTCGGCAAGGCGTTGTTCGATCCCGTCCGCACACCCCTGGTCCACCTGGCCACACAGTTGAAGGCGATTCCACTCTACGCCTATACCAACCTGATGCCCGTGCACCTGAGTGTGGAGCCGCAGTTCTTCGAATCTCCGACGATGCTCGACGTCGTCCCCCTGTTGGCGTTGGTGTTGACGGTCTGTATGGCGGCGTCGGTATTCGTGTTGCGGCACATGTGTCCAGCGGCTGCTTTCGGTGCCGGTTGGTTTGCGGTGACCCTGGCGCCATCGTCGGTGGTGCCACTGAATGTGCTCGTCAACGAACATCGACTCTACTTGCCCTTGGTAGGAGGGGTCATTCTGGCGAGTGCATTGTTGGGTGCCGCCGGTGCTCGCCTGCGCGGTTTTGCCCCGGCCCTGCTGGCGCTGTGGGCGGTGCTGGTCTGGCAGCGCAATGGTGACTGGTCCTCGGAGGAGACGATCTGGTTGGACGCGGCGACCAAGGGACCGGCCATGCCGCGGGTGCACGTCAATCTGGGCAAGGGATATCTCGAGTCTGAACGATATGAAGAAGCCATCGTTGCCAGCCGTCGTGGCCTCGCCCTGCAACCACAGCTGCCTCTGGCGCATTACAACATTGGCACCGCCTACCTCAGTCTGGAACGATACGAGGAGGCGATCGCCAGTCTGGAACTGGCGCTGGAAGGTCAACCCAGGATGATGGAGGCCCTGAACAATCTGGGAAATGTCTACCAGCACCAGGGGCGTTATGACCGTTCCGTCGAGACCTTCCGAAAAGCTCTGGCGCTGCACGACTGGTCGCAGCTGCACCATAATCTGGCCGCCGCCTTTCTCGCCTGGGGACGCCCCGATTCGGCGGTGGTGCACTTCCAGCGGGCCGACGAGATGGAACCGGGTGACCGCGAGACCATGGAGGGGCTCGTGCGCGCTCTGATTCGGGCCGAGCGACTGCAGGACGCGCAGCAGCAG
Organism: Candidatus Latescibacterota bacterium; assembly: GCA_003529325.1. Classification (GTDB taxonomy): domain Bacteria; phylum Latescibacterota; class UBA2968; order UBA8231; family UBA8231; genus UBA8231. The sequence goes on along the minus strand of DPVW01000176.1, from coordinate 28,313 downwards.
CTCGATCGCATGTTACGCCAGGCACCTGGTGACCAGGAATTGCTGCGTCTGCTCGCCCTCTCCCAGATGAGTCTGGGCCACGATCGGGAGGCGCTAACGACGTATCGACGCGCCGGACTCTCCGCCGGTGAGGCGCACCTGCGTATCGGTGATAGCGCCCGTGAGCGTCACCAGTGGCGGCGTGCACGCACGCAGTATGAAGCCGGTCTGGCGTCGTCGCCGCAGGATGCACGTCTACTGGATGGTCTCGGAACCGTTCTCATCGCTGAAACCGACTGGCGCTCCGCCCTCGAGAAATTCCGCCTGGCGGCAGCGCTGGACCCGATGCTGGCAAGCCCATTCCGCAATATCGGACTCGTCAATCTGCACTTTCACAAGCTGCCAGAAGCCCTGGCGGCGCTCGAGCGGGCGCGCGATCTGGATGCTGAGGATGGCAAGACGTGGGATCTACTCGGACGGGCCTACGCCCAGGGGGGGCAAACCGCCCCTGCCATGAGCGCCTATCAACGAGCGATTGAAGAATCGCCTGAGCGGGCCGAGTTATATCACAATCTGGCAGTACTGCATCAGGATGAAGGCCTCAATCGCGAGGCGGAACGGCTCTACCGCGAGGCCATCCACCGTGATCCTGCGCAGGTGAAGGCGCTATACAATCTGGGTTTCCTGTTGCTGGCTGAGCGACGCTGGTCTGAGGCCGTTGACATCATCGAAGAGTTACTGGAAAAGGAGCCGGCAAATGCCGAGGCCTACATCAACCTCGCCAGCGCCCATCTGAATCTCGGTGACGGCACAGCCGCCGTCACAGCGTACGAGCGTTTTCTTGATCTGCACCCGGAGGATGATGAGACGCGTCGTAAGGTGGAACGGCAGTTACAGTTGTTGTTGGAGAGTTTGGATTGACGATGTTCGGAAGCCCCGGTACTTTCGACTGAAGTATTCGTCCGGCGAGCCATCACGTCTCGCTCGGGCACGAGTTCGCCCTATCAACGGGCCACTATCCCTGAATCCCAAGCGGAGTACACCTGATGGATCTGCCCGAGGCCGTAGCGCGCGCCGTGGCGCCACTGTTCGAGAGTCTGCCCCAGGACGAAGCGTTGTTCAAACTCGTTGTCACAGATCCGGCATCTAGTGCCCTGGTCGGTGTCGTTGAGACGATTCTGCGCGATGACGCCCTCCGCGATCGACCTGCATTACACTCGGGGTTGTGGTTGTATATCGACGAGCTCGATCGAAGTCACACGGTGTCGCAGGGGATTGAGGACGCGACAGGTTCTTTCTGGCATGGCATCATGCATCGGCGTGAGGGGGACTTTTCCAACAGTCACTACTGGTTCAACAAGGTCGGTGAGCACCCCGCCATTGCGCAGGTCGGTGGTTACGATCCCCACCGGATGATCGATGAAGTGGAGACCCTGCATACCGACAAGCCGCAGCATCTGATCGACCTGCAACGCCGTGAGTGGCAGACATTGTTCGCCTGGTCAGCCGCATGAGTGACGCCATCGGTATCGGCATGATCGGTCTGGGGACGGTCGGCACGGGGGCTGTGCAACTGCTGCAGGATGCGCCCGCTGCCATGCGCCGCCGTCGCCATGCCGAATTCGATATTCGGCGAGTTGCCGTGCGTGATCCCGCTAAGGTGCGTGATGTCACCCTTGCCGACGGTGTCGTCGTCGGTGATGTGCAGCAGGTGCTCGATGATCCGTCCGTCCAGGTCGTTGTCGAATTGACGGGGGCGGCGCCGGCGTACGAGTGGATTCGCGCCGCTCTGCAGGCCGGCAAAAGTGTGGTCACGGCAAACAAGGCCGTCATCGCGCTGCACGGCGCCGAACTGTTCGATATCGCACTCGCCAAGGGTGTCGATCTGATGTTTGAGGCCAGTGTCGCCGGTGGCATCCCCATCATCCGGTCCTTGCGCAATGGCCTGGTCGCCAATCGCGTCGAGTCTCTGCACGGCATCCTCAATGGTACGACGAACTACATGCTCACACGCATGACCCGCGGGGAAGGTGATTACCCCGAGATTCTCGCAGACGCGCAGGCGGAAGGATACGCGGAGCCGGATCCCACGGCCGATGTCAGTGGCGCCGACGCTGCGTCGAAGTTGGCCATCCTCAGCCGCATCGCCTTTCAAACGACTGGTACCGCCGCCGACATCTACTGCGAGGGTATCGAACGTATCGAGTCCAGTGACATCGATTTTGCGCGTGAACTCGGTTATACCATCAAGCTGCTCGCCATCGCCCGTCTGGCTCCTGGCGGTGTCGAGGCACGCGTACATCCCGTCATGCTGCCACAGGATTCGCAGTTGGCCAATATTCACGCCGAACAGAATGCGATCAAAGTCGTCGGCAGCGCCGTGGGTACACAGGTCTTTACCGGCGCGGGTGCCGGCAAGATGCCGACGGCGAGTGCTGTCGTCTCCGACCTGGTGGAACTGGCCGAGCGCAAGCGAGCCGGGGCAACCACCTCCATTGGTGACATGATCGTTGGCGATGAGGCGGCGCGCTTTGCCTCGATCGAAGATGCGGAGATCCGCTACTTCCTGCGCATGCAGGTAGCCGACCAGCCAGGGGTGCTGGAGCAGATCGCCCGGATTCTGTCCGCACAGCATATCAGCATCGCCTCTGTACTGCAGAAGGAACGCGATCTTCAGGGAGGCACGGTGCCCCTCGTCATCGTCACCCACGAAGCCCGTGAGCGAGCGATGCAGCAGGCGGTGCAGGCCATTGACGCACTACCCCTGGTCGATGGGGGTGTGCGGCTGATTCGCATGGAGGCGGCGTGAAATACCTGATCCTGGTGCCCGACGGGTCAGCCGATTATGCACTCGCCGAACTCGGCGGGCTGACGCCGATGCAGGCGGCGCGCACGCCGCACATGGACCGTCTCGCCGCCGAGGGCTGTGGTGGTCTCGTGCAGATGATTCCTCCGAGTCGTCCCGCTGGAAGTGATGTCGGTAACCTGGAGATTTTTGGCTACGACACGACCGTCCACTATACAGGGAGAGCGCCGCTGGAGGCGTCGAGTATGGACATCCCCATGGGCGACGACGACATCGCCTGGCGCTGCAATACGATCACCAGTGACGGGGATACGCTGGTCGACTACAGTGCTGGTCATATCAGTACCGAAGAGGCCTGCGCCATTATCGAGTCCGTCGGCCAGGCTTTGGGAACGACACAGATCAGATTTCACCCCGGTGTCGGCTATCGCCATATCATCATTTACACCAACGGCCCGCAGGACCTCATCTCCCATGCGCCGCACGATATCATGGGACAGTCGATGCTGGCACATCTGCCGACTGGGGTAGGGCAGCAGCTGATCCGTGCACTCATGGAAGGTGCAGGCCCGGTCCTTGCCGAGCACCCCGTCAATGTTCGTCGACTGGCTGTAGGTAAGGCGCCGGCAAATGCGATCTGGCTGTGGGGTTCAGGCAGGCCACTGACGCTGCCCAGCATCGGCGAGCGGTATGGTCTGCGGGCAGGGGTCATCTCCGCCGTCGACCTGGTGCGAGGCATTGGGCGTTGTGCCGGATATGAACAGATCGACGTGCCCGGGATCACCGGCTTTGTCGACACCAATTACGAAGGCAAGGCCGACCACGCGCTTCAGGCCCTGGCATCGGGTCTGGATCTCGTCTATGTCCATGTCGAATCGCCGGATGAATGCGGGCACAACGGCGATGCTGCAGCGAAGGTGAGGGCGCTGGAGGATTTCGACGAGCGTGTCGTGGGTCGCATCCTTCAGGGTCTCGAGGATTTGGGCGAGCCCTGCCGTCTGTTGATGACGCCGGACCACCGAACGCCGATCCCCTTGCGAACGCACTCGCGCGAGCCCGTGCCATTCGTGCTGTGGGGCGAGGGTTTTGCCGCCGATGACATGCAGGTCTACGACGAGATTGCCGCCGAGGTGGGATCGCTGCAACTCAACAGTGGCCATGAACTGATTACCCACCTGGTCGATAACTAAATGACAACCAACGTACCCGCAATAGGAATATTACCGAGATGAGTGACCGCTACAATGTCGCGATCATGGGCGCCACCGGCGCCGTGGGCCAGATCTTTCTGGAGTTGCTGGCTGAGCGCGACTTTCCAATCGACGAACTACGTCTGCTCGCTTCCAGTCGATCCGTCGGCACGGAGTTGAACTGCGGCGAGCGATCGGTCAAGGTGCAGGAACTTACGCGTGACTCCTTCGACGGGATCGATATCGTGTTGTCCTCGGCTGGCGGAGATATCAGCAAAGAATTCGTCCCCGCCGCCGTTGCAGCCGGTGCCGTCGTCGTCGACAACACCTCCGCTTTCCGCATGCAGCCGGACGTACCCCTGGTCGTGCCCGAGGTCAATCCTCAGGATCTTGACGACCACCATGGCAT
>DPVW01000176.1:12208-23548 GCA_003529325.1 Candidatus Latescibacterota bacterium | reverse complement strand
AAGACATCCGGTGCGCCGGGTCGTGGTCTCGACCTATCAGGCCATTAGCGGTGCTGGCGCCAAGGCGATGGCGGAACTGGAGACGCAAACGCGAGATGTGCTGTCTGGCAAACCGGCGGCACCGCAGGAGTTTCCGCAACAGATCGCCTTCAACTTGTTCTCGCACAATTCGGCGATCGGTGCCGACGGTTACTGCGAAGAAGAGTCGAAGATGATCCGCGAAACGCGCAAGATGTTCCATGACGAAGGCATCCTGGTGACACCCACCTGTATCCGCGTTCCGATTCTACGGGCCCACTCCGAGACGCTGAATATCGAATTCGAGGAGCCTGTCACGGCACAGGAGGTCCGTCAGATTCTGCAGCAGGCGCCTGGTATCACGCTCGTCGATGATCGTGAGGGCAACCATTTCCCCATGCCGCTGGAGGCCAGCGGTGTGGATGACGTACTTGTCGGACGCATCCGTCAGGACCTGTCGCGCCCCGATGGCACCGGCGTCGATCTGTTCCTCAGCGGTGATCAGTTGCGCAAAGGGGCGGCCCTCAACGCCATGCAGATCGCTGAGGTGCTGGTCGAACGGGGGCAATTGCACAGCAGTCCCACCGCTTCTGCCTAGCTATTTCAGTAGAGACTTGCCCTCGGAGGCGAGGTCTTTGACTGCCTCGATGACACGGCTCTTCATGCCTTCACGAGCCGTCGCCAGATATTTGCGCGGGTCGAAGCGCTTCTTTTCAGCTACCTGATCGTCTGAGTGAAAGAGCACATCCTGGTAGGCCAGAACATGCTCCGCGATCGGTTTGGTGAAGGCGTATTGTGTGTCCGTATCGACATTCATCTTGATCACGCCGTAATCGAGCGTCTCGGCGATCTGCTCCTTCGGTGAACCAGAGCCACCATGGAATACGAGAAACAGCGGATTCCTTTCGGTGTTGTGTGTCTCTGCCACCGCCACCTGGCCGTTCTGCAAAATCTCCGGGGTCAACTTGACGTTGCCGGGCTTGTAGATCCCGTGAACGTTGCCAAAGGTGGCGGCAAGCATATAGCTGCCCAGTGGCTGTAATGCTTCGTACGTAGCCACCATGTCTTCCGGCGTGGTGTAGAGCTTTTCCTTGGCCACACCGGACGTGTCATGACCGTCCTCCTCGCCACCAACGACACCGATCTCGACTTCGAGAACCATATTCAGCGGTGCGAGTTGTTTCATGTATTTCTTCGACACATCCAGGTTCTCGGCGAGTGGCAGTTCAGAGCCGTCGAACATGTGACTGTTGAACAATGGCTTCTGTCCAGAGTCGACACGCTCCCGGCTGATCTCGATCAAGGGGTCCAGGAAGGGGGCAAGATTTTTGGGATGGCAGTGGTCGGTGTGCAGCGCGATGAGGACGTCGTAGCGTGCGGCGATCCGGTGCGCCGCCTCGGCGAGGATTGTGGCGCCAAGGACCATATCCTGCAGGCCACCGGAGGCGTGTTGCCCGGCACCGGTGGAGGCCTGAATAATGCCATCACTTTCGGCTTCAGCGAAGGCTTCGATGGAGGCTGTAAGAGTTTCGATGTTGCAGACATTGATGGCAGGGTAGGCATACTTGCCGGCCTTGGCACAACTGAGCATCTGACGGTATTGATCGAAATCGGCAATTGGCATGATCAGTCCTTGCCCAGGACGCAGACATGGTCGATAAAACGCTCGTACAATTTGACACCCTTGCGCAGCTGATCCACCTCCACCCATTCATCGACGATGTGGGCCTGGGCGATGTCGCCGGGGCCAAGAACGACGAGGTTGTCCATCTTGACGCGATAGGCAAGGCCGTCGGTGCCATAAGGCACGGTGCGTGCCTTGCGGGTGCCACTGACCTTCAGGCTCGTTGCCACGAAGGCGGAGGTCGGATCCGTATAAACCGGCTCGCCGGGGCGCGTTACCTCTACCTTGATATTGTGCTTCTTTGCGGCTTTTTTCGTGCGCTCGATAAGCCCCTCAATACTGGTGCCGGGCATGGGTCTGTAGTTGATCGTGCACGTACTGGTGACGGGGTAGATGTTGGTCGCCATGTTGTGGTCGTTGATGCCAATACTCCATTCTGAATGTGGCGGAGTGAACTCGTCGTTGCGGTAGCGCTTCGACGTCAGCACCAGGTCGTTGATCTTCTTCATTTCCACGAGGAAGGGGATCATGTCGAGATTCGCGTTCTTGCCCTTCAGGGTGCTGGTGTGCGCCGCCCGGCCACTGGCCGTCGCCCGAATCGACATGGAGCCCTTATGCGCATAGACCACGCCGAGTTTCGTCGGCTCACAGATGAGCCCGTAACCGGAACTGGCGTCCCTGAATAATTTGGATCGATTGACGATCTCCCAGGCGCCCCGCGCCTGAATCTCTTCATCTGAGGTGACGACGATGAATACCGGTTGCTTCAGGTCAGCAGCCTTGAAGCGGGCCGCCGCACAGAGGGTGGCCGCCAGGGGGCCTTTCATGTCACACACGCCACGCCCGTAGAGTCGGCCCCCGGCCTGGCGCACCTGATACGGATCCTGTTTCCAGCCCTCTTCCTGCTTTGCAGGGACCACGTCGTCGTGGCTCATCAGGGTAAGTCCGCCCCTGCCACAACCTAAGCGGGCGACGATGCTCAGCTTGTTGACGCCATTTTTGTCGACGTAGCGCAACTGCTCAACTTGAAAGCCGAGGCCTTTCAGGATTCCCATGACGTGACGGGTTACGGGAACGTTGGTGAGCAGACTCTCGGACTTGTAGCTTACGAGCTCTTTCGTCAGGTTGACGACATCGAGTTTCATTCTGACCGTCTGGGTGTTGTGGTTGGATTGGGCAGCCGTGGCAAAGTACCCAGGCCTCGCAAAAGGGGCAAGGGAGGGGAGTGTGGAGATTCATGAATCAACCGCCGGAAGAATCCGTCATTGTATCCGAACAGAGTCTGCTGGCATTTGCCACAAGCTGTTTCGAGCGTGCCGGCGTGCCAACGGAGCACGCTGCAATTGTGGCACGTCTGCTCGTCAACTGCGACTTGCGCGGGGTTCGCAGTCACGGGACGCGCCAGGTGAATGGCTACTGCAAGCAGTTTGATGACGGCATCCTCAACCCCATTCCAAAGATTCAGATCGTACGCGAGACAGCCGCCGTGGTCGCAGTGGATGGCGACGGTGGACTTGGTTATGTACCGATGGTCCAGGCGACGGAGATGGCCATAACCCGGGCCCGAGATGTCGGGCTCGGTATGGCGACGGTCCGTGGCATCGGCCATTACGGCTCTGCCGGTCATTACTGCCGTATGTGCATGGAAGCGGGGTGTATTGGCTTTTCGGTGCAGGGCTCGGTGGGTCATGGAAATGCATCCGGCAGTCCCAGCAAACCTCAGCTGGCCTACTTCGGCAATCCGCCGATCTGTTTCGCCTTGCCCGGCAAGGAGAGTGCCGGGGTGGTGTTGGACGCGGCGACCCGGATTCTCGCCGACTATCAGAATGGTCCCGAGTTCGACGCGCTGATCCCGGTGATCCCTGCAGCCTTCTTCAAGAGTGTCGGTTATACGGCGGTGGCAGCCCTGATGGGGGGTGGTCTTGCGGGCGTGATGGAGCGCTCCGATGAGGCGAGGCAGCGCTGGCCCCGGGCTCGAGGTGGTGGCACAATTCTGGCGATCCGTATCGATGCCGCAGTCGATGAAGAAGCCTTCCGGGAAGAGGTGGATCGTATGGTTCGAGATGTTGGGGAGACCTACGAGCCATTTCCGGGACTCGATCGAGCGCTGCTTCCAGGCACCATCGAGGCGGAACGTTTCGAGCAGTATCGTCGGCAGGGCGTGCCCTTCGGGGCAGGTGAACAGGAACAGGTCCAGGAGGTCTGTATGCGGCTCGACGTACCCCTGCCGTGGGCAGATCCGCTACGAGACTGACCCATGACGAACGAACCGATTCGTTTTGGTATCATCGGCGCCGCCGGACGGGGCAACAGCTTCGTGCGGACCCTGCGCGCCAATCCGGCGACCGAACTGACGGCCCTGTGCGACTTGCGGGGTGAACAGCTCGCCGCCAACGCAGCTGAACTCGACGTAGAGCACACCTTCCTTGACGCCGGTGAGATGGTCCGTTCAGGATTGGTGGATGCCGTCGTTGTGGGCACGCCCATGCAATTTCACGCACCCCAGGCGATACTCGCCCTGGAGCATGACATTCACGTGCTCAGCGAGGTGACGGCGGCGGTCTCCGTCGAACAAAGCCGAGATCTGGTACGGGCCGCCCGGCGCAGCTCGGCGATCTACATGATGGCCGAAAACTACACCTATACGAAGTCGAGTGTGCTGGTATGTGAACTGGCACGACGCGGGTTGTTCGGCGAGCCCTACTACGGCGAGGGCGCCTACATCCACGAGTTGAAGCAGCACAATGAGGTCACACCCTGGCGCCGGCACTGGCAGACGGGTGTTAATGGCTGCACCTATCCAACCCACAGCCTGGGACCGGTGTTGCAGTGGTTCAATGCGGACCGCACTCGCCCCGATCGTGTCGTTGCGGTATCAGCTATGGGCACGGGGCATCACTACAAGGACCCCCGCGGGGACCATTACGAGATGGAAGATTCGGTGACGATGATGTGCCGTCTCGCCTCTGGTGGTCTGGTGCAGATCCGCGTCGACATGCTGTCGGATCGGCCCCACAACATGGTGCACTACGCCCTGCAGGGGACGGATGGCGCCTATGAATCGACGGATGGATACGAGTCGACGCCGAAGGTCTGGTTGCGGGAGCGCAATGCGACACCCACCTGGGAGCCGCTGGCGTCGCTCGAAGATGAATTTCTCCCGGACTTCTGGAAGAATCCGCCGGCAGAAGCAGCTCAGGCAGGCCACGGTGGTGGGGATTATTGGGAGGTACAGGACTTCGTGCACGCCATCCTCACGCAGGGGGAAGTTCCGATCGGCATCGACGTCGCCATGGACATGACCTTACCAGGCCTGATAAGTCAGCAATCCCTGGCGCAGGGCTCGTCCTGGGTCGCCGTCCCTGATCCCCGCAACTGGACCTGACTACGGCTCGTGGACGACAGGCGTCAGCAGATAACGGATTTTGCGAGGGACGGCTTCCTCGTTCTTCCCGACGTGCTCACTTCCCATCAAGTTGACAGCTGGAATATCGCCATAGAGGAACATCGCCGACGATACAGTCGCCTGTGGATGGAGCGCGGTGAGGGCGGTCGGTCACAGTCCGTGCATGTGTTGCTGAGTTGTCCGACGCTGGATGAGGGAATCACCCACCCAGAGGTGCTGCCTCTGGTCACCGAGTTGATGGGAGAAGATATCGTCTGTGAGGAACACTCGGTCATGTTTCGCGCTCCCATCGACGAAGAGCCACCCGCAACGAACTGGCATCGGGACATGGGCCACGAGCCGAACCATCCACTCGGTATCTACGGGCTCTCCGTCGTCTATTATCTGACGAACGTGGACGAATCGACCCACTGTTTCAGTGTTGTGCCCGAAGCATCAGTCGTCAAGCGCTCAGACGACCTGCCGGTCTGTGATGGCGGGTCGGGTCGTGATCTTCTTGGCGCGGCGGGCACGGCGGTGCTGTTCAACGGCGGGTCCTGCCACGCGGGACGACTACGAAAAACGACACGGGAACGGCGGACGGTTCATGTCTATTACGGCCACGCCAGTCAGCCGCCACTGAGCGAACACACGATTTTCCCCCGGCGTCTGCTCGATCATCCCGAGGCAGACAAGCGGCGCCTGTTCCGGCGTCCGAACCAGATCACCTGCGCCGTGCACAACCTGGACGGCGACTGAAAAGGACGAATGTCGATGGATTGGGAGATCAAGAAGCGTGGTCGCGTCACCTACTACCGCAAGCCGACGAATCGTCTGTTCTCCGACCTGGTGGTGGAGGAACTCGACAATGGCGATCTGAAGATTCGTTTCGTCGGCATGACGGGTGCACGGGCGGCAACCAACGAACTCGAGCTCGATGATACGGCGCGGATGGACCCTGAACGGGAGATTCCGCGCACCTTTGACACGTGGGACATGTATGTGCGCGAGGCGGGGATCTGCTCCGGTCTCGCGGAACTCGACTTCCTGGAGGTGCATTCCTTTGGGGCTGCACCGAAGAGTCCGAGTCCGATCACGGACCCCGAGGGATACGCTGCCGAAAAGCAGCGGATTCGCCAGGCGTATACCAAAGCCTACGCCGAATACTGGGAGCAGAAACTACCCGACAACGGATTGCCCGTGCGCTTCACCGTGTATCTCGAAGAATTACCGGATGTCGATGCCTGCTATGAGCTGTGTGCCGTGGCCCTGCTTCAGAGTACACGCTGACCTGACTGAAATACGGCAACCAGGTTTGATAGGTTGCTGATATCCTTTGTCGGATCTCCGGCAAATGCGACCAGATCGGCGATGCGTCCCACCTCGAGGGTGCCGATTTCCGCTTGCAGCCCCACCGCTTCGGCACTGACACGAGTCGCCGACTCCAACGCTTCCGCCGGCGTGAAGCCCACTTCAACGAGTAACTCCAGATCATAGTCCAGATGACCGAAGGCGAGGTCGTTGACGCCGGAATCGGTGCCTGGCACGATCCGTTCCTTACCCACGATGTCGAGCATGCGGCGCATGACGTCGAGTCGTCCACCGGCACGAGTCTCCAGCGACTGTAATTCCGCCAGGTCGGCGGGTGTAGCCTCTGCTGTGTCTCGTCGCCGGCGCAGCTCTACAACCTGGGGCCAGCGACACCAGGCCTGCAGGGTGGGGCTGATCCAGATGCCACTTTCAGCCATCTTCTGGGCCAGGTCCGGATCGAAGTGGAGGTCGCCATCCGGTTCGAGGAATTCAGCATGTTCCATCAGATCGATGCCGGCTTCCACGGCGTGCACCATCGACTCCTTGGCGCGACAGTGTGCCGCCGTCAGGCGGTGAAAATGATGGGCCTCGTGCACGGCGGCATGTAATTCAGCGACGGAGTAGGAGGCGCGTGTCGGATCGGTTCCAGCTGTGCCGCCACCGGAGGCCATGATCTTGATATAGTCAGCCCCCTCGTGGACGAGGCGACGGACGGATGCCCTAATCTCCTGTTCCCCATCGGCGGTTTCATTGCACATGTGAAAGTGGCCCCCCGTGCAGGTGATCGGTCGACCGGAGACCAGCATCCTGGGACCGGGGATATACCCACGGCCGAGGCCATCCTTCAGCGTAAAACCAACTCGGTTGCGAGCGCCGTGTTCACGGATCGTCGTGATCCCGGCGTGCAGGTGGAGGCGCAGATTGAGTGCCCCCGTGAGGACCATCATCTCGTCCGATTCCGAGAACATCTCAGTATATGGCCTGCCATCACCGGCCAGACTCAGATGGGTGTGACCGTCGATCAGTCCAGGCGCCAGACAGGCATCGTCGCCGAGATCGATGCGTCGTGTCGTGGGGGCTGCGTCCTGTTCGATCCGGGGGGCATCACCCAGGGCGCGGATGCGGCCACTCTGTATCCATACCGCGCTGTTGCTCTGTGTGGCTCGACCGGTCCCATCGACCAGGTAGCCGGCGCGTACCACCAGATCCTCAGCCACCTTGTTCATTTAACGATCTTCCGCTCAGAAGTATGTGGCAACGCTGAACAGCAGAGCAGCGGATTCTGTCTCGTTGTCGAAGCGGTCCCGTACCCAATTTCTCTGATAGTCGATCTTGAAGACGGCGTCGGATACGGGGCGCAGATTGACCCCCAGCGTCAGTCGGTCCTGGCTGTCGCCATCGATGTCGGTATCAAAGTCCACACGTCCCCAGCGGGCAACAGCGGTGAACTCGGAGTCGGGCAGCGTCGTCAGCCATCCCTTACCGAAATCCGTGTTGCCCTGCAGATAGAAGCCACTTTGCCCATCGGCGAGCAACGAACTCGCCGCCGGTACGTCGATCGAGGCGCTGGCGAACTCGCCGAGGAACTGGAAGCGGCGCCAACTGACGTCACCGTCGATGACGAAGAGTGTCAGGTCGCGCTGTTTATCAACCGTTAGACCGTCGATCTCCCACGTGTTGTATGGTCCCGTGTGCAAAGACAGACCGAATTCTCCGACAGGGCCCGGACTGAAGGCGAGGCGACCGGTGAAGGCGGGTCGATTGTTGTTGTCCTCCACGTTGTCCTTTCCTGCCGGGATCCGCGTACCCGCCGCATCGCCGAGTGCGACTCCGTCATGGAAGCCATTGACGGCATAGATCTCGTAGGTGACACGACTGTCGGCAGAGGGGAACAGGGCGCCATACAAACCCATGCCGGCTTCGGATAAAGCGGTGCCGATGAGTTCCGTATTGACCAGTGGCCGGTCTGTCAGGTCGTTCGCCGGTGAATCATGGGCGATGTTGAAGCGCCCCAATGGCGCCAGCAGGATGCCGGCGCGAAATGTCGCTGCAGGATGCACTTCGAAGTCGACAAGAGCTGCTTCGAGAACGATCTCCTCCCCCTTCTCCTCAAATTCGATCTCAGCTGCAACCCGCAACCGATCGGAGATGGGCGCATAGACGAACAGATTGAAGCGCTTCATGTCGAAGGTGAGTTCTTCGGTGATCCCCGCCTCGCGTTCCCAGCGAAAGTGTGTCTCCGTGTAGCCGCCGACGGCGGTGCGGCCGGCCTTACCGATGAAGGGCTTGTCGGTGATGCCTCCCGAAACGAAGGGACGATCCGCGGGGTCCTGGGCGCTGAGGGCCGAGGCGAGAGTGAGTGTGAGTGTGAACAGAGCGGCGGGTATCCTTTGGCTCTTCATGGCAACTCGATTTCGATATAGTCATTGATGACGTTCAAAGCGTAGCGGGAGAGGGGCTTGGTAGCCGGCCCACGGACCACGTCACCGGCGAATGTGAAAGTCGATCCGTGGCAGGGGCAGCGGAAGAATCTGTTCGCTGGGCGCACCTGGCAGCCGAGATGGGTACAGGTGGTGCCTACGGCGAGTAGATCACCACCGGCATCGCGTACGACGTGGATGTCTTCGGGCAGATTGTCGACCTGCAGCAGTAGCGCATGGCCGTCACCGAAGGTGGCGTCCAGCTCCTGCCGGGCAAGTCGTACACGACCGGACTGCGCCGCAGCGTGCAGGGTGGGCACGCTGGCACAGGCCGAGATCGTCCACAAAGATGTGAGGCTGCAGCCGGCGGCGGCGCGCAGAAAGTGCCGTCGAGCGCCAGAGGCTGGCGCGCTCGACCTCACAGGGACTTCAGAAAGGCGACGAGGTCGTCCTGGGCGGCGGCCCCCATTCCAGCGTAGGCGTCCCGGGCGGATTGGGCTTCCCCTCCATGGGCGAGAATTGCCTCGTGCAAGGACGTAGCGGAACCATCATGCAGATAGAACTCGTGGCCACCCAAGAAGTCGGGGACAAGGCGTGTGCCCCACAAGGGGGTGGTGCGCCACTCGGTTCCCGTGGCGTCGCCATCCGGTCGGTCATCGGCCAACCCCGGGCCCATGTCGTGCAGCAGCAGATCGGAATAGAGTGGTGCTGATTGCTGACTCAACTGCGGGATCTCATGGGCGCCGGTCTGCAACGAGGGCACATGGCAATTGGCGCAGCCGATACTGTTGAACATTCCGTCACCCCGTTGCACCGCATCTGTCAGTTTCCCGCGTCGAGGTGGTGCCAGCAAGCGCACATACATCGTCGTTTGCAGCACCGTCGCTGCTGAGATCTCAGGATCGGGCGCTACGTCGCCAACGACGACGGTCGTGCTGCGTTGTGCATGGAAGTTTTCCTCCGGCAGGAAGTCGCTGGTGATCCCCATGTCCTGGTTATAGGCCTCGGTCACCTGTTGCAGCAGAGAGGAGACCTGAGCCTTGCGCGAGAAGCGTCCCAGTTGTGGCCCAGCGCCGCCGCCAACGTGGCTATAAGGGACCCAGGGGGCGGCAGTCACCCAGTTAGGCCGACCCGAGATGCCATCGCCGTCCGCATCATCAGGGTCGGCAAGGGCCAGGATCGTCGCCTCGTCTATGGCCTCGATTAGACCCGTGCCAAAAACAACGGGTGGTATACGGAAGGATCGGTCGGCGTCCTCAGGGACAGTCTCCGGGATCAGACGAGCGCCAGCGATGACTCTGTCCTGGTGCTGGGGGCCGCCGTTGTCGATCAGCAGATCGCCGTCCTTGCTGAAACGGAAGAACCCTGTCGCCGGTGAGCCGCGACCGTCGCCGGGGTGACATCCCTCACAGCTGACATTGTTAAAAATCGGGCCAAGGCCTTCGGCAACGGTGAAAGCCTTGGCGAAGTTTTCGTCGCCCTGTAGAAAAACAAGACTCAGGTCCGTGTCGAGGCCGTCGACTGGCGAGGCAAAATCGTCACCCGCAGTTGGCGCCGACGTCATCAGAGAGTCGCAACCGAGGCCTGCCAGGAGCAGACAGATTGCACCTGTAAGTAGGCACCATCGTCGAAAAATCATGGACTCACAACTCCGCAAGAAGGGATGAATATTTAGCCGCGACTAAACCTATGCAGGTGTGCATCTTTAGACAAGCCTAAATCGAAATTTTACCCACGACTAAACTCGTCCCGTCTGTCCGACGCCTGCGGGACTGCCTACACTACCGACTCTCATTCAACAACAAAGGGGAAGAGTGGTGGCTGAGAAGACGAACATCGGCATCGTAGGCTGTGGGACGATCAGTGGTGCGTATCTGAAAATTTCTAAGGACTGGCCAATTCTGAATGTGGTGGCATGTGCCGATATCGATCTCGCCAGGGCCCAGGCGCGCGCAGAGGAGTTCGATGTTCCCCGGGCCTGCTCCGTAGATGAACTGTTAGCCGATGAACAGATCGACATCGTCGTCAATCTGACGATCCCGGCGGCTCACTATGAAGTGTCGGCGAGGGCCCTGGAGGCAGGAAAGTCGGCCTACAACGAGAAGCCCCTCTCGGTGAGCAGGGAAGACGGCAAACGTCTCGTCGATCTAGCCGAGGCAAGAGGCGGGCTCCTGGGTGGGGCACCGGATACTTTTCTTGGAGGGGGAATCCAGACCTGTCGCAAGCTGATAGACGACGGTTGGATCGGTGAACCCGTGGCGGCCTCTGCGTACATGATGGGACGCGGACACGAGAGTTGGCATCCCGATCCGGCCTTCTACTACAAGGCCGGCGGGGGACCGATGTTTGATATGGGCCCCTATTACCTCACGGCACTGGTATTCCTACTCGGCCCGGTGCAACGAGTGACGGCAATGACGAGGATCACGTTCCCCGAACGCACGATCACCAGTCAGCCAAAATACGGCGAGAAGATTACAGTTGATGTGCCGACCCACGTGGCGGGAACGATGCAATTTGCCAGTGGCGCCATCGGTACGATTACGACCAGCTTCGATGTCTGGGGTGGTCGCCTGCCATTC
>DPVW01000176.1:0-11906 GCA_003529325.1 Candidatus Latescibacterota bacterium | reverse complement strand
CTGGGGTGGTCGCCTGCCATTCATCGAGATCTATGGCACGGAGGGCTCAATGTCGGTACCCAATCCGAACACCTTCGGTGGCCCGGTTCACGTCAAGCTGGGACGCAAGGATTGGGCGGAGATCCCCCTCACTCACGCCAATGAGGAGAACTCGCGCAGCATCGGTGTCGCTGACATGGCTTATGCCCTGCGCTCGGGGCGGCCACATCGGGCCAATGGCGATCTGACCTTCCATGTCCTCGATCTGATGCACGCTTTCCATGACGCGCAGCAGACGGGGGCCTTCGTCGAATTGGGCAGCAGCTGCGCGCAGCCGGCGATGGTCCCTACCGGACTCGCGCCAGGGCTCCTGGACGAGTGACCTCAGTAAGGTCCCAAAACAACTAGGCGTCCGCCGAGATCACACCCTTGACAGTCCCCTGAGAAAGAGGGTATCGTTGCGCCCCCGACCGGTGCCACTTTTTTCTGACCTGCAACCGAGTGCAATGCCTCTATTATGCGGATCCTGTTGACGGAGGATAGCAGCCCGCTCGGCGTTGAATTGCTCAAGAGTCTGGCAGACACGCATCAGGTCCACACCCTGCCGGCAGACGCAGACCTGACGCTGGGCGACGTCATGTGGAATGCCGTGCGTGGCACGGATGCTATCGTGCACACGGGGGCCTGTCTGAGATCGGTCTCGCTTGGTACCGGCTACGACGCGGAGCGCGCCGCGCTGGAGGAGGCGACGCAGGGGATGTCCGTATTGCTCGATGCTGCCACTCAGGCGAATGTGCGGCGCTTCATCTATTGCAGCACCCTTGAACTGTTTTCGGCGACCCCCGACGATAGATATATCTCCGAACACTGGCGTCCCGATCCAGGCACCGACATGTCGACCTTGTCGCGCCACCTGGCAGAGCAGGTTACCCGTGAGTTCGCCCGTGAACGCGCTGTGAGCGTCACGATTTTAAGACTTGGGCGACTCTGTCGAGAAGAGGATGTCAGTGCCGGCACCAGGCCCGATCTGATGTGGCTCGATCCGCGTGACGCCGCCGCGGCGGTGGAACAGGCCGTGCATCGCGATACCAGCCAGGAACTCAACTGGCAGTCCCGTTGGACGGTCTACCATATCTGCGCGCGTCCTCCGCACCCAAAGTTCCTTCTCGACGGCTCCCGGGGCATCGGCTTCGATCCGGTGCACAACTTCGCCACTTGTTGGGCGCAAGGCGTCGCATGAAACGTGTCCTCTTTCTTGGCGCCTGCGGTCTGATCGGACCGTATCTCACGCCCGGGCTGGTCGAGCACTACGATCTGCGGCTCGCGGATGTGAAGCCTCATCCGGAGGGGATCGACGTCGATCATGTTGACGTGCGTGATTACGACCAAGTTCTCGAGGCGGCGCGTGGCTGTGACGCGATCATGAATTTTACCGTCGTCCGCAACGATTTGGCCGACGGTTTTCAGGTAAATACGATCGGTGCCTGGAATGTGATGCGCGCTGCCGTCGAGTTGGGCATCGGCAAGGTCGTTCACTCTGGACCACAAGCGGTTCGCTCCTGGTACGATACAGACTTCGATGTCGACGACGCCCCCGCTGCGCCGGGGCCGGGAATCTACAGCCTGAGCAAATGGCTCAGCGCCGAGATCTGTCGGGTGTTTTCGCAGAAGCACGACATACAGACGGCATACTTCGTTTTTAACGGACTCTTCGCCGCGCCTGTAGCGCCGATCACAGAGCCGGCAGATACGCCGACCTTTGTCGTTGTCTGGGAAGACCTGCAGCACGTCTGCCGCCTGGCGCTGGAAGTATCATCCCTACCAGACAATTTCCAGTTGTTCAACATGCTTTCGTACACCGGACCGGGAAAGTACAACACGGACAAGGCCAAACGCCTACTCGGTTTCGAGCCGACACAGGACTGGGATGAGTTCTACCGTCGTCGGGAGGCGCCTGCCACATGAAAATCGGGCTGCCGAACGACTTTCGACGTTATCTGTCGATGCGGGGTGCATCCGTAACCCGCGAAGAGACGGCCAGCCATCAGCCCCTGACCCTGCGTGCGCTGGCTGTGGGCAGCTTCCTCTCCTTCTTTCTCGGAGTCGGTTCCAACTACGCCGACACGGTGATCAAGGGGAGTTACATGACCCTCGACTTCAGCACGCCGGGGGCGATCTTCCTATTCCTCGTGCTCGTCGGCTTGCTGAATTCGATCTACAAGCTGACAGGACGACATTGGGCCCTGTCCGGGGCTGTCACCGGTCTGCTCGCCATCGCCTGGGCGGTGCATTTTTCTCCCTTCGATGCGCTGCCCTTGTATTCGCCGGGCGTCCTGTTCTCCGCTTTCCTCATCCTGTCATTGGCGGCAAATACAGTACTGGCAGGAATGGGCCGCAATCTGTCGTTGAATCGAAGCGAACTGATCGTCGTCTACATCATGCTCATCGTCGTCGCTTCGTTGGCGACGATGGGGTTGTGCGAGACGATTCTGCCTGCCATTTCCGGCGTCTTCTATTATGCCAGTCCGGAAAACAAGTGGGCGGAAATCCTGTTCCCCGTCCTGTCAGACCAGATCATGCTCAACGATGGTGCTGAGAATCGCACCTTCTACGAGGGTTTCGGTACCAAGGACTTTTCCGTTCCCTGGGGAATCTGGCTGCGTCCTATGGCCATGTGGGGAGTTTTCCTGCTGGCCCTGTATCTGACAATGGTCTGCATCGCCGTCATCCTGCGTCGTCAGTGGATGGATCGAGAGCGGCTGTCCTACCCGCTCGTGCAGGTGCCTCAGGCACTGATTCGTGGCGAGGAAGCGGATACGGTCGTCAATCCCTTCTTCAAGAACAAGATCGTCTGGGCAGGTGCGGCACTGCCGATCCTGGTAGGGCTGTTCACCGGGCTCAACAAGTATCTCGTCGGTTGGCCAGTGATTCCCACGGCCTGGAGTTTTCCGATGGGCTATGGTCAATCCATCAACATGACTATCAGTTTCGCCGTGCTTGGTTTCTCCTATCTGATCGGACCCGACATCGCTCTCGGGATCTGGGGTTTTGCCCTGTTGTCGAAGGTGGAGAAGATGTTCTTCGTCGCCAACGGCGTCACCAAGCAGCAGGATGTCTGGGCGGTATCGACATCGGAGTTGCTCAATTACCAGGGCCTCGGGGCGCTGATCGCCTTCGTCGGCATCGGCATGTGGGTTGGACGTGAGCACCTCACCCAGGTGTTGAAGAAGGCTCTCGGCAGGGATTCCGACCTGAGCGACGACGATGAGATCATGACGTACCGGTCCGCCGTTTTTGGCTGCCTGCTTGGTACCTTGGTCATGATCGGCTGGTTCATGTATCTCGGCACGCCACTGTGGGCGTCGGCGTTGTTCATATTTCTTTCGATGGTCATTTTTACCGGTCTGTCCCGGGTCGTGGCCGAGTCCGGCATTGCCGCGATTATCTCGCCGATGATCGCCCCCGACTTCATGGTCTATGGCCTCGGGTCGAAACTGATCGGTGCGACGGCGACAGCCAACTTCTCCATGGGATACATCTTTGGTGCCGACATCCGGGTGTTCCTCATGGGGGTCGTCGCCAATGGGCTGAAATTGATCGAGGGCATGAATCGGCACAGTCGTCGCATCGTGTTCTGGGCAATTCTCATCGCCATCCTCCTCGGTGTGACTGGATCACTATTTACCGTGATGTCCCTCGGATACCGCGACGGGGGCATCAATTCGAATGCCTGGTTCTTCAAGAACATGCCTGCCATCATCTATAAGACGGCTGCCGTCAATATTGACGAACCCGAAGGGGTCTACTGGTCCGGCATGAGCTTTGTCGGTGTCGGCGCGGGGGCCATGCTGATGCTGACATGGTTACGTCAGCGTTTTCTCTGGTGGCCTCTGCATCCGATCGGTTTTCCCATCATGACGAGTTGGCTCGTCGATTGGATGTGGTTCAGTATTTTCTTCGCCTGGCTCATCAAGGTGACCATTCTGAAATACGGGGGTGCGACCCTGTTTGCTCGAAGTCGCTACTTCTTTCTTGGGATGATTGCCGGGCGTATGCTGATTACGGGTGGCTTTCTAGTCATCGACTACCTCACCGGCATGGTAAGCAATGCCATCTTCTGGATCTAGCAGTCCGTTGACAAAGCCCATCTGGGCTATGGCCTCGCCATCAGAGCGACTCTGTCAACGGACTGCCAGCATGCGCCGACGATTCCACATGCGCTGCTGGCTGAGTCTGCTCCTCTTTGGTCTGGGCCTCGCGTCCGCACTGCCCGCCGCAGCTGCTGGCGAGGTCGATGCCGCCGCCTTCGAACGGATCTCGCAGACGGTTCGGGAGCTGTCGACGAATGGTTCCCGTCTGCCTGGGTACCCAGGTGATCGGTATGCGGCGGATCTGATCGAGAAGGAGTTTCGGGCAGTCGGTGTCGAGGATGTGACCCGAGAGCCTTACGATCTGGTCGTGCCCATCGACAAGGGTGCGTCGATGGAAATCCTTGATGGGGGCAGTCCACGAACGGTGCCGCTGTTGTCGTTATGGCCCAATCTCGTGCGCACCAACACGACGGGACCGGAAGGCATCGCAGGCCATCTTTTTTACGGTCGACAGGGTGAGCACGCGGACTTCGACGGTCACGATATGTGGGGCGCCGTCGTCCTGCTCGAGTTCAACAGCTGGAAGAACTGGAAAAATGCTGCCGCCTTGGGCGCGGCGGCGATCATCTTCATTGAACCCGAAGAGACGACGTTCTTTGAGACGCGCCATAAGTGGTCGTGGACTCCCGTGGATGTGCCGCGGTTCTGGCTTGGCCGCGAGGCGGCACTGGCATTGCAGCAGGAACTGGGCAAGGGGGAACGGCAGGTCCATCTGCAGGCCCGCATGGACTTTGAAACCCACACGACGTGGAATGTGTGGGGCATGGTTCCCGGCGTCGATCCCGAGCTGAAGAAAGAGATCATCGCCGTGCAGTCGTACTACGACGGTATTTCCGTAGTACCTGCAAGGACACCGGGCGCGGAAAGCACGGCAGGGGTCGCCGCCTTACTCGAATTTGCTCGGTATCTGCGCGACCACCCCCCGGCACGCACGGTTGTTTTGCTGGCGTCAGGCTCACACTTCCAGCAGGAGACGGGCGTTTTCGCCTTCATGAATCGGCATGCCCGAATCCTGGCCCCTTTCAAGGGGCGTATGCCCAAAAAATTCGTCGCTGATTCGCTCGATGTGGGGCGACTCATGCGCGAGACGACGGCTCGCAATCTACCACTGGACACACTGGGCGTGTATCTGCGGCGGGACGACGGGGGAAGTCAGGTATTTGATCGAGTCGATCTGCCACGACTGCAGGCGCAACTCAAACTTCGCCGGATCGTCCCGGATTCCATCGGTATTCGTCTGAATCCGGACAGCCTGAACATCGATCTCTTCATCGCCCTCGATCTTTCGAGTCGCTCAGATCAGGTCGGTTTTCTGCACAGCGCACGTTTGCCCGCATACCGAAAGTTCTACGTGCCTCTCGGGCGCAGCCTGACACGGCACGCCAAGGATGCGGCGGTGGAACTCGGTCGTGAGTCGACGGCGATGGTCAATCTTATCAGTCCCATCAAAGGCCTGTCCTGGGACTCTTATTTAGATCGGGATACGTTTCGCGAGAATGCCCGGATTCCCCTCAATACAGGGGTCGTCACAGTCAGCATGCTGACGACGACGGATCGCCGGATGATCCTTGACAGTCCCCTCGACACCTATGACAAGGTCAACGTGGGGAACGTCACTCGGCAGAGCGCTATGCTCAATTCGACCCTGAGTCGGGCACTGGCGGATCCTCAGTTGTTTGGTTACGAGTGGGACAAGCTGCGCGTGGCGCACAAGAAAAACCTCACCGACAATCTGTCGTCGATCAGCGGGCGAATGCGCCTGCTGCCCAATCGTAGTTCGACCCCAAATGATCCCGTACCAGGACCCATTGCGGTGGTGATCAATGATCGCTTTCCCAACATATGGCGACCACGGCTGCGTATCGCCGACGAGGACGGCAACTACCAGGTGGACGGACTCGGCAAGTTCATGACCAGAGTGCGCGGGTATCTGGTGGACCCGGAGACAGGGGACATCTCTTACACCACCGACCATGGTGGCCGGGCGCAGAAGTTGGGTGCCTTCGAACAGACATTGGCCAAGGCGGAGACGATCTGGACGACGATTCTTTTCGAATCGGCGGGACTCGAGATCCACGATCGCGTCAATGCCGAATTTCACTTTACCTACGGCAACTTCTACAAGGACCAGAAGGTCCTCGACAAGCGTGGTGCCGAGCCGCGCCAATTCGGTTTTGTCATGGGCGACTTTGATGAGCAGATGATGATCCTCTATGGCGTTCCCGGTGACTCACTGCGACTCATCGACGATTCGGTGGTACTGCTGAACAACGAAGGAGCGACCGACGAACTAACGGCCCAGGGTCAAGGTTTCGACATGCGCCTGGCGCGGATGATTCCATTTGCGAGTCTGCAGTCGATGAAAGACATGTGGCGTCTCGACGACGCCCGCATCGAGCGCATGCGCGGTTTCGCCATCGAAAATCCCCGTCTCGATGCGCTGCACGGCCGTTCCTGGGAGGCCCTGCAGAAGGCCGAGGCGGCGATGAAGAATTTCGAATGGGGCAAATACGCCAAATACATTCGCGAAGCTCTCGGACTCGAGTATCGTGCCTATCCCGATGTCCGCGGTACCCAGAACGATGTCATCACGGGCCTCGTCTTTTTTGTCGCCCTGCTGGTGCCGGCTTCGTTTTTTGCTGAACGCCTCCTGTTCGCCTCTCCGGAGATACACAAACAACTGGCCTGGTTTGGGGGAATCATGCTTGTCATCTGGGTGATTCTGTCCCAGGTGCACCCCGCTTTCGAACTGGCGCATCCCGTCATCGTCTTGGTCGCGCTGATGGTGATGATCATGGCGCTCTTCGTCATCTCTCTGGTAATCGGTCGCTTCAACGTCTTCATGACCGACTTGCGGCAGAGGGCGTCGGGCACGGCCACCGGTGATCTCAGTCGATCAGGAACCGCCTACGTCGCCTTCATGCTCGGTATCTCCAACATGCGCCGACGGATGACTCGCACAGGCCTGACACTGGCGACGATCACGATCTTGACCTTCACGGTGCTGTCCTTCACCTCCTTCCGGCCCAGCATTCAATTCATCGGTTTCGAGAAGGACTGGAAGCCCCCGTATAGTGGCATCCTGTTCCACGACATCAACTGGTGGTCCTGGGAGCCGATGCACTACGACTATCTCAAGTCACACTTCGCCGAGTCGGGGACGCTGTCACCACGAACGTGGTTGACGATGGGATTCGAGGATGAGGGGTATATCCCCATGCGCTTCGAGGGCAAGGAAGCTGATGCCCTTGGCGTGCTTGGGTTGTCCCCACTCGAGCCGGAGGTGACGGGGATCGATCAGACGCTGATCGCGGGGCGTTGGTTCGACAGTCGCAATGAAGAAAGTGTGATCCTTTCTGATCTGCTCGCCGAGCAACTCGATGTCTCCGTCGATGCCGTGGCCAGGGGAGAGGGTCCCCGCGTGCGCATCTTCGGCGACTCCTGGCGCGTCATAGGCATTTTCGATGGTCGGAAGTTTGACAACAGTCCGGACTTGAACAACGAACCCATGACGCCGGCAAAGGAGCAGTTTGTCCAGTTCAACATGCCGGGCATGGATCAGATGTTTCTGATGAATGATGTCTTCTTCGAAGAGGACATCGAGGTCACGTACGAACATGTGCCGGCAAGCCGGCTGGCCATCGTGCCTTACCATCGTCTGGAAAGCATGGGAGCCGAATTGCGCTCCGTCGCCGTGCGTTTCGACGAAGGGGTCAAGGGTCGAGAACTCGTCGAGAGTTATCTGGCCCGATCAGGGTTCCGTCTCTTCGTTGGCATGCCGGATGATGATGGTGTGATGCGGACCTATTCCTACAGCAGCATTGGCGCCACAACCCTCGAGGGTCTTGGGGCGCTTGTCATTCCCATGCTGATTGCCGCACTGATCGTGCTCAACACGATGATGGGCGCCGTCTATGAGCGTTTCCGAGAAATCGGCGTCTATTCCTCCGTCGGTCTGGCGCCCGTGCACATCTCGTTTCTGTTCATCGCCGAGTCGTGCGTCTACGGTGTACTCGGTGTCGTCATCGGTTACATCCTTGGACAGGTGGGGGCCAAGGTGATGCTCGCCCTCGATCTGCTCGGTGGGGTGTCGCTGAACTACTCCTCCACAGCAGCCATCGGTTCGGCGTTGCTCGTCATCGTCGTCGTGCTGGTATCCAGTCTCTACCCGGCACGAATGGCGTCGCAGATGGCTGTGCCCGACGTCGTGCGCCGTTGGCAGCTTCCCGAACCGGATGGGGATGTGTGGCGCTTTCCCTTTCCGTTCACGGTGAATATCAACGCCGTGGAGTCGCTGTGTGGGTTTCTCCAGACATATTTCAGCTCCTATGGACACGAGTCTGTCGGCAAGATGTACACCGAGCGCACGCGGATCGTCATCGATGAGACCCCGACGGGGCGTACCTACGCTGTACAGCTGTTGTTGTGGTTGGCGCCTTTTGATATGGGTGTCAGCCAGTATCTGCAGTTCACGACAACGCCGACGGAGAATCCGCGGATTCTCGAGATTCATCTATACATTGAGCGAATCAGTGGTCCCGTCGCATTCTGGCGACGGCTGAATCTGGGTTTCATGCTCGATTTGAGGAAGCAGTTTCTGGTGTGGCAGACTTTGAAGAGCGAGATCCAGGGGGAACATGTCGAGCACTGCCGTGAGGTGGCGCATCTGGCAAGTGATCTCGAGTTGGACGCTGACGAGGCTGCGGGATGAAAGCTGCTCGCTGTGCGAAACTCCATTTGGTTGATTCATCCGATGGTTAAGGTCCAATAGTGGCGCGCGAATCCAACAGGCAGGCGAGGAAAGACCGCCAGTACGAGGAGATCAATGAGTATCGGGATCTGCTCGAGGCACCGGATCGGTTTGAGTCTGGTTTTACGCGCAAGACGCTGATCGGGGTTCTGTTTATTGCCTTTATCATGACCCCGGGGCAGATGTATCTGTCGCTTGTTACCGGGATTGGCATTGGTGAGGCGGCGCAGTGGGTGACGGTGATCTTGTTCCTGGAGATCGCCAAACGATCCTTCACCTCGCTGAGGCGGCAGGAGATCTTTCTACTTACGTATGTCGCCTCCCAGCTGATCGTACGAGCGGAGACGCAGACCTTCCTGCAGTTGATCTGGCGGCAATACTTCGTCAGTTCGCCAGAGGCGTCGCAGTTCGGGCTGACGGACAAACTTGTCAGCCTCAAATGGCATGGATACGGATGGTTTTCGCCTCATCCGGATTCCGAGGCGATCATCCAGCGCACGTTCTTCCACGAGGACTGGCTGTTGCCGATCGCGTTGCTCGTTATCGGCATCATCATCAGTCGCGTCACCTGGTTTACCTCAGGCTACGTGCTGTTTCGACTGGTGTCCGATCGTGAGAAGTTGCCATTCCCGACGGCGCCGCAGGCGGCACTCGGGGCCATGGCACTCGCCGAGGAAAGTGGTTCCGAGGAACTTTCGTGGAAGTGGCCGGCCTTTACGGTGGGGGGTGCAATCGGTCTGATCTTCGGCTTTATCTACGTCGCCATCCCAACGCTGACGGAGACATTTGCCGGCAAAAAGGTGACGATTCTGCCGATTCCCTTCGCCGACCTGACGCCGGTCCTTGGCCGGTTTCTCGGGGCGACGCCCATTGCCATCACTTTCAGTCTGTCGCCGATCTTCGCCGGACTACTGCTCCCATTCTGGAGCGTCATGGGCTCCTTTGCCGGCGTGGTCTCTTTTATCGTGTTGTCGCCGATGCTGCACCGCTACGGCTACATGCCGCACTGGGTTCCGGGCATGGGGGCCATCCAGACGCAGATCACCGCCGGCGTCGATTTCTGGCAGCCCTTTGGCATGGGTGTGACACTGGCGGTAGCCATCATTTCCGTTACTCAGGTGATTCGTGCCGGACGTGAGAAGGCAATCGACAGCGCCTATGCCGACGAACACGGTCACGACCACGACACCTGCCGTCACCCCGAATGCGACAAACAGTCCCAGGTCCGCGGTTACTGCATGGAGCATCTAAACCGGGGAGACTTCCGACTCTGGGTATGTGTGACGCTGTTTTTTCTGGGTGCTGCCTATCCGATCCTGTTGGCGAAGACGCTGTTTCCGACACTGGTCACGACAGGGATGCTCGTCGTCATCCTGTTGATCGCCTTTGTCTACGCACCGCTTATGTCCTTCGTCTCGGCCCGTCTCGATGGCTTGATCGGGCAGAATATTCAGATCCCCCACCTGCACGAAGCGACGGTGTTTCTCACCGGATACCGCGGTGTTGAAATCTGGTTTGTACCACTCGCCGGAGCGGATTTCGGTGGTGGCGCCGAGACTTTCCGTATCATCGAGCTAACGGGGATGCGCTTTACCAGTCTGCTCAAGGCAGAAATCGTCATGGTACCCATCGTTCTGGGTGCCAGCCTGATGTACTGGAGCTTCCTGTGGAAGCTGGCACCCATCCCATCGCAAGCCTACCCGTATGTGCAGACGTTCTGGCCTGCCCGTGCTTTTGCCGAGGCGGTGAGGTATTCGGCGACGCAGTACAGCGTATTCTATGAGGCGGGGGAAGAAGTGCAGGGCAGCATTGTGCCGCCTGGTGAGGTTGCCTGGAGTCCGTCAAATCTGCACGACAAGTCGTTGTATTACTGGCGTGTGAGGGTTTCCAAAGACGTCGACATCAAGAATCCGGACAAACGAATCTACGGTCACTGGTCAGAAACCTCATGGTTCACCACGGACTTTTCGGGTGCCGGAGGCGAACGAGGGCCGCCGGAAATCCTGGAGTCGAGAATCTCGCGCGATGTTGACGACTCCTTACCCGTGGCGACACCGGCAACGCCGCAACTGGCTGCGGTCGTAGACGAACCCGAGACGATGTTTCGCGTGCGTTTGCCAGCCGAGTGGGCGGATAGCACTGTTGCGTACATGATCGAACTGGATACGGATCCGAAGTTCCGGGGGGACTTCTTCCAGAGTTCGACGGAAATGCCGATGTTCTTCCAGATCTACTGGCAGGATCCCAGGTCGGCGGGGGATGGCAAGGACAATGACTTCGACGGTCTCGCCGATGAAGAGGTCCTCAATCAGAGGGACGACGACGGCGACGGAGCCATCGATGAGGATATACGGCATCCGCTGGACGGCGAGAAGTGGCCGATTCTTGTGTTCGGCCTGGTCTTTGGCCTTGGTCTCTATTCGTTTCTCGGCTTCTTCGGTATGCCGATGTTTTTCATCTGGGGGTACATTCGAGCCGTCGCCTCTGCTGGTGCGGCGACATTCTTCGCCATGTTCACCGAGGTCATCGGTGCCCTGCTCGCTCGCTACTACTTCTGGCCGAAGTTCGGCAAGAAACACTGGCGTCAGGTGGCCATGGTCCTGGCTGTGGGCTTTGGCGTGGGGATCTCGCTGGTGGGCATGTTCTGCGCGGCGACGCTGATGATCAGCAAGGCGGTTTCATCGTCAACGTTCTAGGTTAGTCCGCTCGCTCTGCCTCCACCGCCTGACGGATTCCGGCAGCCTCGTCGACGCGAGTCAACAAAAAACCGCCGCTGACGAGGAAGAGGATGACGATCGAAATGCCGGCGCGTTGCGAGGCAAAGGCTTCTGTCAGTACACCCAGAAGAAATGGCCCTGCAAAGGCGGTTGCCTTGCCACTGAAGGCGTAGAATCCGAAGAACTCATTCTCCATCTGAGGTGGCACGAAACGACCCAGCAGCGAGCGGCTTGCCGCCTGCGCTGGACCGGCGAACGCTGAAATGCACATCGAGGCGCCCCAGAAGACGCTACTGTATTGCGTCGATA
>DPVW01000126.1:13679-14116 GCA_003529325.1 Candidatus Latescibacterota bacterium | reverse complement strand
ATGCATGAGCAGGTAGTTTTGCGGATTCGCTTCCATCCCCACCTTGTTCGAAACCCGCGCCGCCATCGGCACTGCCGAAACACCGGCCGAACCGATTAGGGGGTTGATCTTATCCTTGCAGAGAAGGTTCATCAGCTTCGCGAGAAGAACTCCGGAGGCCGTCCCGATCGAGAAGGCCAGCAGACCAAGAGCAATGATTCCCAGCGTTTCCTGATGCAGGAACTTGTCCGCCGCCAACTTCGAACCGACGCCGAGACCGAGGAGAATGGTCACGATGTTGATCAACTCATTCGCTGCCGTCTTCGATAATCGCTCCACCACACCGCATTCCTTGAAAAGGTTCCCCAACATCAGCATTCCCACCAGCGGAGTCGCCTGAGGGAGTAGCAGACCGCAGAGCACCACTACCGAAAGAGGAAAGACGATTTTCTCAATCT
>DPVW01000126.1:9429-13276 GCA_003529325.1 Candidatus Latescibacterota bacterium | reverse complement strand
ATCGGCACCAGCGCCATGTAGGAATACGCCGCCACCGCAATCGCCCCGAGAAGATCGGGCGCAAGTTTACCCGCCAGGAAAATCGCCGTCGGGCCATCCGCCCCACCGATGATGCCAATCGCACTCGCGTCAGCGATCGAAAAATTGATCCCCTCAAAAGCACCCGACAAAGCCAGTGCTCCAATCAGCGTCGAAAAGATCCCCAACTGCGCCGCCGCACCGAGCAAGGCCGTCTTCGGATTGGCGAGGAGCGGACCAAAATCGGTCATCGCACCCACCCCCATGAAGATCAGCAAGGGAAAGACACCCGAGGTGATTCCCACATCAAAAATCAACGCCAGGAAACCGCCCTGCGAAAGCTCCGCAATCCCCGCATAGGGAATGTTCGCCAGCAGCCCGCCAAACCCGATCGGGATCAGCAGCAGCGGCTCAAACTTCTTTGCGATGCCGAGGTAGATCAGCAACAGGCCGATGCCCACCATGATCAAATTTTTCCAACCACCATGGATAAACCCATGAATTCCAGTGCTTTCCCAAAGCTTGTCCACCTTGGATCCCTCCTCAGCCGCAGCAGCCCCATCACCCAGCGTTTCCGCTGCAGGCAACAAACCGATGCTCAACACGAGCACCGCCAAAATTCCAACCCAGATCGTCGTAGAGCGTCGCATTTAGTCTAGGTTGGCTAGAACTTGTCCGGCGGTCACTTGGTCGCCCTTCTTGACGAGGATGTCGGCCACTCGACCGGCACATGGAGCAGCAATCGCCATCTCCATCTTCATCGCTTCGAGCACGATCACCGTCTCGCCTTCCTCGACCGAGTCACCGACCGCCTTCTTAATTTCAAACACCGCACCAGGCATCGGCGCCGGCACTCCGGTGACCGCACCGCCACCTCCACTCGGTGCTGGCGCGGATCTGCCTTCCGCATCCTCACCTTCCGTGACGGAGACATCGTAGGAACGGCCATTGACCGTCGCCTTGTCGCCATTGAACTGCACCGCGAACTTTTCGCCACCCACCGTCACGGTGAGATTGTCGGGAATGGTTCCAGTCGCAGCCGGCGCTTCCTTCTCGATCTTGCGAACGTTCGTCTTCATCTCCCCCTTCAGGAAGGAAATGCCCTTCGCGCCGCAAGCAGCAACGATGAAAATGTTCTCGTCGGTCACCGGCAGGCCCTCGCCTTCCAGCTTCAACTTGGCCGGCTCGACTCCCTTCTCGGGATTGTCTTCGTCCATGTCGAGAGGACTCAGCGTGGTTGGCTCGAGCCCCATCTTCTCGGCAGCCCGCTGCACGATCTCCGCATCGGGTGGGACCGGCGTCTTGCCAAAGTATCCGAGAACCATCTTCCCGTAGCCTTCTGCAAATTTCTCCCACTTGCCGAAGATGACATTGTTGAAGGCCTGCTGGAAATAGAACTGCGACACCGGCGTCACCGAGGTGCCGAAGCCACCACGGGTCACGACCTCGCCCATGGCACGGATCATCTCTGGATAACGATCCATAATGCCATTGTCGCGCAGCATCTGCGTATTTGCCGTGAGGGCACCACCCGGCATCGGACTCCAGGGAATCACCGGCTCGACAGCGACCGCTTCGGGTGGCAGGAAGTAGTCGGCCATGCACTCCTTGAAGATCTCTTCCGTCTCACGAATCTTGTCGACGTCGATGCCGAGTTCGTATTCCGTTCCGCGCAGGGCATGCCACATCACGAGGATGTCGGGCTGACATGTGCCACCAGAGACGGGGGCCAGTGACAGATCGATGGCGTCCACACCAGCGTCGAGGGCGGCCTGGTAGGCACTGACAGCGATCCCCGCCGTCTCGTGTGTGTGAAACTGAATCGTGGTTCCCTCGGGGAGCAGACGCCTGGCCTGGACGATGGTCTCGAAGACTGTAGCGGGCACCGCTGTACCGGAGGCATCCTTGAAACAGACCGAGTCGAAGGGGATTTCGGCGTCGAGAATTCCACGCAGGGTCTGCGTATAGAAGGCCGAGTCGTGGGCCCCGGCACATCCCGGGGGCAAGGCCATCATGGTGACACAGACCTGATGCTTGAGACCAGCCTCGACGATACAGCGCCCCGAATGCACCAGATTCTGTACATCGTTGAGGGCATCGAAGTTGCGAATCGTCGTCATCCCGTGTTTGGCGAACAGGTCGGCGTGCAGCTTGATGACCTCGCTGGACTGCGAATCAAGGCCGACGACATTCACGCCGCGTGACAGGGTCTGCAGATTGGCCTCCGGACCGGCCACCTCGCGGAAACTGTCCATCATCGCGAAGGCATCTTCCTGACAGTAGAAATAGAGCGACTGGAAGCGGGCGCCACCGCCAGCTTCGAAGTAGTCGATCCCGGCATCACGGGCCGCTTCCAGAGCAGGCAGGAAGTCGGGCGTCAGCACGCGGGCGCCGTAGACGGACTGAAAACCGTCGCGGAACGCGGTGCACATGAACGTGACTTTCTTCGTCATGACTCTCTCTTCATTTCATTCAATCATCGCTACTTCACCATCACGGACCACAACATACCGGCGCAGATCGCCGAGCCGATCACACCGGCCACATTCGGCGCCATGGCGTGCATCAGCAGGTGATTGTGAGGATCCTCGTCAAGACCCACCATCTGCACGACGCGGGCCGAGTCAGGCACGGCCGAAACCCCGGCAGCGCCGAGCAATGGGTTGATCTTGTTGCGCGTGAACAGATTCAGGAATTTGGCGAACAACACACCGCCGGCGGTGGCGATGGAGAAGGACAGCGCACCGAGACCAAAAATCGACAAGGACTCCGGCGTCAGAAAGGTCTGCGCCTGCGTGCTGGCGCCGACCGAAAATCCGAGTAGAATCGTTACGATGTCGATGAAGGCATGACGCGCCGTCTCCGCCAGACGGTCCGTGACACCACTCTCCTTCAGCAGATTTCCAAACATCAGCATGCCCACCAGGGCCAGCGAACCAGGCGCGATGAGGGCGGCGATGAGGAACGCGGCGATGGGAAAAACGATGCGTTCCCGCCGGGTCACCTGGCGCGGCGGCGCCATGCGGATCAGGCGTTCTTTTTTGGTCGTCAGCAGCTTCATGATCGGCGGCTGGATGACGGGTACCAGGGCCATATACGAGTACGCAGCGACGGCGATGGCACCGATCAGATGTGGCGCCAGTTTGGCCGACAGGAAGATCGCCGTGGGTCCGTCGGCACCACCGATGATACCGATGGCGCCCGCCTCCTCCGGGGTGAAACCCAGATAGAGCGCGCCGATCAGGGTGAGAAAGATGCCAATCTGGGCAGCCGCTCCGAGCAGGACGAGTCGAGGATTCGACAGCATCGCCGAAAAATCGGTCATCGCCCCGATCCCCAGGAAGATGAGCGGCGGATAGACCCCCTGACGCACACCGAAATAGAGATAGTTGAGGACACTGCCCTCGTCGTATACGGACAGGGCCATGCCGGAGATTGTCGGAATATTGCCGACGATGGCGCCAAAACCGATGGGCAGCAGCAACAACGGCTCGTAATGTTTGGTGATGGCAAGGGTGATGAAAATCAGACCGATGACGATCATGAGCAGGTTGCCCCATGTCATCGTCGCGAAACCAGTGGTCTTGAGAAACTCGAGAAGTATTCCCATGACTTTAGTTCGTCAACCCACGGCGCACGGCGTGGTAGGCAGCCGCTGCGGCGGCGACGGGAGCCAGATCGTCGGTCACTGCACGAGGGCGGGGGGCGGCTACGGCTTCCGGGAACACCAATGCAACCCTACCCAGCAACCGGGGCAGCAGGGCGATGAAGATCGCAATGAGGCTCAGAGCGGCAAAAACGATCGCCATGCCCGCCGTTGCGATCTCTA
>DPVW01000126.1:6767-9051 GCA_003529325.1 Candidatus Latescibacterota bacterium | reverse complement strand
GTAGGTGAAAATCGTCTATGATCGGCTCGGCCGCCAGAGCTACATCCTGACATCCATGACCCGACAGTCCGGCGCAACCATCCCTGCCAGTGAAAGGCCTTGACGTGCGACTGATTCAGATCACCGACCTGCATTTGTCGGACCGGACCGATACGGCCGCAGCAGATGCACTCGAGTGGGCAATCGGTGCGGCAAATCGATTGGCACCGGACCTGGTTGCGGTAACCGGCGACATCACGACCTACGGAACCCAGGACGCAGCACGTCACTTTCTCGAAGCCGCCGCCAACCTCAATGCTCCGTGGCTGTTGACCCCTGGCAATGCCGAACTACGGACCCCAGGTGCCATGCCGGTTCTCAGCTCTTGCCCCGCCTCCTGCCGATCACTGCGCCTGGGGGAGGTCCAGTTCCTTCTACCAGACACCTCTTCGGGCAAAATGCTTCAGTCCGATCGCCATCTGCTGGAACACGAACTTTCGGCAGCTGGTCCAGCTGCCATCCTCACACACTACCCGATGGACGTGCTCGACGCGGACTCGCGTGCCTGGATCGAGGCGCTGCTCGCAGAACATCCGGTGGAGTTGTACCTGGCAGGGCACCGACATTTTGACCGTACGCGTTCGATACACGGTTGCCAGGAGATCATGACCCGGGGTCTCGACCCGGACAAAGCCTTCGGTGGACCGCCCGGAATCCACCTGCTGCAGCGGCACGACGATGGCACCTGGACGGCCGAGGCCATCCCCTGGCCTCATGCCCACAATCTGCTCCCCGCCGAGACCGAGCACTCCCCCGTGGGCTGGTCCATCCACGGCGACCCCCTCGAGGCAATGCAGCAGACGCAACGCACCGATCTCAACGTCCTCGAACTCCGGCCCCGTGAGCCGACGTATAACCTGGCGGCAACGGCCGATGAACTTGCATCCCTGCGCCGTGATCGAGCCATCTACCTCTCCTGGCACCTGCCAAATCTGACCTGGAACGAAACGTCCGCTGCTGTCGAGGGTGAGCAGATCGTGGCCCGCCAGGTAGACGACGCAAGAGCCTGTGGCGTCGATGCTTTAACCGTCCATGTTCCGAGGATCGGCGCCGCTCGTATGTCCGATGCACAGGGCGCACGTACCGACGCCTGGGAGACTTTTCTGGCCTGCTATGACAAGCTCTTCCGTGCGGCAGCAGCCGACGGCATCCGCTTGTCGATCGAGAACATCCACAATGTCCCGGGCACACCAGAGGATCGGACAAGTCGGGAATTCGCCACCGAGATCGGCGAATACCTGGATTGGATCGCTGCGGTCACAGATCGAATCGGCGGCGACATCACACGCATTGGCGCCCACTTTGATGTCGGCCACGCCCGTAACAATGGGGCCCTCGGCAATAGACAACCCCTTGGCGACTGGTACGCCCGGATCGGTGCCAACATCACCGGATACCACATCCACCAGGTACGCCCGCACGAGGAGACAGGTAAACTGACCAATCATCGAGATATACCCTCCGTCTACTCCCGCACGATCAGCTACGCCGGCTTCCTCCACGCCTGGTCGAAATCTCAGCTCAACCGCGCTCCCCTCTTCATCGAGGTCCGCGACACCGAGGAACGCCAGCGCACGGTGAATCTTTTCCAGGAGTTGTTCGCCAAGGATGAAACCTCATGAGTGTCACGATACGACCGCTGTGCCGCGCTCGCCGGTCCTCCCAGACGAACTCGGCGTCACTGCCACTCACCTGCTTGCTGGCCTCGAGTAATGCGCCCATACCGAGGGGTTGTGCGGATCCCGTGGCGTCGAAGAGACTACCACACTGGGCGGCTACCATTGCCAGACACCATTGAGCGAGATCGCGGACGTCGATGAACTATGGGGCGCGCCGGATGCCCCGGTGCCAACACCCGCCCACCATGTGCGACGCGATGTGGCCAGTAGGTGAAACGATCCGTCGGGTCATGGGGACCGACGATGAGACCCGGGCGAATGATGAGGCAGCGATCCTGTAGTTGCTCCTGCGCTTCAATCTCGCAAAGCGCCTTGAGGGGTCCGTATGTATCCCCGTCGACGACTTCCACGGACGCGTCCTCCAGCCTGCCGACTGCCCCGGCTTCGTCCCCGTTGACCTGCTGAAGTCTGCATACACGGAGATCGACGATATGAAGGTGTAGTGGCCGACGGCGTCCTGCAGCAGCTCGGCGGACTGGCGCGCGATGCGAGGCACGAAACCACAGGTGTCGATCACGGCGTCCCAACTCTGCCCCTGCAGCGCCTCCAGACCGCCGTCGCGATTC
>DPVW01000126.1:3474-6391 GCA_003529325.1 Candidatus Latescibacterota bacterium | reverse complement strand
GTGACAGAGTGCTCGTGGGCGAGGGCGGCGTCGACGAGAGCGCGACCCAGGAATGCGATACCACCGAGGATGAGCAGGCGCATATCAGGTGTCCTGGTTGAGGGCGGTCGGTGCGATCAGGCGCTGCAGCCGTTGCGGAAAATTGGTGAGGATACCGTCTACACCGCAGTCGATGAGCCGCTGCATCTCTGCGGCTTCATCTGCATAAAAAGGGTGCACCTCGATGCCCTGCTCGTGGGCCTCGACCACGAGCTCACTCGTGGTGATCCCATTTGCGGGTTGCAGCAGCTGACAGCCCATTTCGACACACCGAGACACCGGCAGATTGCTGCAGATGAGGACCTCGGGTTCAACCCGCCGGGCGACGAGTAGATTCTCTTCCGAGCCCGTGACGAAGGCAGTTCTCAGCAACTGTCGCTGCGCGAGACTCTCAACCACACGAGGCACCAGCACCTCTCGATCGGCATCGGTCGCCTTCACATTGACATTCAGTCCCATCCGTGGCGGCATGAGATCCAGGGTCTGTGAGAAGGTCAGGAACCGTTCCGTAGAGAACCGTTCGTGGAACCACGACCCTGCGTCGAATGCAAGCATCTGCGCCAGGTCCAACTCAGCAACCAGGCCGGCACCATCCGAGATGCGGTCGACACGGTCGTCGTGAATGACGATCAACTCTTCGTCTCGAGTGAGGCGTACGTCGAATTCGATGATATCCACCGACAGCTCGATGGCTGCCAGGAAAGCGGCCCGGGTATTTTCCGGATGATCCGAGCATGCACCACGGTGTGCTGTGACTGTCAGAGATCGCAGAAATAGCCGTCCTTGTGAGGGAATAAGGCAAAGAATGTAGCACGCCCACCTGAGGGACAGGGAGAAATCGACCATGGAGTATGTGACACTCGGCCGCTCGGGCATGAAAGTGTCGCGCCTCGCCTACGGGTTGGGGTTGCGCGGACAGGCTGACGCCGATGAAGCGGAACGTGTCATCGAACGCGCCGTCGAGTTGGGCATCAACTTCATCGACTGCGCCAACATCTATGGCTTCAACGACGCACGCGAAAATGCCGGCACGTCAGAACGGGTGCTGGCACGGGTCCTGAAGCGCCATCGTGATGATCTCGTCATCACATCGAAGGTAGCCAGTGAGATCGGCGATGGCCCCAACGATGGGGGCTGCTCCCGATACCACATCCTGCGCGAGATCGACCGCACACTTGCACGACTCGAGACCGATCATCTCGACGTCTACATCCTGCATGTCTGGGACGACGAGACACCGCTGGAGGAAACGCTTCGTGCCCTCGAAGACGTGGTCCGTGCCGGCAAGACACGGTATGTGGGCGTGTCGAACTATCAGGCGTGGCAGGTGCTCAAGGCCTTGTGGACACAGGACCGCCTCGGCCTCGATCCTCTGCTCTGTATCCAGAATCCCTACAACCTGCTCAACCGCACGCTGGAGGAGGAGATGTGGCCCGCCCAGCGCGACCAGGGCTTTGGCGTCATGACCTACAGTCCACTGGGAGTGGGACTGCTGTCAGGCGCCTACACGCCGGGGCAAGCAGCGCCAGCGGGAACTCTTTATTCCACTGGACGAATGGGGCAACTTGAAGACCACCTTGGTGAAGCCAGCGCTACGCTGACCCGTCTGCACGAGATCGCCGCTGCCCATGGCCGCACACCGGCGCAGACAGCCATCAACTGGGTTCTGTCCCATCCAGAGGTTACGGCGGCGATCACCGGTGGCGATACGGTGGCCCACATGGAGGAGAATGTCGGCGCTGTCGGGTGGTCGATGACGCCGCAAGAACGACAGAGTCTTGACCAGATATCCTCAGGAGGTGACCGTGTCCTCGACTGAGAATAGCCCCATCCGTATCGCCGACGTCATCGACGGGCACGTGCATCCCGCCTTGTGCCGAACCGAGGACGGGGACCTGCTTGCCGTCTACAACATCCAGGGCGGCGGCGGCAAAGAACTGCTCCTGTGCCGCTCCGCCGACGGCGGCCGGACCTGGAGCACCCCGGCGCCGATCAGCGAGATCACCGACGACTCCATCTACCCAGGCTCTCTGACGAGACTGCAGGATGGCCGCATCCTGCTCAACTGGTCCTGCTACTACAAATCGGCTGACGACGCCTGGCGTGTGCCCAGTTATTCGATCAGTGCCGACGGTGGCCACAGCTGGTCGCCGCAGAAAAGTTATCCCGTAACGGGGCGCAGCAACTATACCTGCATGCGCCATCCCGTCGTCGAACTCTCCGCCCACGAATGGGTCTGTCCCTTCTATGACCGCACCGTGTCATACGATGCCCAGGCGGATCGATTCGGCACCTTTGGCGACGGTGGCAATCACGGCATGGTCCCCATTGTGCGCACCAACAGTGGCGCCTTCATCAGTGGCGCACCGCAGAGCCAGGCGCCGGTGCCCGTCGGTGTCGGCGGCAACATGGTGCGCGGCCTGCGCTCAACCGACGCTGGCCAGACGTGGGACACACTGCAGGCCTTTGGTCATTTTGGTGTCGCCGGATACGATCTCACCCCCCTGGACAATGGCTGGGTCGTCTTCACGTCCATCGTCTACGGTGTCGGCGTGGATGGTGAGTTCAGCTACGAATTGATCCTGTCACGAGACGACGGCCGCACGTGGGAAACCGGTGGCGCCGTGGAGGTCTACAATCCCGGGCGTCGCATCGGCGGTCGTGGTTGGCCACGCACCGTTCAACTCGACGGCGACACGCTGGCGACCCTGTTCTACGATCTGTCACCCGCTCAGGAGCAAGGACCCGGCCTCTATCTGGTGCGCACGTCGATGAAAGCCTTCTGCTAGACCTCAACCGACCTCGATCTGCCCATCGGCGACCATGACGCTGCAACCGCCAATCCAGGTGCCGGTCACCTCCCCGCCTTTCTTCTCGG
>DPVW01000126.1:0-3123 GCA_003529325.1 Candidatus Latescibacterota bacterium | reverse complement strand
CATCCGTGCCCGCAAGTCGAAGCCCTCATCGCCACGGGTGAACAGATGCACATCCGGTGTCACATCCTGCGCGGCAAGCTCCTCCATGCCGGCGACATTGGCCTGTGCGCGTTCGAGGACGGCGCGATCCTGGACTTCAACCATCAGAAATGGCATGCCTACCGATGCCTGTTGTGGCGGATATGAGTCGACGAGATCCGCAGATTTCAGCGACACAGCAGCAGCCGTATCTACGCTGATGGTCTGTCCCAGGGAGACCGGCTGGGGAGCGACGAGCTCACACCACAGGGGGGCCTGTTGCCGCTGGTGGATCTCCACTGGCACGATCCCCGCCCCCTCCTCAAAGAGAACACGGGTCTGTTGCCCTGCTCTGCGGGCAGGACAAAGGTACTCTCCGAGAAGTCGAATTCCCTGGTGATCCGCTGCATGTCCTCAGCCGACAGCCCTTCGGCTTCGGGCACGACGGCGAGCTGGTTGCCGCCGAAACGGGTATCGGTGAATACACGCAGATGTAGTACTGGTATCTCACGGTGGCCTCCTGCGGACTTCGATGTCCCTTCGTGTTGTTCGTTGGTCTACGAAGGTAGCAGCTGCTAATCAAGCACGGCCAACGCATCCGTGACGCTCTGCTCCACCAGTCCGTATAACTCATCTATGTCGTCCTTGCCGACGATCAATGCCGGTGCCACGGCAAACCAGAGGGGATCGATGCGCATCACGAGGCCATTGTCGAGGGCCGTCTTCTTCAGCGCCACACCCAATTCCGGACAGGGCTCTCCCTCGCGCATCAACTCCACGCCACGCAGCAATCCCTTGCCGCGGATCTCTCGCACCACACCATACTTCTCCAACCCGCGCAGTTTGTCCACCAGATACACCCCCAGCTCTTGTGCGCCCTGCGCCAGGTCGTTGTCGACGATCTCGTCGATGACGGCGATGCCGACGGCACTGGCCAGTGGATTGCCGGCAAAGGTGTGACCATGGGCGAAGTTCACATCCTCTGCTTCGGAACCGTAGAATGCGTCGCCGAGATTCTCGCGTGCGATCATCGCTCCCAGAGGTACGGCGCCACTCGACAGCCCCTTGCCACCGCAGAGAATGTCCGGCGTCACACCAAAGGTCTGGGCGGCGAACATGTTTCCCGTGCGGCCGTAACCGGTGATGATCTCATCGAAGATCAGTAACACCTCATATTCGTCGCAGATCTGACGCAGAATCTGGAAGTATTCATCCGTCGGCGTGACGGTGCCCCCCGTATTGCCGATGGGCTCGACGATGACCCCTGCCACGGTGCGGGGATCCTCGCTGAGGATGACATCCTCGAACATGCGTGCGCAGAAGCGATTGCACTCCTCCCAACAGCTGAAACGATCGCGATAGTAGGTCGGGGAGAAAACCTTGAGGAACCCACCCATCTGCGGTTCGAATGGCGTCTTGCGTTTGCCCGTGCCACTGGCCGCCATGGCCCCGAACGTGCCGCCGTGGTATCCCTGATACCGACTGACGAATTTGTACTTCTCCGGTTGGCCCGTCTGTTTGAAGTATTGACGGGTGAACTTCATCGCTGCCTCGATCGACTCCGAGCCACCACTGAAGGGTTTGACGAAATTCAAGTTTTCCGGAGTCACGGACCCCAGACGTTCGACGAAATCAAGGGTCACGTCGGCAATGCCATGCATGGGAGGCGCGAAACTGAGTTGCTCCATCTGCCGTCGCATGGCTTCGAGCACGCGTGGGTGCCCGTGGCCGAGACTGGCGGCGAAAATCCCGCCAATGGCATCGAAGTAACGCTTGCCCTCCGTATCCCAGTAGTAGAGTCCCTCGGCACGGGACACGATAAAGGGCTCCTCCACAAACTGTTCGGTCGAACGAAAATCGATGGACGTGAGTTTGAGCAGGCGCGCCTGGCGCTCATCGATATTCACTTTGTCCCCGCAGAGTGGTGGCAGTAGCCGATCGCCGTTAGCGCGTATACCTGAGCGACACGCACCAATTCCGCCACCGGGACCTCTTCGTTCAGGGTGTGGGCCCCCGTCGCCGCCGGACCATGTGTGAGTGCGGAAATGCCGGCGAGTCGCGAAAACGAATTGCCATCATCGACAAATGGCTTGCTCCCTAGAGGCAAGACGGCGCCAGTGCAGCCTCCGTACGCCGATTGAAAAGCTCCGATCAACGGGTCATCGAGTTTTATTCGAAAGGCATCGCCCTGGACTTCGAAATCATGTTCGATGAGTGTACCTGTACGCTGAGCGAGCCGATCCAACAGACCAGCGAATTCCGTCTCCACCTCTTCGATGGTTCCCGGTGTCACCCAGCGACGTGTGCCGGCAACGACACACTCCGTCGGCGACTGGTTGTAGATCTCCCCTGACTGGATACGACCGACGAACGCCGAATCAGAACCAGCGTAGGGATGTGTGATCTGTGCCAACCTCGTTGCCAACTGCTGACACTCCACCACCAGTTGGGCACCTGTGCCCAGCACGTCGGGTGTGCCTTCGGGCCGAAATACCTCGTGTACCTGTGTCCCATCCCTGCAGATGCGCACCTCAAAAATCCCCATGCCACGGCCGGCGACGGGCAGACAGTCCGCCAGATATTCCGGCAGCATCACCGCATCCCCCACATACCCTTCGCCGATCAAGGCATAAAGTTGTCGCCGATCACCCCAGGGGCCCTCGTGGTGATCGTGTGCCGTGATCAGGATGCCGCCCTGCCGGAGTGTCTCCGTGTCGCGCAATACCCGCAACGCCTCGACGAAGGCGGCGATACCGCCCTTCATGTCGCTGGACCCGGATCCATACAGACAGCCATTCTCGTGGCGTGGGGGCACAAATGGCAGATGCACCGTGTCCAGATGCCCGTCGAATTGCAGCACACGTCCAGCGGAGCCAGTGTCGAAGCGCACCGCCACAGCCGGTGCATCCGGCCAGTCAGCGATGGGCCTTTCGACGACAAATCCATCCTCGCTGAGGATCTGGGCCAGCCGATCCGCCACCGCCCCGGCACTTCGCGTCGGACTGGGGATCTCGATCAGCTTGATCGCCGTATCGACCAGTCGTTGCTCATCGATCGCCAGGCGAATCTGTTGTACGACACCTTTGTCCATCATCTCTCCTCACT
>DPVW01000078.1 GCA_003529325.1 Candidatus Latescibacterota bacterium | reverse complement strand
ATTCACCACACCTACATCACACCAAAGGAGTTAAGTGATGGCCAAGTCCAAGATCCAACCTCTTGCCGACCGCGTGCTCGTATTGCGGCTCGACGACGAGGGAGAACAGAAGGTCGGTGGAATCATCATTCCTGACACCGCCAAGGAAAAGCCCCAGGAGGCCAAGGTCGTCGCCGTCGGTCCTGGTCGCATCGATGAGGGCAAGCGCGTCGCTCTCGAGGTAAAGAAGGGTGACAAAGTTCTGATCGGGAAGTACTCCGGCACCGAAGTCAAGCTCGACGGTGAGGAGCATCTGATCCTGCGCGAGGAAGAGATCCTCGCCGTCATTTCGTAATCACGGGGAAGATCGTATACCATGCCTGCAAAGCAGATCGCATTCCGTGAGGAGGCCCGAGAGAAGATCCTCTCCGGCGTCCAGCAGCTCAGCCGGGCCGTCAAGGTCACGCTGGGACCACGCGGCCGCAACGTCGTACTCGCCAAGAGTTGGGGTTCGCCGACGGTGACCAAGGACGGTGTCACCGTCGCCAAGGAAATTGAACTCCCCGATGCCTACGAGAACATGGGCGCCCAGATGGTCAAGGAGGTCGCCTCCAAGACCAGCGATGTTGCCGGTGACGGCACCACGTCGGCTACCGTTCTCGCTGAGGCCATTTACACGCAGGGCTTGAAGGCGGTGACCTCCGGTTTCAACCCGATGGAAGTGAAGCGCGGTATCGACCAGGCCGTCGGCATTGTCGTCGCCAGCCTGAAGTCGCAGAGCAAGAAGGTCAAGGATCACAGCGAGGTGGCTCAGGTTGGTACCATCTCCGCAAATGGTGACTCCTTTTTTGGTCAGACCATCGCTGAGGCCATGGACAAGGTTGGCAAGGACGGCACGATCACCGTCGAAGAGGCCAAGTCCATGGAGACCTCTCTCGATGTCGTCGAGGGTATGCAGTTCGACCGCGGCTACCTGAGCCCGTACTTCGTCACGGACCAGGAGACGATGGAGGCCGTCCTCGAAGACGCCTATTTGCTGATCAACGAAGGCAAATTGTCAACCTTGAAGGACCTGCTGCCGTTGCTGGAGAAGGTCTCCAAAGCCGGTAAGCCTCTGCTCATCATCGCCGAGGATATCGAGGGTGAAGCCCTGGCAACGCTGGTCGTCAACAAGATCCGCGGCACCTTGAACATCTCCGCAGTCAAGGCACCCGGTTATGGGGACCGCCGCAAGGAGATGCTCCAGGACCTGGCAATCCTGACCGGTGCCACCGTCATCACCGAAGACCTCGGGATTTCGCTGGAGAGCGTCCAGCTCTCCGACCTGGGTCAGGTCAAGCGGGCCGTGATCGAGAAGGAGAACACGACCGTCATCGAGGGGGCTGGCAAGGCCGCCGACATCAAGGGCCGGGTCGAGCAGATCCGTCACCAGATCGATGATACCACCTCCGACTACGACCGTGAGAAGTTGCAGGAGCGCCTGGCGAAGCTGGCAGGCGGTGTCGCCGTCATCCGTGTCGGTGCAGCCACCGAAACGGAGATGAAGGAGAAGAAGGCGCGCGTGGAAGATGCACTCCATGCCACCCGTGCTGCCGTTGAAGAGGGCATCGTGCCGGGCGGTGGTGTCGCTCTGGTCCGGGCCATCGCCAAGCTCGAGGGTGCCAAAGGCGCCAACGAGGGCGAATCGGTAGGCATCAAGATCGTGCGTCGTGCCCTTGAAGAGCCTATGCGCCAGATCGCGCAGAATGCGGGCCAGGAAGGTGCCGTCGTCGTTCAGGCCGTCGTCGCCAAGAAGGGCAGTTACGGTTACAACGCAGCCACGGAAGAGTACGGCGACATGATTCAGATGGGCGTCGTAGATCCCACCAAGGTTGTGCGCAACGCCCTCGAGAACGCCGCCTCCATCGCCGGCCTGTTGCTGATGACGGAAGCCCTGGTTACCGAGGAGGAAGAGGACGAGCCCGCCGCCGCCGCCGGCGGTCACGGCCACCAACACTAAATATTCGGGACGAAGACTCGCTCCAACGCCTATACAGAACCACAGCGTTTGAGCGACCAACCCGTCGCCGGCACAACACAGAGAGGGTGGACACCGCAAGGTGCCCACCCTCTTTCTCGTTCTACAAGCCCTCCTGAATCGTCTCGAAGGGGCGTCCGTTCACGGCGCAAAGGCCGATTCACCGCGACAGAGTTTGCGCCCGGCTGATGTCCGCGGTTTACCGGTTACTGTGAGGGGAACCCAACGAGGTACCAGACGCTCTGCGCGCAAACTCGCAAGAGTTGCACTCCATTATGTATCCCCTACCACGACCAACTTGCCACGCACAACGACGTCACCATTCACGCAGAGATCGACTGGATCATCCTTGCC
Source organism: Candidatus Latescibacterota bacterium (assembly GCA_003529325.1). GTDB lineage: Bacteria > Latescibacterota > UBA2968 > UBA8231 > UBA8231 > UBA8231. Next base: position 9,186 of record DPVW01000078.1, on the reverse strand, counting down.
GCGATCCACGGCCAGCAGCGTGTCCGGATCCAGTCCGACAGCCTCGTCGAAAGTGATTTCCGTGCCACCGAGCATGGCTGTGACCCGTACCTTCACACCACTCAACCCCGACAGTAATCCCGACGTTGACGGAGATGGAAGATTCTGTCGTGTCGTGCTTCTGGAGTGTTCCTCTGCCATCTGCGACCTTGGATGAGTGGGACGGCTAACGTACTCTTCCTCGATAAAGTACTGTCAACCAGCTGCCATCAATCTACCCGTGCCGAGGAAACCAGCAGATGAGCGCAACCGCCGATCCGACAGCCAACCCAATCTACGCAAGAATCGGCGTTCCCACGTTCATCAATGCGCGCGGAACGATCACCACCCTTGGGGGCTCCGTGATGCCGCCTCAGGTCGTGGAAGCGATGGCCGAGGCCGCTCGATCGTTTGTGCCTCTCGGCGAACTGCACCAGAAAGTCGGCGCACGAATCGCTGAACTCACCGGGGTGCCGGCGGCCTTCGTCTGCGCCGGTGCGGCAAGTGGCATGTTGCTGTCAGGCGCGGCCTGTCTCACCGGCATCGATGCAGAAGCCATCGCTGCACTTCCGGACACGGGTGATCGCCCGAATCAGTTCATCATCAGCCTCGTGGACAGCCACTTCTACGTGCACCAGGGGTTTCGTGTCTGTGGGGGTGAGTTGGTCATGGTGGGCTCGAAAGAGGCGGTGACGCCGGACGACTATCGTGCTGCCATCAGCGAGCGCACCGCCGGAATCGTGTTCTTTCTCGGTAGCCAGCCGTTGGAACAACTGCGCCAGGTCATCGCTCTGGCACATGAACAGAACGTGCCCGTCATTGTCGATGCCGCCGCGCAGTTGCCGCCGAAGTCGAATCTCACCGACCTGGCGACTATCGTCGGTGCCGACCTCGTCGTTTTCAGTGGCGGCAAGGGTCTTTTCGGTCCACAGTCGAGTGGCCTCATCCTGGGGCACCCGGACCTGGTAGAGGCGGCAGCAAAAAACAGCAACCCCTTCTCCGGCGTAGGACGAGCGCAAAAGGTGGGCAAGGAAGAAATCATGGGCCTGCTGCGCGCCGTCGAACTCTTCATGGAGGCGGACGAAACAGAAACCGTTGCCGAGTGGGAGCGTCGCTGCCAGGTCGTGGGAGCTGTTGCAGACAACATTGCCGGTGTCCATGCCGAATACACGGCGGCCTACACAAACCGCTTCCCACCGGCCAGTCCACTCGTGCACCTGCGCTTCGCCGACTCTTCACCCCACAGCGCTGGCGACGTCAACAAGGCCCTCGCGACAGGCCAACCATCCATCATGGCGTCGGCGTCTGACACATCCCTGACGGTAGGCCCTCAGACACTGCAGGATGGAGAAGCAGAGATCATCGCCAGCCGTCTGCAGGAGATCTTCAATTCCTGAAGGCGATACCTGGTTCTGGAAATTTCGCTGCCGCTACATTTTCACTCGTCGGCCTTTCTTCACCGACTCGATCTCACGCAGGCACATGAGCAGACTGTCGCGGGCGCTTTGGCCAGACAACACCTTCGAATCCTTGCCCGCCTTGACGGCATCCACCGCCTCCTGCAATTCGCCGACAAAACCGTCCTTCCCGGGTGGCTTCGGCCGACGTGACTTGCCCTCTTTTGTCAGCAGCACGGGAGGCTGCCCCCAGGAACTGTTGAACTTGAGAGTCCCATCCTCGAAGAACACATCATACCCGTGCTCAAATGGACAGCCTTTCTGGGACAGCCAACCACCGGACGCACTGACCTGGTGTTTGCCCTTGAAGTGGTAGTGGGTGTCGATGTGCTCGACGACGCCACCCCTGCGGATAACACCCGCCGATGTCACCGCTTCGGGTAAGCCGAACAGATATTGCACGAAATCGGCGTCATGGATGTGCAGATCGATGGCGGGTCCGCCCGTGCGCGCCAGGTCCTTGGGATTCCACCAGCCAGGCATGGAGATGATGCGTTTGAAATCCGCCGCCAGGACGCGACCATGCTCCTTGCCGTCGATCAAGTCTTTCACCAGCCGATACTCTGGAAAGTAGCGCAACACGTGGGCGACCATGAGTCGCAGACCACGTTTCTTGGCCTCGGCGACCATTCGATCCGACTCGCGCAGACCAAGGGCGATGGGCTTTTCGAGAAAGACATGTTTGCCCGCCTTAAGGGCCGCCATCGTCCACTCGAAGTGCATCGTTGTCGGCAGGCAGATGTCGACGAGGTCGACCTTGTCGTCCGCGAATAGATCCTCGATCCGTTCATAGGCAGCGACGCCGCGCAGATCCTGCTGGCCACCACCGCCACCGAAGTTGCCCTGCACGGCGCGCCAGTCGCCACGCAGTTTTTTTGGATCCCGGGTACTGATGGCGGTGACCTTCGCGCCCTTCACCTTGTCGATCGCCTTGTAGTGGGTGACGCCCATGAAGCCGATACCGACGATGCCGATGCGAACCATTGTTGTAACCGATCTGCTGTGGGTTGTGGGTGTATTGGCCCTACGATAGCGGGGTCAATGTATCCGGGCAAGGATCTCAGCGTCCAGGCAAGACTGCGAACCGTGCCCTTCGAGACCGACCTTGATGCTGGGCCAGCAGCAGGTAGACCCCAGCGGCGACCGGCTCGCCGCTGCGGTTTCGTCCATTCCACTGGAGACCGCCATCGCCGTCATTCTCCTGCCCGGACCACAGGAGATCGCCATTCAACGTGAACAACTGCACACGGCTGCCCAAGGGCAGCCCGGCGACGGACAGCTGCTGAGTCAGCGGATCGACCGGATTCGGAAAGATGAGAATCTCATCCAGTTGCTGTGCCTGCAGGTTGACGAATGCACGGCCCTCTACGGCACGCCCCAGATCGTCGATGAAGCCTGTCAGCTGAACCTCGTATCGTCGTCCGAGAGGTCGCAGGGGTGTCGCCGATGACAGCTCGATCTCAACTGACAGACCATCCGCCCCGAGCGCCAGATGCTGCACCTGGATCGCCCCGCCGTCGACGATGACCACCGCCTCCGCCAGCGCCAGGGGCCGATCGAATCGAGCGACCATGGCGAGTGGATCTGTCACCATCACCTCGAGCAGACGCGTGGCGGCAACACGTGTGATGAGTTCGAAGTCAACGCTCGCCGTCGCCAGGGGCGCGCCCGTCGCCGATCGCAGGCCTGAAAAATGCAGACTGACGAGGCCGCCATCGGGAAGATCCACGGCAAAGGCAACGACGGCACGGCGACGGGAACGATCCACGATCACGGCCTCGGCGGTAGCCACTTCGGGCTGCAAGCGGTAGCGGAAGGGTTGTGCCACCTCCAGACCCATGCTCTGATCGAATTCTACCGTCAGTTGCGTTGACGAGACCCGCCTGGCACCGATCACCTTCGGCAGGGCTCCCGGCACAACACTCAGGATCGGCGTGTGATGACCGACGGAACCGTTATCAGCGATGGCGGCAAGATCATACAGATAACTTTCGCCTGCCGTCAGCGCGGAATCGATATAGGCGTATCTCAGCGCCTGGTCATCGACGATCCGTGCGACCTCCTCGTCATCACGGCGAAGTCGATAGGCGACGGCATCCCGCACCCCTTCCCAGGTGAGTCGCACTCGATCTGGCCCTGCCGGTGCTGCCACCCACGCTGCCGGCGCGAAGAGGTCCCCTCCAGGCACTTGCCAGCGCCGCGTTTCAATGCCACCGGCAACAAGATTGTAGGCCAGTTCCTGGCGACCATCCCCATCGAGATCACCTGCCGCCGGCCGATGCGTGCGCCGCACCGGTGTATGCCAGACCGCTTCATAACCGCCCTCTTCGGCCGCCTGAAAGACATACAGGTGGGGGACCAGGACCACCGCCCATTCGAGGCGACCGTCACCATCCAGGTCGGTGATCGTGATGCCATTGCCCGATGAGGTCCCGGCGAAGACCTGAGCCTGCCATTCGATTTCGTAGTCGTTGTCATGGGTCGCGCCAAAGACGGAGAGCGTCCAGCGGCGGCTCTCGACCTCGAAGGGGTCGCGCAGCAAGCGGCCGGAGATGAACTCCAGCTCGCCGTCACCATCCAGATCCGCCGCTGCACTCAACAGGCGTCCATCCACATGTTCGGCATCGACCTGATCCACCCAAACAGAGCGATACGCGTTGTCAGCGACGCTCTCGAAAATGACGAGATCCCCATCGCTGTCACCGCTCACCCACTCGCCACGTCCGTCCCCATCCAGGTCCCCGACAGACTGTCGGTCGCCCATCTCGTTCTCACCGGGCGTGTCATTGACGAGTGCAGCGATTTCCGCGTAGCCGTTATCCCCATCGGTTTCAAATATGCGGAAGAGATTTGCCGTCGCCGACCGCAGGATCATCTCCGGACGTCCATCTCCATCCAGATCGAACACCTCCCCACCCCAGACATCCCGTTGTTCCCAGGCGACGTGTCCAGGATAGGACTCTCCAGTCTCGGCTTCGAACAACCGCACCCGTCGCCCATCAACGCCCATCAGATCCGTGACGCCATCCAGGTCGAAGTCCCCCGTCTCCCACGGGATGAAGAGCCGCGTCGTCGCAAATACCGGGGAGAGTTCATCCTCCTCGAAAAAATTCGTTGAGCCATAGGCCCCGCCGCCGTAGATCATAGCCACCAATTCACCGCGACCATCGCCATCAAAATCGGTAAATCGGGGCAACAGGTAGCCGTCTTCACGGGTGTGAGCGAGGGTGGCCAGATCCCACCGCCGCACACCGGCGGGTTGCACGAACAGACTCTCTTGCGCAGTAAGCGAATGCTCGCCGCTGAACACGCGTACAGCGTAGCTGCCCGGCGGCAGATCCTGAGGCAGCCGCACGACTTGCTGCGTGCGTCCTTCCGGCACCGAAATTCGCAGTGCGAGTTGGCCTGCCGTCATCAGCTCCACCGCTCCCGCCGCCGCGCGGTCCGTCGTCCACTCCACCACATCTTGCCAGCGTGGGCCCTGCAGCACACGCGCCAACCGCAGGTCGGAAAGAGCGGCACCGGCATTGACCAGTTCGACAACGACGCGGTCCTCATGGGCTCGTCCCGTGCCGTCCAGGAGCTGGGCTCGGATCGTATACGGGCCAGGCGCAAGCCCCGCCGTGAACCAGGATGCTCCGATCTCGCCCTCCCCTCTGCCGAGGGTGCCGCTCGCCAGGGCCTGCCATCGTCGCGGCGAGCGACCCGGGCCCCAGTCGATGTCATATTCTGCCATTTCGGGAACCACGACGCGGGCTTCGATGTCGACGGTGTCCACCGAGACCTCACGGTCTGTAGCAGGACGCACGAAGCGTACCGCCAGTGGTTGAGGTGACAGGGGTACTGGCACACGGAGCAGTCCGTGACCGCTATACTCGTCCCAACCAGCGGCCCCCACGTCCTGTGCGGCGCTGACGAGAGCACCCAGCACCTGCAACCTCGAATACTCCGGATGCCGTGCCCGTATGAGAGCCGCCACAGCTGATACATGTGGTGCCGCCATCGATGTACCGGACAGATCGCCGTAGCCACCGCCGAGGGTTGCGCTGTGCACGGCGACACCGGGCGCGATCAGGTCGATACTGGTGCCGCGATTGGAGAACGACGCCGGCAGATCACTTCGTCCAGAGGCGGCGACGCCGATCGTGCCATCGAGACGTGCCGGGTAGTAGACCTCAGCCGAGCCCTCATTGCCGGCGGCGGCAACGACGACGACATCCAACTCGATCGCATACCGTACCGCATCCGCCATCAGCGGGGAATAGCGGGGGTCACCCAGACTCAGATTGATCACCTGGGCGCCATTGTCGGCGGCATAGACGATAGCTGCAGCGACATCGTCGTCCTGCAAATAGCCACTGCTGCCGATGTTGAAACCAGCACGCAGGACCATGAGAGAGGCACCAGGGGCGATGCCGGTGATACCGATGCCGTTGTCGCTGGCGGCGGCGATGATGCCTGCCACATGCGTGCCGTGGCCGGATTCATCCTCTGGGTCGGCATCCGGATCGGTGAAGTCGCCATCCCCCGGAAGACCGGGCGCATCGGTGAAGTCCCAACCAGCGATGTCGTCCACATACCCGTTGCCGTCGTCGTCGAAACCTTCGAGGCCATCAAGCTCTGCTGAATTGTGCCAGATCTGCGCCGCCAGATCGGGGTGGTCGCCATCCACGCCAGAATCGACAACGGCTACCAGAACCCCCGCCGCGGAACCGGGATCTCGTTGGGTCCAGCCTATCGCATCGAGATTCCATTGCTTGTCGAGCAGAGGATCATCTGTGCGGTACGCTGTTTGGCGACGCAGATAGTTTGGCTGTATCGCCTCGACGGCGGATGCAGCACGATATCTCTGTACCAGTGCTTCGACGGACAAGCGGCCGTCGAAGCGCAGTCGCAGCCAACGTTCGATCGGGGGGTTTGTGGCGGCACGAGCTACGTATCCGCGGGCAGGCAGCAGCCTCTCAAGGCTTCGCAGACCACTGACCGCATGCAGTGAATCGAGCTGTGGGGCGGGCCGGGCAGCACCCGGTGACAACCGGATCAACAGTTCCGGATTGGCGTTCGGGACCGCCGCAAGAACAGGCTGACAGCAGGGCACGACGAGGAACGCCGCCAGCCAGGCCCCGCGCACGCCGGGCATATTGCGAATCCGGCTCAGTTGATCAGGTTGAGGAATTCACTGCGTGTCTGGCTATTGTCGCGGAAGGCACCCAACATACAGGATGTCGTCATCTGCGAGCTCTGCTTCTCGACACCCCGCATCATCATGCACAGGTGACGAGCCTCGACTATGACGCCGACGCCAGCGGGCTCGACGATGTCCATGATCGTCTCGGCGATCTGCGTCGTCAGATTTTCCTGAATCTGAAAGCGGCGTGCGAAGATGTCGATGACACGCGCCACTTTCGACAGGCCGATGACGCGTCCCTGGGGTAGGTAGCCGACATGGCACTTGCCGATAAATGGCAACAGATGATGTTCACACATCGAATACAACTCGATATCACGAACGATGACCATCTCGTCCATGTTGCTTTCGTAGATGGCGTCGTTGACGACCACCTTGGGATCCTGCTGATAACCGCTGGTCAGATACTCCATTGCGCGGGCCGCGCGGCCCGGGGTCTCGCGCAGCCCCTCACGCGATGGATCTTCGCCGACGGCCTCGATCAACTGCCGGAACAGTTCCTCCATGATGTCCTTTCCAGACATTGGTCAGCACGATCGTTGACCCTCCCTGCCGGTCCCGTATCTTCCGAATCGATCGTATCGACAAACACGGGAGTCCTTGGTACGGATGATAGCGTTGATCGGAAATCAGAACAGCGGCGCCGATACCGACCGGCTCAGAAGATACACGGGCGGCTAGAAGAGGCAACGGCGGTACGTGTTCGTTTCAGAGATCTTCCAGAGTCTGCAGGGCGAGGGCCGGTATGCCGGTCATCCCAGCATTTTTGTGCGGACCTCCGGGTGCAACCTGCGTTGCATCTGGTGCGATACACCGCACACCTCGTGGCATGCCGAGGGTGAGCACCTGACTGTGGCCGAGATCCTGCAACAGACGAAGGCATGGGTTCAGGTGGAACATGCCGTGCTCACGGGCGGCGAGCCACTGCTGCAGCGCGATCTACCCGAGCTGGTAACCGAGATGCGCGCCGGCGGCCACTTGATCACCGTCGAAACGGCGGCGACGCACTTTTTGGAGGGACTCCGTCCAGACCTGTTCAGCCTCTCTCCCAAACTGTCCAACAGCCGGCCCGGCAGTGATCACCCTAAGGCCCGGGCCTTGCATGATGGCAACCTCAACCTCGACATCGTGCCCAGATTCCTTGCGACGGATTGTGACGTGCAGGTAAAATTCGTCGTCGAAACCGCCGCCGACCTGGCCGAAATCCTCACCCTTGTCGAACGTTGGCGACTGCCCCGGGACCAGGTCTACCTGATGCCGCAGTGTGACAATGGTGATCTGCTGGTCGAACGGGGTCGTGTCGTGGCCGAACTCTGTCGTCAGGAGGGCTTCAACTTTACCGGTCGCATGCAGATCGAACTATGGGGCAACGAGAGGGGTACGTGATGATGACAGAAGCTGCCCCATCCGGTGCCTGCCTGCGGGGGACGCAGGTGCACAAACGGTTTGACGACGACATGATCGCCATCGACACCGTCGATCTCGATATCGCGGCGGGGCAGTTCGTGGCACTCGTGGGGCCCTCCGGCTGTGGCAAATCAACCTTGCTGCGTCTGCTCGCTGGTTTGACGACGGTGACCTCAGGAGAGCTCACGGTCGATGGCCTGACACCCCGCCAAGCACGGGCAAAGGAGCGTCGACTGGCATACGTGCTGCAGGATCCGACGCTGCTACGGTGGCGACGGGTGCGCGACAATGTCGCCTTGCCTCTCGAACTACGGCATCTGCCCACAACCGAGGTCCAGCAACGGGTGGAGACCGCTCTGCAATGGGTCGGCCTCGAGGATGTGGGCCAGATGTATCCGCAGCAGCTGTCTGGCGGCATGCGCATGCGCGTTTCCATCGCCCGGGCGCTGGCAGCGGAACCATCGTTGTTGCTCATGGACGAACCCTTCGGCGCCCTTGACGAGATCACCCGTCAACGACTCAATGACGAACTGCTCGAACTGTGGCAGAAGCGCGGTTTCACCTGTCTCTTTGTCACCCACAGCGTGCACGAGGCGGCGTATCTGAGCCAACAGGTCATGATCATGGGGCCCCGTCCGGGTCGTATCACCGCCGTGCATCAGGTTCCTTTCGCCCACCCCCGTAGCGCCGACCTGCGCACCTCGCCCGCCTTTGCCGGATTCGTAAGACAACTGTCAGCAGATCTGACGCAGGCGATGGCAGCCGAGCATGCCTGAGCGACTCTCCCAGTTGCTCTCTTCTGTCGTCCCGCCGGTGCTGTTTTCCGTCCTTGTGGCAGGTACGTGGCATGGCGCCGTAACCCTCTTCAACATTCCACCTTATCTGCTGCCGGGTCCGATCGACGTCAGCCACGCCGTCGCTGCACATCTGCCCGCCCTGCTGGGAGCTGCCGCGCTGACCGCACAGGCGGCGGTGTCGGGTTTCGTTCTCAGTTTTGTCACCGGTTTTCTGGTGGCGGTTCTGTTCTCGCAGTCGCGGCTCGCCAAACGCAGTCTCTATCCGTATGCCATCTTCCTGCAGACGGTGCCCATCGTCGCCATCGCCCCTTTGATCGTG
>DPVW01000104.1:5889-6014 GCA_003529325.1 Candidatus Latescibacterota bacterium | reverse complement strand
GCGCCTGTCTCAATCGATTCGATTGCTGCCGCCAGGACCTTCTGCGCCTTGAGACCGTCCTCGCCGGAGGCTTCGATCTGTTCGGCTGTCGCCCCCTCGTTGAGTTGCTCGACAAACCGACCGAG
>DPVW01000104.1:5247-5560 GCA_003529325.1 Candidatus Latescibacterota bacterium | reverse complement strand
CGATTGCGGAAAGTATCCTCGAAATCGCGCATGCCCCCGAAGATGGGATTGGAATACACCCGCTTCTCCAGATCCCCCGCCGGATAGAGCGTTACCTCGCGATACATGTCGTCGATGACGAAACGCCCTTTCAGGCCCGCCACCTCGCAACGTTCCATCGGGTGCCCCCGTTCGATGTCATAACTCCCCGTCAGGTGGCCGAGGCAGCCGGAGGCAAAACGCAGGTTGAATTGCGCCGTCGAATAGATACTCCGGCCCGGCGCTTTTACAGCAAAACAGTGGACCTCGACGATGTCGCCGCAGAAGTAGCGCA
>DPVW01000104.1:0-4938 GCA_003529325.1 Candidatus Latescibacterota bacterium | reverse complement strand
CGCAGAAGTAGCGCATGATGTCGATGGTGTGTGGGTGCAGCGCCTTGATCTGGAACCACTCCGAGGATTCGCGGGAATTCTGGATCCACATAGCCATATTCATGAACAACTGATGGCCGATGCGGCCCTCCTCCACCCAACGCTTGGCGAGCCGTGCTGCCGGCGTGAACCGGTGGTTGAGATCGATGCCGAAGCACAACCCTTTCTCCCGCGCTCGATCCACCATCTGTTGTGCCGGTTCGATCTCATTGCAGATTGGCTTCTCACACAACACGTGCAGGCCCGCGTCGAGGGCCTCCATCGTCGGCGAGTGATGATCGGAGCCATACTCCTGCCCCCCCGTAGCGACGCTGGCCATTGTCAGATCGGTGCCAGCGAGCATAGCGGATACACTGTGAAATGCCGGCACACCCAGCCGCTGCGCCGCGGCGTCGGCGCGCCCCTGGTCGATATCGCATACGGCGACCAGCTCAGCGCTGTCCATCTCCGCATAGATCTTGGTATGGAGTGTGCCAATCGGACCGAGACCGATGACTGCTACCCTCTGCATGTTCTACACCTCTTCACTGCGTGCCTGGAGTTCGGTCCAGCGATCATAGGCGCTGGCCAGTTCCGCCTGCACCCGATCCAGCCGCGCCGTCAGTGCTCCGAGATCGGTGCCATCGGTGTAACTGTCCGGATTCGACATCTTCGTGTGCAGTTCCCCCACCTCGGTTTCCCAGCCATCGATCTGCGAGGGCAGTTGCGCCAGTTCGCGCTTCTCGTTGAACCCGAGTTTCCGTACTCGCTCTTTTCTACGTGCCGGTGCCTGGGCGACGGCCTGCCTGGGAGTCGCCGTTGTGGCCACAGCCTCAGGGGCTGGTGCCGACCGTTGCCGCAGCCAGTCGCTGTAGCCCCCGATAAATTCACGGGCGCCACCAAAACCATCGAAGACGATGGTACTTGTCGCCACATTGTCGAGAAACTCACGATCATGGCTGACAAACAGTACGGTGCCGGAAAATTCGACGAGCATCGCCTCCAGCACTTCCAGCGTCTCCGCGTCGAGATCATTTGTCGGTTCATCCAGGGCCAGCACATTCGCCGGTCGCGTGAACAGCCGCGCCAGCAACAGCCGATTGCGTTCCCCTCCGGAGAGCACTCCGACCCTGCTGTGGGCCTGGTCCTTGGTAAACAGAAAATCCTGCAGGTAGGCATATACGTGGCGCGTGCCGCCATTGACCTCGACGCGATCACTGCCATTGGCGACGCTGTCGAATACCGTCTGCTCGTCGTCGAGTTGAGCTCGCAACTGGTCAAAGTAGGCCGCCTGTATGCGAAGACCATGCTGCACCGTGCCACCCCCTGGCTGTAACTCCCCTAACAACAGCCGCAGCAGTGTCGTCTTGCCCGCACCATTGGGGCCGATGAAACCGATTTTGTCCCCCCGCATGACCGAGGTGGAGAAGGGTTGCAGGACAACATTGTCGTCATAGGCGAAACTCAGATCCTCTGCCTCGATGACACGGCGGCTCGACTGCACACCTTCTTGGATGGCAACCCGGGCACCGCCGACGGCCGAACGCTGCATGCGGCGCTCCTCCCGCATCTGCATCAGGGCGCGGACACGCCCTTCGTTGCGCGTACGTCGCGCCTGGATGCCCTGCCGGATCCAGATCTCCTCCTGCTTGAGTCTTTCGTCGAACTGCTTGTCCTGTTTTCCTTGTGCCTCGAGTTGGGCTTCGCGGCGCCGCAGAAAGGTGGCATAATCGCTGGCCCAACTCGACAGCCGCCCACGATCGAGCTCGAGAATCCGTGTCGCCAGGCGGTGCGTCAACGCCCGGTCGTGGGTGATGAATAGCAGCGCGCCGCGCCGCTTCAGCAGGAATGACTCAAGCCACTCGATCGCTTCGATATCCAGGTGGTTCGTTGGCTCGTCCAGCAACAGCACGTCCGGTTCTGTCGCCAGTGCCCGCGCCAGCAATGACCGCCGTTTGAGGCCCACTGACAGCGTCGCAAAATCGGCATCCGGTTGCAGCTGCATTTTTGACAATACAATGTCGACCATCGGTGGCCCGAAGGAGCGCTCTGGCACCTCGGCGCCGACGATGTCGCGGATCGTGCCCGTCAACCCCGGTGGTACGTCCTGCGACAGCAGTGCGACGCGCGTGTCTGGCTGACGGGCCACACTGCCGCCGTCGGCGCGCAGACTGCCCTCGATGATCTTCATCAACGTCGACTTGCCGGCGCCATTGCGACCCAGCAGACATAAGCGCTCACCGGGTTCAATCTGCAGACTTACGCCATCCAGCAATTGACCGACACCGAAGGAGAGGGCGATATCACGAAGGGAAAGCAGTACCATGTTTTTCTGACTGACGCTGACCTAGTGCCCCGCCATAGGGGGTACGTCTGCGAGCACACCATCGTATGCGCGACCGACCGTCCGATGCCGTCCGTTGGTCCGTTCCGCCTGGTAGATGCTCTCCCCCGCCGTCGAAGGATAATCGGCCGAAACACAGGCCGTGCACAGGTCCTTGTGCGGCAGACCGATGCATGGGGCCACATCCTTCACCAGCAGGTAGCGCAGGGAATCGGCCTCTAACTGGGTCGCCATTTCCCGACTGACGCGATCGAGATCCTGTTGCGTATACCCCTTTGTGAGCCACGCTGGCGCGAACAGTTCACCCAGAGTCGACATGTCGATCCCGTAGAAGCAGGGGGCGATGACGGGGGGGGCACCGATGCGGACGTGGACCTCGCTGGCCTGACCTTCGTCGCGCGTTCGTTTCACCAGATCGCGCAGTGTCGTTGAGCGCACGAGACTGTCCTCTACCAGAAAGACTCGTTTGCCACCGGTCACACTGGGAAGCAGCGTGTACTTGCTACGCACCTTCTGCGCCCGCTCCCCGCCTTCGATGAAGGTCCTGCCGACATAACGATTGCGTACGATCCCTTCCAAGGACGGGATCCGTAGCGAGAAGGCGAAAGCGTCCCCAATCGGTTTGGCCGTGTCAGGAACGGCGACGACGACGCAGTTCTCGTCCATCTGCTCCACTTCACTCTGTGCCAGGTGCTCGCCCAATCGCCAGCGAGCATCGTAGACAGTGCGGCCCTCCATCACCGAACTGCCGTGGGCGAAGTATACCCACTCGAAGAAACAGTGGTGGTGACCACAGGGCTCAGCATATCGTTCGAGATGCACGGTGCGAGTCTCGTAGTCGACACGGACCATCTGTCCCGGCTCGACATCGGTGATTTCTTCGATGCCCATGTTGCGCAGAGCGACACTCTCCGAGGCAACGGCGAAGAGCCCATCGCGCACACCGAAGCACAAAGGCCGGAAGCCCATGGGATCCCGCGCCGCCACCAGGTCCCCATCAGCATTGAGAAAGATGATGTTATAGGCACCATCCAGACTCTGTGTCAGCTCGCGGAATGCATCGACCAGCACCGGTTTCGACTCTCCGCGCAAGGCGTGCGCCACGTGATGCAACAGGATCTCCGTGTCCACGTCGTGCACCATGTGGTAGCCACGCACCTTGGTCAGGTGATCGCGTAGCTGCGAGTAATTTGCCAGATTGCCGTTGAAGCCGAGAGAGAACCACTTGAAGGTGCGACTGTGATGGCGTTCAAAGGGTTGTGCGTATTCGATCTGATCGCGACCACTGGTGGCGTATCGGACATGGCCGATGGCGGCGACCCCCGAATGCTCCTCGACGATTGCTTTCGCCTTCGCCACGTGGGCGAGACGGAAGACCTCGCGCACCGACCCCGTATCCTTGTGGGTCAACAGAAGATGCGGTCGCCCCGGGTCGAAGCACGTCATCCCCGCAGCGAGTTGACCTCGGTGTTGCAGATCTAACAGTGCGGATGGGATGAAAGGCGTGACGGAACGATCACTCGTCGGCTCGAGATTGTATACCCCGACGATGCCACATTCGTCCTTCGCTTTGTCAGCTGTCAACGTGCCTCCTGATATCATGGCTACTTCTTTGGAATGGTGATCACTTTGCCGATTTTCCAGCTCTTGATGATGCTCTCGATCACAAGTTGCACCTTCAGTGCGTCCTCCGCCTTGGCGTCGATTTTGGTCGGTGCCGTCTTCTTGCGCAGGTCATCGACCCAGGCACCGATTCGCGACGGGAAGGTATCACCAAAGCTCTGCATGCCCCCCAGATGATCGAAGCTCTCCACCTGGTTGGAAAATCGCGGAAAGAAGCTCAGCTTCTCGCAAGCTTCGTTGATGACGACACGCCCCTCCGAACCGACCAGCTCCAGGGTCTCCAGACCATAACTGCCCCCGGCGTCGTAGGAACCGGTCAGATGACCGATCACGCCATTTGTGAACAGCAGATTGGCCTGCACATTCGACCAGATCTTGCGCCCTTTGCCCTTCTTGAAGAAGGCCTGAACCTGCTCGACATCACCAGCGAAGTAGCGCATCACATCGAGAGAATGCGGGTGCAGGGCACGAATATGGAACCACGGTGATGATTCGTTTGGGTTGTTGATCCACATCGTCATGTTGACAATGTTGAGTTCGCCGAGACGACCCTCCTGCAGCCACTGTTTTGCCCGCACCGCCGCCGGAGTGAATCGATGATTCAGATTGATGCCATAGGGTACCCGCTTATCCTTGGCGAGTTTTACCATCTGCCGTGCCTTGGCGATCTCATTCGAGATCGGCTTCTCCCCGAGCACGGGGATGCGTGCACGTAGCAGTTCCATCGTCGGCTTGTGGTGATCGCCACCATTCTCAATGCCCGCCGTGGTGACACTGCAACCATCGAGCTTGATGCCACTGTTCAGCATCTGTCGAACTGTGTAGAAAGCCTGCGCACCATAGGTAGCCGCCGCCTTGTCCGCCTTGTCCTTGATGATATCGCATACCGCAACGATTTCGGTGTGGGGATTGGCTGTGTAACAGCGGGCGTGATTGTTACCGATGCCACCGAG
>DPVW01000440.1 GCA_003529325.1 Candidatus Latescibacterota bacterium | reverse complement strand
TCACCGACCTCAAGCCAGCTGCTGACCCATACCTGAAGGCTTCGGATGATCTCACGATAGCACCTGACAGGTGCATCGGCTTTGAGGATTCGGCATCCGGTGTGACCGCCCTGAACGGAGCCGAAATGCTGTCGGTGGCCGTTCATCCTGACCATGCAGATCGTCCCGAGCTTCAGCAAGCCGAAGTAAGAGTGAGCAGTCTGGCGCGCCACGGTGTCGGATCGTACGCCTGAGCGTCCGCGTCTCGGACCCCACGCACTCAATCTTTCTCCAGCTGGTCCTGCCGCAGGTCTCGTTGTGCGAACCATTGGCCTGGCGGCACCACCGGCTTATGGTAGTAACATGACTGATCCATCCGTTGACGCTGACGCATTCGATACGAACTGGCTGATCCTCTTCGGTGTCTGGCTGATGGCCTGTGCCGCAACCCTCGGAAGCCTGTTCTTCAGCGAGGTCATGGACTTTCCACCATGCTCGCTGTGCTGGTATCAACGCATCTTCATGTATCCCATGGTCCTTGTGCTGGGAGCGGGGCTTGTGCCTTTCGATGGCAAGGCCATTCGTTATGCCCTGCCACTCGCCGTGGGCGGCTGGCTGACGGCATTCTATCATACTTTGCTATACGAGGGTATCATCCCGGAGAGCGCTGCTCCCTGCAGTCAGGGCGTATCCTGTTCCGAGGACTACATCGAACTGCTCGGCTTTCTCTCCATTCCCCTGCTCTCGCTGCTGACGTTTACCGCGATGGTGGCTGCCCTGCTGGTACTTTACAAGAGGCTTGATAAATGAAGAAGCAGACTGTCCTTCTCCTAGCGGCCGTCGCCATGTTGCTCCTCTTCGCCGGCGGCGCCTGGTGGTACCAGAACTGGCAGGCGGAGAAGGCGGGTGCTCTCGCCCGCGAGAACTCTCCGACTCTCGTGCCAGATCATGCGATCACGCTGGGACCCGCGAGCGCACGCGTCACCATCGTCGAGTTCTTCGACCCCGCCTGCGAAACCTGTGCCGTATTTCACAAGCACGTTCACGACTTGATGGCGGCAGACCCCCAGAGGATCAGACTCGTGTTGCGCTACGCCCCCTTTCATCAGGGATCCAGAGCGGTTGTGAAGATTCTCGAAGCGGCACGAAGGCAGGACAAATATTGGGAAACGCTGGAGTTGCTCTTCGCCTCCCAGAACCATTGGGCGAGCCATCACAAGGCCAAGGCCGAACTGGTCTGGCCTCTGCTGTCACAAGTCGGTGTGGATGTGGAGCGCTTGCGAGCTGACACAAATGACCCGGCGCTGTCGGCGCTCGTCCGACAGGATCTGCTCGACGCTGCCAAACTGGGGATCCGCAAGACCCCCGGCTTCCTGGTGAACGGCAAGCCACTGACGAGTTTCGGCCTTCCCCAACTCCAGCAGCTGGTCCGGTCCGAAATCGACGCAAGGTACTGAAGGGGAGCCACCGCATGTTCAGCTCTGAACCCAGGCAGCACTTCCTGCAGGAAGCCTCCGACGACAAGCTAGCAGCCGTCGCCCGAAATCATGCCACCGGTTCACCGGCGCGATGCAGCTTGGTCGTTCCCTGCTGAGTCGCTGACGTACCCGCGAGGAACACAAGGGGATCCCACCGTCGGCGCGGGTGAGCATCTTGCCAAATGGTGAACTGACGGCGAATTCATCCTCCCCACCTTCGCAAGCTCGCACGTCCAGCTCTGGCCCTGATCATCCGAGCGAGCCAGATATAGTGGTGTTGGCACCATATCCTCTCGGCGATAGACTCCGTCCGTGTAGTTCACCTGCACGATGAACGAGACGAGTAGAGTCCCGTGCAGGTGACCCCAAACGCCGGATTTCGGTTGTCTGATCCCTCACCAGCTATGACGGCAGCATGACTCCATGACTCGCCACCGTCTGGGGAATGGACGAAGACCAGTCGCCCCCGCTCACCGATGTGAAAATCGTCGTCGCGGGTCACCACCCCCAGGTTGCCATTGTGCATCTTCTGGATGACGGGCCAGTAGCCGCCCATCATCACGAAGCGTTGTGTTGGTAGCGGACGATAAACCCCTCTGAGGCAGTGTATTGGCCGTCGGTAGTACATCCTTAGCCGGACGCCGCATCTGACATCATCCCAGGTAGTCGTATTTGTTATTTCGACCGATGTAGTCGCTCGGTCCCTCTACGAACTGCGCCACCGTCTCCAACACGCTGTGCTGGAATATTCCTTCCGTGCCGCTGGGGAATACCAGTGGCTTGCCCACGTGCCACCATCGCGGCCAGTGAATCATGGCGATCATCGGACGCGGTGTTGCGGTTCGGTTCGGCATGCCACGATGCCAGAGGCGGATGTCGCGGATGAGCACGCTGCCAGCGGGCACACTCGGCTGCAGAGGGTTGGTCGTCGCGTGGATGTCAGCTTGCGCCTCGGGCGTGAGCTTGATGTCGCCGTCCCCCATCGCGCGTGTTGTGTCGAGATGGGTGCCAGGCCAGAGCTCGGTACTGCCATTTTCCGGGGTCGCGTCGACGACGGGGACATTAACGACCAAGCCATATGCCGGAGGCGCCGATTCGAGATCAGACCACAGCTGGCCCGCATCGACGTGGAGGGGTTGCCTGGTCGTGTTGGGCAGGCAAGTGTTGCCGCTGTAGAACGCGTTTTTGACACCCTCCCCGAGCACCTCCCTGGTGATTGCGACAACGAAGTCGTTGACGAGCACGTCGCGGAAGAGGTAAGGCGGAAAGGGGGGCGGGTCCTGTTGCAGGTGTCCGTCGCTGAACTGGTAAGGGACATCGTCGAGGGCGAGGATTTCGGCCACATCGGCGAGCATGCGCTCACGCAGGGCCCGAATATGGTCGGGATCGACGGCCTGGTGAAGGATCACGAAACCATCCTCGCGCACGGCGCGCACAGCTTCCACGACATGCGATCGCTGCAGTTCGCAGCGCTGCCGCTCTCCTGTACTGATTTCGAACTCGGTCACGATGTCATCCTCGGTAGCCGTCGACGGGACAACGTGCATCAAGCTGCAGTTGCCGGCAAGCAGGCTACCCACCTGTTGCAGGTCGTAGCAGAATCGTAGACTTCGCCGGTCAACGGTACAAGTAACGGCCGTCATCTGC
>DPVW01000333.1:6020-7147 GCA_003529325.1 Candidatus Latescibacterota bacterium | reverse complement strand
TGCTACTATTAGCACCTTTTTCTGGATATGGTGCCGATTACAAGGAATATGTGAGAAACTGGAGCAGCTCTGGCAGTGGGACGCTTGCATCAGGCAGGTGCAAGGGGATGGCTCGCTGGTGGACTGAAAGGGCTAAGGAAATTTACTACATCGGATTGTGCAGGCCGTCAACGCCCGTTCAGTTGAACGTAACGGCTATGGCATCCCGCAGCCCTTGCTCTCGCGTTGACGAAGCAATGCCCTATTAACAGATGCTTCCCGCCAGAAGACGACCAGAACGAGCTCGTGCGAAACTGGAGCCGGTAGAAGCCCGTACGACGAAGTACAAGCCTGATAGGACCGCACTATGACGATCGATCAGTACGCAGAACGCACTCAACGCAGCGCCAGGACGGTCCGGCGCTGGATTAAGTCCGGTCTATTGCCTGCAAGGCGCGTTCCGCTCGGTCCGGACTTCAGTGCGTTTCGGTACGACATCGCCGATGATCACATCCGGCTTGCAGGGGACATTCATGAACGTCAGATGCGAAAACTATCCGGCATGTCGCCTGGTCTGGGTCTCTATCTGAGTCGGAAACTCGGTAAGACGGATCGGAGCAGTGCTATGCGATCTGGAACAGACTTGGACGATGTCCAAGAGTCGCATCTGGTGCGGTGTCCGCGCTGTGGACACTCGTTCACGACGGGACTGCGGTAGCGGCAAGACAATGACAAGGGAATCTGATCATCAGTCCACAGAAGCAACGGACGAGATCCGTCCATGCGATCGCGTCGTCCCAAAGCTGCTGATGACATACAGTGAGGCGACCTGGAGTCTTGGAATCTGTGAACGTACCTTGCGCGGACTGATGGAGAATGGTGAATTAGCGGTAGTCAAGATCGGGTCGCGGACGCTTTTCGATCCGGCGGATCTGGAGGCTCTGAAGCAATCGCGAAAGGTCCTCCGACCCAAGACGGGCTAAAAGCGGGCTAATGAATCGAAATCAAACAGAAACAGGCACCGAGGACGATAAGCCCAAGTGCCTGTTTATGCTACAGATAAAAATGGTGGCTCCTCGCGGAATTGAACCGCGGACACGGGGATTTTCAGTCCCCTGCTCTACCAACTGAGCTAAAGAGCCACTTGC